>JAOPZJ010000082.1 GCA_025964155.1 Solirubrobacterales bacterium
TGCTGCGGGAGGGCGGCAACGCCGTCGACGCGGCCGTCGCCGCGATGCTCACGACTATCGTCGCGGATCCCCAGCTGACCGGCATGCGCGCCGGCGGCTACATGCTGACCGTCGGCTTCGACGCCGAACCGGTGCTGCTGGACTTCTTCGTCGTGGCGCCCGGTCGCGGCGGGCCGCCGGCCGCGGAGGCGCGGCTGCTCCCGGTCACGGTCGACTTCGGCGACGCCACGCAGGTCTTCCACGGGGGCGCGGCCTCGGTCGGCGCCTGGGGGATGCCCGCCGGCATCGCGGAGGCGATGCGCCGCTGGGGGACGGTGCCGCTGAGCGAGCTCGTCGCCCCTGCGGCCGCCCTGGCCCGCTCGGGGGTACCGCTCAACGCGGCGCAGGGCTTCGTCTCGACGATCCTCGAGGGGCTGGTGGTGTGCACGCCCGAGGCCGCGGCGATCTTCGCGCCCGGTGGCCGGGCGCTGCGGGCCGGGGACGTCATGCGCTGGCCGGAACTCGGTGACGCGATGGAGCTCCTGGCCGCCGAGGGCGCGGCCCCGTTCTACCGCGGTGCCCCGGCGCGGGCGGTCGTCGCATGGCTGGCGGAGCGCGGTGGAGTGCTGACCGACGTCGACCTGTCTGAGTACCTCGCGGTCGCCCGGGTGCCGGTGCGCGCCGGCTACCGCGGACGCACCGTCCTCACCAATCCGCCGCCGAACGCCGGTGGCCCGCTGCTGGCGGCCGCACTGCTGGACCTGGACCGGGGGCCCGTGACCACCACCCGCCTCATCGACGTGATGGAGTCCGCGCAGCGGGCGCGAACCGACACGTTCGTGGCCGGTCTGGCGCAAGAGGGCTTCGCGGAGCGCTTCCTGGCCCGCCACATGGGCAACACGACGCACGTGTCGGTCCTCGACTCAGACGGCCGCGCCTGCTCGGTGACCGTCACCAACGGCGAGGGCAGTGGCGTCGTCATCCCCGGGACGGGGATGCACCCGAACAACATCATGGGGGAGGAGGACCTCAATCCCCTGGGCTTTCACACCTTCCCGCCCGGGCGGCGGATGCCGTCGATGATGGCCCCGACCGTCGTGCTGGGTGCGGACGGCGTCGAGCTCGTCCTGGGGTCGGCGGGCTCCAACCGCATCCGATCAGCGATCCTGCAGACCATCGTGGGAGTCATCGATCATGGCCTGGACGCCCCCGCCGCGGTGCATGCCCCGCGCATGCACTTCGAGGACGGCGTCGTCTTCGCCGAGCCGGGGGTTCCGGTCGACGAGCTGGCCGAGGCCGGGCATGCCGTCGTCCCGTTCCGCGAGCAGAACCTGTTCTTCGGCGGTGTCCAGGCCGTGCAGCGGCGCATGGAGGGCGACGGTACGGCGACGCTGACCGGAGCCGGCGATCCGCGGCGCGGCGGCGCGTCAGCAACGGCATGACCACGCGTGCGACGGTGCATTCGGCAGCGTCCGCGGCCGTTGTCGCGCTGCTGCTCGCCGCCTGCGGCACGCCGTCTGCCGATCTCTTCGTCGTGCAGCGCACCGGATCGATCCCCGGCGCCCGGCTGACGCTGCGGGTCCAGGACGGCGGCGAGGTCACCTGCAACGGCAAGGGCGGCGGGATGATGACGTCCGACCAGCTCATCGATGCCCGCGAGATCGTGCGCGAGCTCGGTGGTGGCGCCGTGGACCGCCAGAACGACGTGACCTCAAACTCCGGGCCGCTGGACCGCAACCTCCAGCTGCCGCCCGGCCCCAGCTCGATCCTGCGCTACGCGCTGCGCGCGGAGGAGGGTCGCGTGGCCTTCAGTGACACGTCGCCGCGGCAACCGAAGGTGTTCTTCCGCGTGGCCAAGCTCGTGCGCGACCTCGCCAGGGACGTGTGCGGACTGCCGCGCTGAGCCCTGCACCCATCAGCGCCGCTGATGGCTTGCACGCCCAAAGGTCGTTGGCGCTTCTGGTTGGTGGCTGCCATGCTGGGTCGCGATGAACCGTCGCGCGTGGATCTTGATGGCCGTCCTCGCGGCGACGTGGGGCGCCTCCTACCTGTTCATCAAGGTGGGGCTGCGTGACCTGGACGCCGCGCAGATCGTCTTCTCGCGGACCGCGCTCGCCGCGCTCGTCCTGCTGCCGGTCGCGCTGAGGGCCGGTGCGATCCCGCTGCTGCTCGAGCGCAAGGCCGCCGTCGTCGTCATCGCCCTGATCCAGGTCGTCGTCCCGTTCATGCTCATCAGCGTCGGCGAGAGCCACATCGACAGCGCGCTGGCCGGCATCCTCGTCGCGAGCGCGCCGATCTTCACGGCCCTGCTCGCCCTGCGGTTCGATCACGCCGAGAAGTCCACCGGCTGGGGCGCGGCCGGTGTCGGCATCGGCATCCTCGGCGTCGTCCTCCTCTTCGGCGTGGACCTCAGCGGCGACGGCGCCGCGCTGCTGGCCGGCGGCGGGATCCTCGTCGCAGGCCTCTGCTACGCGGGCGGCGCGATGCTCATCAAGGCCCATATGACGGGCGTGCCGCCCGCAGCGGTCGCCGCGTCGACGATGAGCGTCAGCGCGATCGTCACGCTGCCCTTCGCGCTGCTTCACCCGCCGACCTCGCTTGGCCTGGACGCGGCCGCCAGCGTCCTCGCGCTCGGCGCGCTCGGGACCGGGCTGGCGTTCCTGATCTTCTACACGCTGATCGCGGAGCTCGGCCCCGCCCGCGCGTCACTCGTCGCCTACATCGCGCCCGGCTTCGCCGTCGTCTACGGGGCGGCGCTCCTGGACGAGCGCATCACCGTGGCCACGATCGGTGGCCTGGCCCTCATCCTCGCCGGCTCGTGGATGGGTGCCGAGGGCCGCGCCCCGTGGCAGCGCAAGCCTGCCGTGTCCGAGCCCGTGGATCCCGTCCCGGAGCCGTCGTGCGAGCCGGCAATGCTGGCAGGGGACGCGCAGCCCGTGGGTGCGCGCGTCCCGTAGCGGCGCCGATCCTCGGGAGGTCGCTGCGCTTCAGCAGCCGTCCGGTCCGCAGACCTCGCCGCCCTCGACCACGGAGAGGGCCGGATGGGACTTCGCCCAGCCCTGGCGCAGGAAGTCGAGCATCGCCTCCGGCGGGTGGGCGCCGGAGGCGCCGAGCGCCCGGTCGACGACAAAGAACGGCACGGCACTGGCCCCGAGGGACGCGGCGGTGCGCTCGTCCTCGCGGACCTCGTCGGCGTAGCGGCTCGTCGCGAGGAGCTCGTGGATCTCGTCGGGCGGCAGACCGACCTCGCTCCCGAGGCGCACGAGCGTCTCATGGTCGCTGACGAGCTCCCCCTCGGTGAGGTAGGCCCGCATCAGGCGCTCCTTCATCGCGTCCTGCCGGTCGTGGTCGGCGGCCAGGTGCAGGAGGCGGTGGGCGTCGAACGTGTTGCCGCCGCGGGCCTTGTCGAAGCGGAACTGAAGACCGTCGCCCGCCGCCGTGTCGGTCATCGACTGCAGCATCGCGAGCGCCTGCTCACGGGAGGTGCCGTACTTGCGGGCCAGGTGGGTGGCGCCGTCCTCGTCGCGCGCGCTCGGAGCCGCGGGGTCCAGCTCGAAGCTGCGCCACGTGACCGTGACCTCGTCCTTGTGCTCGAAGCGCTCGAGTGCGGCCTCGAAGCGGCGCTTGCCGACGTAGCACCACGGGCAGGCGATGTCAGACCAGATCTCTACTTGCATGGGGCCTCCTTCAGGCGGGCTTGGAGCGGGCAGCATTGACGATAGCCGTTGCGTGAGCAACTACTGCCGGACGGAGTCGGCTCCGGGAGCGAGTCAGCCGAAGCGCACCTTGCCGTTGGAACGCGCGCGCACCTGGGCCTTCTCGATGAACTCCAGGCGCTTGGCGGCGGCGCGGAAGAGCCTGGCAACGAGCTTCAGGCGGGCGTTCTCCGAGCGCAGGTCCAAGAGTCCCTGCTTGGCCTCCAGGCCGAACTCCACGGTGGCCGCCATCGCGTACGAGCTCATGACCTCGAGCTCCTCGGTGTCGAGCTCGCTGTCGGTCGCCTGCCGCACGAGCTGGCTGTAGGCCGCGTGGGCGAGCTCGACGACGTCGTCGTCGACGATCTCCTCGCTGTCCTCGAGGAACTCGACCGTGCCGGCCGGATAAGGCATCGTCTCGACGGTCTCGATGACCCGGAACGGCCGCGTCCCGCGCGAGAGGATGTTCAACCGCCCGTCATCCATCCGCTCGAGCACGCGGGCGACCTCCATGGCGCAGCCGACATCCTGACCGCCGTCCTCGCCGGTCCAGACGATCCCGAACTCGGTGCCCCGCTCCAGGCACTCCCCGATCATCGTCCGGTAGCTCTCCTCGAAGATGTGCAGCGGGACGTACTCATGGGGCAGCGCGACAAGTCCGAGAGGGAACAGCGGAAAGTCCTGAACCACACGGTCGGGCATGCAGCCGAGTGTAGGAAACCGCACCGGTCCGCACGCTGGATGTGCGCGCGCAACCGCAGGACGCATCCGGGTGGCCGTGCCGACCCATAGTCCAACCATGCCCGGCTCCACTGCCATCGTCTGGTTCGGCCGCGATCTGCGCGTCCACGACCATCCCTCATTGCACGCCGCGCTCGCCGAGTACGACCGCGTCGTTCCGGTGTTCGTGCTCGACCGCGCGCTCGTGCGCGGCCGCTACGCCTCGCCGGCACGGACCGCGTTCATGCTCGCGTGCCTGCGCGAGCTGCGCGGTACGCTCATCGCGCTCGGCGGCGGGCTCGTGCTGCGTGACGGGGACCCCGCCGAAGTGCTCGTCGGCCTGGCCCAGGAGGTCGACGCCGACGCCGTGCTGTGGGCCGGCGACGTAGGCCCGTATGCCATCGCCCGCGACAGGGCCGTCACCGCGGCGCTGCAGGGTGCGGACGTGGCACCGCGCCCGCACCCGGGCAACTTCGTCGCGGACGTCTGGAAGCCGCGGACCGGCACGGGCAGGCCGTACACCGTCTTCACGCCGTTCTGGCGCACCCACGCCATGCTTGAGCGGCGGGACGTGCACGGTGCCCCGCGGTCCATGCCGGCGCTTCCCGAGTCGCTCGCAAGGGGGACGATCCCGTCGCTGACGGAGCTCGGTCTGACCGACGATGTGCCAGAGCCTGTCTGCGAGGCGGGGGAGGCGGCGGCGCGCAAGGCGCTGACCGCGTGGCTGAGCGGCCCGGTCGACGAGTACGCCAAGCGTCACGACGACCTGAGCGGTGGCACCTCCGTCCTCTCGCCGCACGTGCGGTGGGGAACGCTCTCGGTGCGCGAGATCGAAGCGCGCGCCCTGGACCGGGGCGGAGAGGGGCCCACGGCCTTCGTCCGGCAGCTGGCCTGGCGTGACTTCTACGCGCACGTCCTGTTGCTGCATCCCGCGAACACGCGCACGGCCTTTCAGGAGCGCTACCGGACGCTGCGCTGGGCCGACGACGAGGAGGGATTCGCCGCCTGGAAGGCGGGCCGCACGGGCTTTCCGCTTGTCGATGCCGGGATGCGCCAGCTTGCGCGCACCGGTTGGATGCACAACCGGGCGCGCATGGTCGTCGCGTCGTTTCTCACGAAGGACCTACACCTGGACTGGCAACACGGCGAGCGCTGGTTCGCCCACAAGCTGCTCGACGGCGAGCCGCTGCAGAACAACGGCAACTGGCAGTGGGTCGCGTCCACCGGCGTCGATCCCGCGCCGTACTTCCGACGCATGTTCAACCCGACCACGCAGGCGCGGCGGTTCGACCCGGACGGGGTCTACATCCGCCGCTGGGTCCCGGAGCTGGATGGTGTGCCGAACCAGCGCATCCACGAGCCGTGGACCATGAGCGACGAGGAGCAGCAGGCCTCGGGCTGCGTCATCGGCAGGGACTACCCCGAGCCGATCGTCGACCACCGGGCGGAGCGGGCGGAGGCAGCGGAGCGCTACCTCAAGACGTAACCGGCGCGGGGACCGGCGACACGACCGCCGCACCGTCCCAGCCGGCCACGAACGCGGGGACGTTCACCGCGTCCAGTGGCCTGGCGAACAGGAAGCCCTGCCCGTGCTCACAGCCCAGACCGCGCAGGAGTGCGAGCTGGTCGGGGTCGTCGATGCCCTCGGCCACCGTCTTGAGGGTGAGGCTGTGGGCTAGCGAGACGATCGCCCGCACGATCTCGAAGTGCCCTTCGTCCTCATGCATCGACGAGATGAACGAACGGTCGATCTTCAGCGTCTCGCCTGGGAAGTGATGCAGGAAGCTCAGCGAGGAGTAGCCGGTGCCGAAGTCGTCGATGTGGGCGCGCACGCCGATGCGCTCGAGCGCGTCGAGGGTGGCATGGACGCGTTCGGGCTCGCTGATGATCGTGCCCTCGGTGATCTCCAGCCGCAGCGCCTGGGGCGGCAGGCCGCTGGCCTGCAGCGCCGCACTGACGTCGCCGATCAGCGCGTTGGGATCGTTCAGCTGCGAGCCGGAGACGTTGATGCTCATCGTCACGTGCTCGCTCACGACCCCCTGCTTGCGCCAGTCGCTCAGGCGTGCGCACGCGCTCGACAGGACCAGGCGCCCGAGGGCGTCGATGAGCCCCGTCTCCTCGGCCACCGGGACGAACACGTCGGGGGTGACTGGCGGCAGGTGCTCGGGCCACCGGGCCAGCGCCTCGAATCCGGTCACCGCCCCGGTCCGCAGGTCGATCACCGGCTGGTAGAAGACCCTGAGGCTGCGTTCTTCGATCGCGTCGCGGAGCGCCAGCTCGACCTGCAGGCGCGTCGTGACCTGCTCGTGCAGCGCGTCGTTGTAGATCGCCCAGCGCGCCTTGCCCCGGCGCTTGGCCTCGTACATCGCCAGGTCGGCGTTGCGCATCATCTCCGCCGGCGTGGTCCCGGGCCGGCTGAGCGCGATCCCGACGCTCGCGCTGACGAACACCTGGCGGTTGCGCAGCAGGAAGGGCTGCTCGAGGGCGAGCAGGATGCGTTCGGCTGCGCCTGCGGCGGCTTCGTCGGAGCGGACGTCGTCCAGCAGGATCGTGAACTCGTCGCCGCCGAGGCGGGCGATGGTGTTCTCCGGCCCCCCGCGGGCGATCGTGTCCCCGGGGCGCAGGATCGTGGTGAGGCGGCGGCCGAGCTCGACGAGCAGCTCGTCACCGACGGCATGGCTGAAGCTGTCGTTGATCAGCTTGAAGCGGTCCAGGTCCAAAAAGAGCACCGCGGAGCGCCGCGCCTCGTCGCGCCTGCCCTTGGCGAGCGACACCATGAGGCGATCCAGGAACAGCGTGCGGTTCGCCAGCCCGGTCAGTGCGTCGTGCAGCGCGTCCTGGCGCAACTGCTCCTCGGCCTGCTTGGCGGCAGTGATGTCCGTCATGGAGCCCGCCATGCGTGTGGGCTGGCCCTTGCCGTCACGCGTCGCGACGCCGCGCACCAGCGCCCAGCGCCACGTGCCGTCGTTGTGCAGGACCCGGTGCTCGGTCTCGAGGGTCGCCGTGCCACCCTCCAGGTGTGCGCGGAACGCGTCCGCGACCGTGTCGCGGTCGTCCGGGTGGACGCGCGAAAGCCACTCGTCGGTGGTGTCCTCCACGCTGGCCGGGAGACCGAGGATCTCCTTCCAGCGGGATGAGATGTAGAGGCCGCCGGTGACGAAGTCGCGGTCCCAGATGCCGTCGTTGACGCCGCGCACGACGAGCGCGTAGCGCTCCTGGCTCTGATGCAGGTCCGCGGCGCTGCGCATGCTCCGGTGCAACAGGACGAGCGCCACCGCGGACGCCAGGGCGAACGCGGCGATGATGATCCACGGCAGCCACTTGCGCGCACCGGAGACGGCGGCGAAGAGGCGGCTCTCCGGCGCGGTCAGCACCAAGCGCCACTCCGTGCCCTGGACCGGGCTGCTGGCGAAGTACGTCGTGCCGAAGGTCCCGGCGTGTCCACGCTGGAGCGCCTCGGTGAGCGCGGGCTCGCCGACGTGCTGCCAGGGCTTCACGTCTCGCGTGGGGGCGCCGACGATGACGCCGTTGGCGTCCAGGACGTACGCGTGACCCCCCGGGTTGGGGACCTGGCGCAGGTACCCGGCGAAGAACGAGGACAGCAGCTGAGGCTGGAAGCCGGTGACGAGCACGCGGCGTCCGTAGGGGGTCATGAAGGACTGCGCGAACTCGATAGCCGACGGCCGGCCCTGGAACCGCAGCACGTTCGACAGCGCGAACGCCTGGCCCGCCAACGCCCGACGGATGTACCTGGGCCGAGCCTGGATCGTGCGCAGCAGGGCCAGTGGCGTACGCGCCGAGGCGGCGAGGACCCTCCCCGCGTCGTCCAGCAGCACGGCCGTCTCGTTCCGGCGGGCACGGGTCCACGCCGTCAGACTCCCGGCGCTGACGCGGCGGGTGCCGAAGCGCTTGGGGTTCTCCACCTCCGAGACCCTCGAGGAGGCCACGAACAGCGAGCCCGTCAGGGCCGCGCTGATCGTGGCGCGTTCGCCGAAGCGCGTGCTCGTGTCGCTGCGGGTCTTGCTCTGGGACCCGGCCAGGGAGATGACGAACGCCGACAGCAGCCCGACGAGGAGCAGGGTCGCGACGATGAGGATCCGGGCCGGGTGACGCATCAGGCGCGGGGCTTCGTGATGCAACGCGATGGCCGGGGCACACGCGTGTATCGGCTCCGGTATTGGTGGGCTTGAGCGCAGCCGGATCTCGCTGACGTCCGCCGTGCGGGTGATCCTGTCCGGGTGCCCGATTCCGCGCGTGCCGCCCATGAGGCCGCCTTCCGCCGGGCCGGGCTGCCGCTCTTCATCGACGACTACTCGGCCTCGCGTGACGTGTGGACGCGCGCGGTGCCGCTGCTGTACCTCGTCTTCTTCGTCGAGTTGCTCGGCGCCATCGACCTGCAGTTCTCATTCGTGGAGAACGTCGCGACGCTCCTCGGTGGGCTGGCGATCCTTGTCGGCTCGGCCGCGGTCGTCAACCGCGTCCGTGGACGTTCCGCGATCGCGCGGCCGGACGACATCGGCGCATTGGAGCTCGGTGCCTTCGTCGTCGTGCCCGCGCTGCTGCCCGCCATCCTCAACCAGCAGACCACGAGCGCGCTCGCCACCGCCGCGGGCAACCTCGCGCTGCTTGCGCTCCTGTACGGGATCATCGCCTATGGCCTGCTGTCGATCCTCGTGTGGGCCGCCCGCCGGCTCGTGCGGCAGCTCGCCGCGTCGCTGCAGCTGCTGGCACGCGCGCTCCCGCTGATGCTGCTGTTCAGCGTCGTGCTGTTCCTGACCACGGAGATGTGGCAGGTCTTCGGCGACATGAGCGACGCCAAGCTCACGGCGACCACGGTGCTGCTCGCGGGCATCGGAACGCTGTTTCTCGCCGTGCGGCTTCCGCGCGAGGTCGGCGCATTGGAGGAGCAGGTGGGCGCCGGGCCGCCGCTGAACCCCCGCCAGCGTTTGAACGTCGCGCTCGTGATGTTCGTCAGCCAGGCGCTTCAGGTGGTCGTCGTCAGCCTCGCGATCGGCGCCTTCTTCCTCGCCTTCGGGATGCTGGTCCTGACGGACAAGACGTACACGGCCTGGGTGGGGCAGCTCCCGCAGACGGTCGTGAGCCTCAAGAGCATCGGCATCCACGCGGAGATCACCCGGGAGCTGCTGCACGTCTCAGGCGCGATCGCCGCGCTGAGCGGGCTGTACTACGCGATCGCCGTGCTGACCGACGGCACCTACCGTGAGGAGTTCCTCTCTGAGTTGACGGACGAGATGCGCTCATCCTTCGCGCTGCGCGCCGAGTACGTGGCCACGCTCAACGGCGCAGCGTGACCGTCCTACGGACCGTGGCACCGGTGACGAGGAGGCTCACGTTCCTGGCGCGTTTCAGCGCCCGCCGGCGGCGGCCGTGACCGGCATGTCGAGCACCCGCGCGATCAGCGCCTCGTGCGCCCGCTCGCCGTAGTACTCGAGCATCTCGGCGATGCGCCCCTCGCGGAACGTGACGCGCATGACCAGGCGGTTCTCGTAACGCCCGTCGCCGGCGAGCTCGGCGACCAACTTCTTTTGGGTCGTTCGTCCGCCGTCCCTCGCGCGAGCCGCGAATGGTCAAAGAATTTGTGTAAAGAATTTCTACCAACTTGCAATTTGACCCTTCAGGTTTTCCGTCGCCGGCCGATGACTGAGAAGCGGTCTGGGTCGATCCCAGTTCGAGAGGCCCCCCACGAAAGGCTGTTCGCATGCTCCGGCATCACCCCAAGAAGTTCATCGTCGTCCTGGTCGGTGCGCTCGCCATCGCGGGTGCGGCCTACGCCTACTGGACCGCCGGAGGCTCCGGGACCGGCAGCGCCGCTGCGGGCACCACGTCGGCGCTGACCGTCAACCAGACCACGAACCTCACCGCGATGTATCCGGGGGACAGCGCCCAGACGATCACCGGCACGTTCGACAACCCGAACTCCGGCCCCGCCTACGTCGCGACGGTGACCGCGTCGATCAGCTCCGTCACCAAGGCCGCCGGCGCCCCCGCCGGGACCTGCGATGCGACGGACTTCACCCTGGCCAACGCCGCGATGACCGTCGGCGCCGAGGTGCCGACCGGCAACGGAAAGGGCACCTGGACCGGGGCCACGCTCAAGTTCAACAACAAGGCGTCAAACCAGGACGGCTGCAAGCTGGCCACGGTCAACCTGGCCTACACGATCAGCTAGCGGACCGACGACCGTCGGGTGCGGCGGCCTCGTCGCCGCGCGCCGACTGCCGAGGACACGATGGCCCCCGCCGCCGCACCGCCGCCGATCCGCAGGCTCATGCTCATGGGCCTGTGGGTCGTTCTGGGGCTGGCCGGCGCCGTTCCCGCCGCGGCGTTCTGGCACGCGTCGGGGACTGGTGCGGGGTCCGCCGCAGCTGCGACGATGCCGTCCGGCCAGCAGCCCACGGGCACGGCTTCCGGGCAGAGCGTCACCGTTACGTGGACCCAGAGCACCTTCGGCGGTGTCCGGCTGGGGACGGTCGCGGGCGGCGGCTACACGGTCGCGCGGTATCCGCAGGGCTCGTCGAGCGCGGCCGCCATCGGCGCCTCCTGCGCCACGACGATCACCGGGACCGGTGCTTCGCTGCAATGCGTGGAGACCGGCGTGCCCTACGGCGGCTGGCAGTACAGCGTCACGCCCGTGCTCGGAGGGAGCTTCACCGGCCCCGAGAGCGCGCACAGCGCCGTGGTCAGCGTCGCGACCGCCGCGCCCTCGCTGACCGCGGCCACCGCGACCAATCCCGGTGCCGGGCAGTCGACGGGCGGCGTGCAGCTCACGTGGGCCTCCGTCACCGGCGCCACGGGCTACAACGTGTACCGGCGGACTTCGAGCGGCGCCTTCGACTTCGCGAGCGCCGTCAACGGGGGTACGCCGCTCGGCGTGGTCACCTCCTACACGGACACCAGCGTGGCGCTGACCGGCGGCACGACCTACGTCTACGTGGTCCGCGCCGTGGCGGGTACGCCCGCCGTCGAGTCGGCGAGCAGCGCCGCGCTCAGCGCCACGGTGATCGCGCGGCCGGCGGCGCCGGCCGGCACGGTGAGCGCCGTCGCGGCCCCGGCGGCCCGGATCGACGTGAGCTGGTCCACGGTGTCCGGCGCCGTCGGCTACAACGTCTACCGGCGCACCACGGCCGGATCCTTCAACTATGCGAGCCCGCTCAACGGCGGCACGCCGGCTGCGAGCGCGACCTACGCCGACACGACGGGCACGAACGGCACGAGCTACATCTACGTCGTGCGGGCGGTGATCCTCGGGGCGGGAGGCGCGCAGGTGGAGAGCGTCAGCAGCAGCGAGAGCGCCGCTGCGACCTCCGACAGCGTCGCACCGCCGGCCCCGACGGCGGTCTCGGTCACCAGCGGCGGCAACGTGCTCGCGGCGACGGCGTGCACCGTGGCCTCAGGCACGCGGTACATCAACAACGCCGGCAAGTCCGCCGTGGGAGTGGCGGCGACGATCGCGGCTCCTGAGCCGGGCGAGACCGTCGTCTTCTCGGCCACGACCTCCGGGTCGACGCCCGTCACGGCGACGGTCGCTGCCACCGGGACGTCGGTCTCGGCGACGCTGAACCTCAGCTCGCTCCTGGACGGGCCGGTCACGCTGACGGCGCGGACGATGGACCTCGCGGGCAACCTCTCGGCGACCCCCGTGCTGACGAACGCCGTGATCAAAGACGTCGTCGCCGGTGCGCTCAGCGGCGTGTCCTACAACGACAGAGCGCTCCTCGCGGTGGACCAGATCCTCGGGACCTCCGAGTGCGGTGCCCCGATCGTCGCGGTCCAGACCGCGGGGGGCTCCACGACGTACACATCGGCAGCGGTCGGGGCGGGCGGGACGTTCACCCTCAATGTTTCCGCCCAGGCGCTCTCGGCCTACAGCTACAACGTGACGGCCACCGACCTGGCCGGCAAC
>JAOPZJ010000183.1 GCA_025964155.1 Solirubrobacterales bacterium
TACTCGAAGTGGTACGCGGCGGTGGTGCCGTTCGGGTTGACGGTGCCGTTGACGGTCGCCGTGGTGGTCGTCACGCCGGTCGCGGCGTCGGTCGTCGCGACCGGCGGCCGGGCGGCGTCGTCGTCGATGATCGTGCCGAGGCCGGTGTCGTCGGCGATCGTCGCGTTCGTCGGGGTCCCCAGGTCGACCACGAACGTCTCGTCGGCCTCGTGGCGGGTGTCGCCGATGATGGGGACGTCGACCACCTTGCTCGTCTCTCCGGGCTGGAAGGTGATCGTCGTCTTGGTGGGCTCGTAGTCCTCCCCGGCGACTGCGGTGGCGTCGAGCGCGCGGACGCTGACCGTCACTGGCCCGTCGCACACCGCGCGAGACAGCGACACCGTGAACGGGGCGGCGGTGGTGGCCGGCGGATCGCCCTCGGGATCGACCGTCTGGTCGTCGATCGAGAGCGTCGCGGGCGCCGGTGCGGGCGCGTCGGGCGACGACGGCGGGTTGCGGACGAACGCGTCGTACGCAAGCGAGTTCGTGTCATCGGCGACGAGGTTGCTGGAGTTGGACGTGTAGCCCACCCAGTTCCCGTCGCCGCTCAGCGGTCCGGCGCCGTTGGTGGTGCCGTTGCCCTGCTCGCCGGTCGGCGAGACGTCGACGCGAAAGGTCCTTCCGGCCCCCATGTCCCGGACGAAGACGTCGCCGGCGTTGTTCGTGTCGTTGACGACCAGGTCGGCACCGGTGCCGGACCACGTGACGAGGTTCCCGCCGGCGCTGACCTGGGGCGCGCCGTTGTCGCCGCGCCCGCCCGCGCCGCAGTCCAGGACCGGCACGCTCACGCGGTCGGTGATCCCGGTCTGACGGTCGTAGCGCAGGACGTCGGAGTGGACGCCGCCGGCGCCGGGCACGAGGTTGGAGGCGCGGGTGGAGTACACGACGTACCGCCCGTCCGGGCTGATGGTCGTCGAGGCCGTGGCGCCATCACCGGGATCGCCGGTCGGCGCCTTGCTGATGAGCTCGGTGGCGCCACCGCCCATGTCCTTGACATAGGCCTGGCCGGCGTTCGTGAACGCGACGTAGCGCCCGTCACCGCTGATGGCCGCGGGGCCGCGCTGGGCGGCGCCGTCCCCGATCCAGTTCGTGGTGCTGAGGCGCCGGTCCCGCAGGTACACGCCGGACTTGCCGGGATGCGTCGTGGGATCCAGCACGGCGGGGGAGTTGAAGACGACGAAGCGCCCGTCGTCGCTGATCGAGCCGGCCAGCGCGTTGCGGTTGCTGCTCTGCTGGCCGGCGCTGTCGACGGAGACGAGGTCAAGCGTGCCCGCCTGGCGGTCACGGACGAAGACGTCGGTCGTGATGAAGTTGCCGTCGGCGGGTGACAGGTTGGTCGCGTTGGAGTCGAAGACGACGAAGCGGGCGTCGGGCGTCAGGTCGGTGGGAAAGGCGACGCTGTTGCCGATCTGTCCGTGGTCGCCGTCGCTGACGAGCGTCGTCGTGCCCGCGACGCGGTCGCGCAGGTAGGCGTCGCCGACGTGGTTTGCGTCCGTGCAGCACAGGTCCGACCCCGCCAGCAGGACGTAGCGGCCGTCGTGGCTGATGGCGATGGTGAGGCCGACCTTGCCGACGGCTCCGCTGTTGTCGCGGTCGACGATGTCCTGTTGCGCCGGTGCGGCGATCGCCGTTGTGGTCATCAGCGCCGTCGATGCCATGCCCATCAGGGCCATGATCCCGACACGCTGCCCGCGCCCTCGCCATCCGGACCTGCTCGCCATCCCGTCTCCTTCGCTTGTTCCCGAGGTCGTCGGCGGTGCACGCGCCTTCGGGAACAGGGCCGCGGGCCCCGTCACCGTGGCGGGCGCATGTCCCCCCGGCGAACACCCAACCAGTGCGGCGCTCCGAGCGCACCGGCACCCTCCGCCAGGGTTTGGGCTAGAGCACGACGACCGTCGTGCCGTTCGTCGCGAAGGCGTAGACGCCCTTGGCCTCGGGCGCCGGGACCCGGACGCAGCCGTGCGAGGCCGGGAAGGCCGGGACGTCGGCGTACTCGTGGAAGGCGATGCCGTTGTTGAAATAGGACGCGTACGGCAGCCAGGTGCTGAACGGCACCGACCAGGAACGCAGCTCCTTGCGGAAGACCGTGTACGTGCCGGCGGGAGTCTCCGTGCCGGGACCGCCCGCGGAGACGTGGATCGCACGGACGACCTTGCCGCCGACGATCTCGAGGGCCACGCCCTTGGCCCGGTGGACCTCCAGGCGACGTGCAGGCCCCGTGCCCCGCGGCTGCGGCCGCCCGGCCTTGGCGAGCTTCTGCTTGGTCATGGGCCCGGCTACCCCGTCGCGCTGCAGGCCGTGCCACGCCTGGAAGGCCATGATCGCCTGCTGGGTCTGGTAGCCGGCCAGCCCGTCGACGGCGCCGGCGGGGAGAAACCCGAAGTCGGCGAGGCGCTGCTGGACCTCCTTGATCCCGGCCACGGCCGGCCCGGCCGGGCTCTTCATGATCACCGGCCCGGTCAGGGGCTTGCGGAAGTCCTTGCGCCCCAGGTCGGCCTCGAGGAGCAATCCGTCGCTGAGGACCTTCGCCGAACCGATGCCGGGGAACTGGGTCAGCGTGAAGATGACCTGCCCGAGGCGTGCGCTGAGCTCCGCCTCCTGTGCGGTCGTCCGGCTCGTGGCATCCCGGGGAATGCCCTCCAGGAAGCTCGGGGAAAGCTCGATCACGGCGCTGTCCTTGTCCGACGTCAGCTGCTTGATCGTCACGCCGTCGGGGATCTGGGTGGCGATGTCCCTCGCGCGCTCGGTCGCCGTCGGGCCGCGGAGCAGCGCGGTGATCGCCGACAGTGCGCCGGAGCTGGCGGACGGCAGCGTCCGCTCCACGACGCTGAACTGCTCGCCGGCGGTGAAGTAGAGCTTCGCCGTCTTCGGCGGGGCCGAGGCGGCGTGTGCGGCGGGTGCCGCGAGGGCGAACAGCGCCGCGACGAGGGGCAGGACGAGGCGGCAACGGGTCATGTCGGGTCAACCTATCGGGCGCCTGATGGGTGATGCTTCAAAACCGTCTGGGGTGGGCAGGACACCCAGCATGGTTCGCAAACTGACCCTCGTAATCGGCTTCCTGGTTCTCGCCGGCGCCACGGCGCCGGCAGCATCCCTCGCAGCCACCCCCGGCGTGAGTACCGGCGGTGCCTCACGCATCACCCAGGCCTCGGCCCGCGTGGCGGGCAAGGTCAACCCCCAGGGCCAGAGCACGACGTACAGCTTCCAGTACGGCACCTCGACGAAGTACGGCGCGTCGACGCCGGCCGCCCCCGCCGGCTCGGGCACGAAGGCGGTCAACGCGTTCGCCGACCTCGGCGGCCTCAAGCCGGTCACGATCTACCACTACCGGATCGTCGCCAGCAGTCCCGGGGGCGTCGTGTCCGGCGCGGACCGCACGTTCAAGACCGCGAAGGTCCCGCTGTCGCTCAGCGTGACCGCGACGCCGAATCCCGTGCCCTTCGGCTCGGCGGCGACCCTCACCGGCCAGCTGGGCGGCACCGGCGGCGGGGGACGCGGCATCCAGGTGCAGCACAACTCGTTCCCGTACACCGCGGGCTTTGCGAACACCCCGGTCAGCCCGGTCGTCACGGCGCCCGACGGCACGTTCTCGCTGGCGCTCGCCGGCCTGCTCATCAACGCGCAGGTCCGCGTGGTCACCACGAGCGGACAGCGGCTCACCTCGGCGCCGATCCTCGTCAGCGTGGCGCCGAAGGTCCGCACCGCGGTCAGCAGCCGCCACCCGCGCAAGGGGCGCTTCGTCCGCTTCGCCGGGACCGTCACGCCGTCGTGGGTGCCCGCGCAGATCGCGATCCAGCGCAAGGGCGCGGGTGGCGCCTGGATCACCGTGGCCGGCGTCGTCACCAAGGGCGACGGCCCCAACCGCGCGCGCTACGCCAAGAGCGCCCGTATCCGCCGCGCCGGTACCTACCGCGTGTTCGCCGGCCTGCTGGACTCCAAGTTCGGCCCGTCGGTGGGCCCGGAGATCCGGATCACGCCGCGGTCGAAGTAGACGCGAACCCGGCGTCGGTCGGGTCCGGAGCCCTGGCGAGGATCGCCGGGGCTCCTGTCGTCCGACCGTGGCGCGCTGATCCCGAGCACGGCCGGTTGCAGAACTGGGGCGCGCGGTGCGCCATCCTGTGAGGGACATGGCCAAGTCCGAGGCGACGACGATCGAGGCCGGCGGCCGCGAGCTGCGCGTGTCCAACCCCGACCGCGTGATCTTCCCCGCGACCGACCGGACCACGGAGGTCACCAAGCTGCAGGTCGTCGAGTACTACCTGGCGGTCGGTCCGGGCATCATGCGGGCGCTGTCCGAACGCCCGACGACTCTCGAGCGCTGGCCCAAGGGCGTGCACGAGGGCATCGTCCTGTCGACGCGCGAGAAGGGCGGCGGCGACGCCTTCTTCCAGAAGCGCATCCCGCGTGGAGCGCCGGACTACGTGGAGACGGCGCAGATCAAGTTCCCCTCCGGCCGCTCCGCCGACGAGGTCTGCCCGACCGAGGTCGCTGTCGTCGGCTGGGCGGCGCAGATGGGCACGATCACGTTCCATCCGTGGCCGGTCCGCCGCGTCGACGTCGATCACCCCGACGAACTGCGCCTCGACCTGGACCCCCAGCCGGGCACCGACTTCGACGACGCCGTGCGTGTGGCGGGCGAGGCGCGGGCCCTGCTCTCAGACCTGGGCTACACCGGCTTCCCGAAGACCTCCGGCGGACGAGGAGTCCACATCTACGTGCGCATCGAGCCGCGCTGGACGTTCACCGACGTGCGCCACGCGGCGATCGCGTTCGGGCGCGAGCTCGAGCGTCGGCTTCCCGGCGAGGTGACGACGAAGTGGTGGAAGGAGGAGCGCGGCGAGCGGGTGTTCATCGACTACAACCAGAACGCCCGCGACCGCACGATCGCGTCGGCCTACAGCATCCGTCCCAGGCCCGGCGCCCCGGTGTCGGCGCCGCTGGATTGGGACGAGCTCCCCGCTGTCTCGCCCGAGGACTTCACCGTGGCGACGATGCCGGCGCGCTTTGCGCAGGCCGGCGACCGGCACGAGCAGATCGACGACATCGCGCACTCCCTGCAGCCGCTGCTGGACATGTACGCCCGTGATGAGACCGAAGGCTTCACGGACATGCCCTACCCGCCCGACTACCCGAAGATGCCGGGCGAGCCCAAGCGGGTGCAGCCGTCCCGGGCCCGCAACGACGAGCCGGGCTAGGACTCCCTTGCGCGCGGCGGCAGCTGCGTGGGGGCGGAACCGCGGGGCCGGGCGCATACGCGCGAGGACCCCGCGGGAGATGGAGCCGGACGGAATCGAACCGACGACATCGTGCTTGCAAAGCACGCGCTCTACCAACTGAGCTACGGCCCCGAGGGCGTGAAGTGTAGATGGTTGGTTTCACGAGGCAGCCCGCGCGGCGAATCCGTGGAACCGATGATCTGGCCCGCGTAGGAGGACGACGCCGTCGAGGTTGCTACGCGTACACCCCGTCCAGCCACGTCTTGAGCGCCGCCTCGCGCGCCGCAGCGTCGATGCCATTCACGAACAGGTGCGCGCTCATCCCGACGACGCTGCCGAAGTGGTTGCGCCCGAAGAAGCGGTACAGGCCGTCGGTGGTGCGGACGCCGAGGAACTCCGGCGTCGAGTAGTCGATGACGCCGTCGAGTGTGCCGGCGTCGCCGAGCGAAGCGTGGACCGCATCGCCCGCACCCGCGTCCGAGGAAACACCCAGGGCGGCGCGCAGCGCGGCCATCGCGTCCGGCGTTCCGGCGGCTTCGGGCCCCTCGATGCCGGACGACGGCTGGCCGACGTAGGTGACCGGGCGTCCGCGGAAGTGCTCGAGGTACTGCCCGAGGGTGTGGAAGTAGAAGTCCGTGTGGCCGCCGATGGCGTCGTACTGGTCCTCCCACCCGTCGGCGAGGATCCCACTGTGGACATAGCGCAGGTGCGCCGTGCCGCCGTCGCGGGCCTCGATCGCGTAGTCGAGCGCATTGAAGGTCCCGTCCGGGGACTGCACGCGGATCACGAGGCGGTGCGGCGGGTCGCAGGTCATGATGGGCGTCCCCTCGGGAGGAGCCTCCCCGGGGGCGACCTCCATCCCCGGGAACTGCCAGGCGGCGTTGTCGGCGGTGATCGCGGTCCAGACGTCGTCCGGGGCGGCGGGCAGGTCGACCTCGCGGGTGATCTCGAATGCTCGGCTCATGACTGGGGCTCCTTGTGGTTGGTGATGATGGGGTGCAGTGCGACGACGAACCGGTGCCGGCGACCGCCGGTGGCGCCCTCGTCGTGGTACTTCGCGACGAGGCTGTTGACGGCGCCCGCCAGCTCGCCGGCGAAGGCCGCCCGGTCCTTCGCGGACGCGAAGGACACCTCGCTGTCGATCCCGAGGGTCGCGAGCGGCTTGCCGGCTGCGCTCGCCCCGGTGATGAGGTCGCCGACCTCGCGCACCATGCGCCCCGCGACGGCGAGCAGCCAGCGCGCGGAGCGCTGGTCCGGCTCACGTGACGGATCCGGCGCGACCGCCGCCAGGGCGGACGGCGAGATCACGTAGGACGCGGCCGTCGCCTGGAGCACGCGCTCGGTGCAGTTGCCCTTGCGGCGCTCCTCGACGAGCTCCACCAGGCCGTGGCGCTCGAGCGCACGCAGGTGGTAGTTCGCCTTCTGGCGGGTGAGCCCGACGCGCGCCGCGAGCGTGCTGGCGGACCCGGGTTCGGCCAGCTCGGCGAGCAGGCCGGCGCGGATCGGATCGAGCGACGCCTCGGCGGCGGCGGGGTCGTCGATGACGGCGACGTCGTGCATGGGTGCACCTTCTCACCGACAACTATTCTTGTCAAGCACATTTCTCTTGTCGGACCTCCGCCGAGTCCCGCGTCGTGTCCGCTGGACGGACACTGACCGGGACACGGCGGACGAGCCGCCGGATTGCCGCGGTGGGAACACACGTTCGCCAGCGGACGTTTGCCGCGGATCGTGATGGGCAATCGAAAAGCATGGCCTCGCCCAATCCCCGCCCCGAGGCGCCGCTCGACCTCGAAGCCGTCGAGCGTGAGCTGCGCGCTCGTCACGAGGACCTTCACACGCGGCTGTCCGGCTTCGCCCGGGCCCCCGAGCGCGGTGCGGGCGTCGGCTTCGGCAAGCGCATCGGCGACGGCACGATCGAGGCGGTCAGCCGGATGACCGACGCCGGCGTCGGCGAGACACTCGAGCTGTCCGAGAAGCGGGTGCGCCGGGCGCTGACGAAGCTCGCGGAGGGGACGTACGGCATGTGCGACCGCTGCGGCCAGCCGATCGCACCGGCACGGCTGCGGTTCGCTCCGGAGTCCGTGCTGTGCATCGACTGCGCACGGCTCATGCGCTGAGCGACGCCCGAAGGCGGACATCGTCGGGCGGGCCGTCCCCCGCACCCGCCATCCTGCGATCAGCACGATGCGCCTGCTCACCTCCGACGACCTCGCCGCCTCGCTCGTCCTCACCGAGGACCTGCTCATCCACGCGGACGCGGGCGCGGCGCTGACCGCACTCCCGGACGGCGCCTTCGACACGATCGTCATCGACCCGCCGTTCAACACCGGGCGCCTGCGGCGCCACCGGCGCGTGCGCAAGATGCCTGTCCCGGCCGGCGGCGTCGGCACCACCGGCTTCGCGGGCAAGACGTACTCGACGCAGGTCATCTCGCGCCTGGCGTACGCCGACGCGCACGACGACTTCATCGCGTTCATCGCGCCGCACCTGCTCCAGGCGCGTCGGCTGCTGGCCGCGCATGGGACGCTGTACTTCCACATCGACTATCGGGAGGCGCACTACTGCAAGGTGCTGCTGGACGACATCTTCGGCCGCGAGTGCTTCCTCAATGAGATCGTGTGGGCCTACGACTACGGGGCGCGCACCACCCGCCGCTGGCCGGCGAAGCACGACACGATCCTCGTGTACGTCAAAGATGCGAAGGGCTACCATTTCGACGGCGAGGAGGTGGACCGCGAGCCGTACATGGCGCCACGGCTGCAGACGCCCGAGCGCGCCGCCGCGGGCAAGTTCCCGACGGACGTGTGGTGGCACACGATCGTGACGACCACCGGCGCGGAGCGCACCGGCTACCCGACGCAGAAGCCCGAGGGGATCGTGCGCCGGATGGTGGCCGCCTCCTCCCGGCCGGAGGGCTGGTGCCTGGACTTCTTCGCGGGGTCGGGCACCCTCGGCGCGGTGGCGCGCAAGCTCGGGCGGCATTTCGTGCTCGTGGACGACAACCCCGAGGCGATCGCCGTCATCCAGGCACGCCTCGGGCCTGACGGATCGCCCGCCTTGCGGCCACCCGCGTAGGATTCCTGTCATGACCGAGCCCCGCGTCACCGTTGCCGTCGCCGACCACGTCGCGACCGTGACGATGGTCCGCGCCGCGAAGCACAACGCGCTGGACGCACACATGTTCAGCGGCCTCGCCGCGGCGATCGAGCAGGTCGCCGCCGCCCCGTCCGTGCGGGTGGTCGTGCTCCACGGGGAGGGCAAGAGCTTCTGCTCCGGGCTCGACGTCGCGTCGTTCATGAGCGGGGACTCGCCGATCACGATGGAGCAGCTCGTCGACCGCGGCCACGGGCGCTCCAACCTCGCCCAGCAGGTCTGCACCGGCTGGATCGACCTGCGTGTCCCCGTGATCGCGGCGATCCACGGCAACTGCTTCGGCGGCGGCATGCAGATCGCCCTAGGCGCCGACATCCGCATCGCCGCGCCCGACGCGAAGCTGTCGATCATGGAGATCCGGTGGGGCCTGGTGCCGGACATGGGCATCAGCCAGACCCTGCCGCGCCTCATGCCTATCGATCGCGCCAAGGAGCTGACGTACACCGGGCGCCAGGTCAGCGGCGAGGAGGCCGCCGAGCTCGGCCTCGTCACGCGCACCGCGCCGGATCCGCTCGCGGCCGCGCAGGAGCTGGCCACGGAGATCGCCACCAAGTCCCCGTCCGCGGTGCAGGCCGCCAAGCAGCTCTACGACAGGACGTGGGCCGGCAACGACGGCGACGTCGCACTCGTGTTGGAGACCGCATTGCAGGTCGAGCTCATCGGCTCGCCGAACCAGATGGCGGCGGTCACCGCGGCCTTCACGAAGCAGCCCGGCGTATTCGTGGACCCGGAGGTCCCGCAGGCCACCTCGGTCTAGCCGCGCGCGCGGATAGGTGTACGGGCAACGTTCTACCCTGGAGCCATGACCGCGCTCAGCGTCCTGGACCTCTCGCCCGTCCCCGCCGGATCGACCGAGTCCCAGGCGCTGCACAGCACGATCGATCTCGCGCGTCACGTCGAGAACCTGGGGTACCGCCGCCACTGGCTCGCCGAGCACCACGGCATCCCCAGCGTCGCCAGCTCGTCCCCCGAGGTCCTCATCGGCCACGTGGCGGCCGCGACGCGATGGATCCGCGTCGGGTCCGGAGGCATCATGCTCCCCAACCACTCGGCGCTGCGGATCGCGGAGGCCTTCAAGGTGCTCGAGGCGCTGCATCCGGGCCGCATCGACCTGGGCATCGGTCGTGCGCCCGGCACCGACCAGCTGACGGCGCTGGCCCTGCGTCGCTCCCGCGAGGCGCTCGGCGCAGACGACTTCCCCGAGCAGGTCGGCGAGCTGCTCGCCTTCGGGGGCGCGGCGAGCTTCCCGCCGGGCCATCCCTTCGCGCGCATCAAGGCGATCCCGACGAACGTGCAGCTGCCGCCGGTCTTCCTCCTCGGCTCCAGCGACTACTCGGCGCAGCTGGCCGCGGTCTCCGGGCTCGGGTTCGCCTTCGCCGCCCACATCAACCCCGGCGGTGCGACCGAGGCGCTGCGCACCTACCGGGAGCGCTTCGTGCCGGGCGGGTTCGGGTCAGACCGGCCCCACGCGATCCTGACGGTCTCGGTCGTGGTGGGGGACGACGACGAGCACGGCGAACGCCTGGCGTCGTCCGCCAACCTCTCGATGGTCATGCTGCGCACCGGTCGGCCCGGGCCGCTGCCGTCCGTGGAGACCGCGATGGCCTTCAAGCCGAACGGGGAGCAGGCGGCGATCCTGGCGCAGACCCAGCGATCGATGATCAGCGGTGGACCGGAGCGCGTCCGCGCGCGTCTGGAGGAGATGCTCGTGGCGTCCGCCGCCGACGAGCTCATGGTCACGACGAACGTGCACGATCACGCCGAACGGAAGGCGTCCTACGCGCGCCTGGCCGCGGCCATGGGCATCGCCCCGCTCGCGAAGGGGCTCGTCGCGTCGGCCTGAGCCGGGCGGTGGCGGGCCCGATGGCCCGCCACCCGCTCCCGTCAGGCGCTCAGCCGAGCGCCTTGGTGAGCGTCAGGCGGCCGAAGCCAAATGACGTGTCGCGGCCGGGCACGCCGAGGTCGTCGACGCCGGCGTCAAGCCGCGCGCGCACGCCGGCGGCGTTCAGCGCGGGGAACTTGCCCTGGATGAGCGCGGCCACCCCGGCGGCGTGCGGCGTCGCCATCGACGTGCCGGAAAACGCGACGTAGCCGCCGCCGCGCTTGACGGAGAGGACGTTCACGCCGGCTGCGGCGACCTCGACATCGCTGTTCATGTTCGAGAACGAGGCCCGCTGGTCGTTGGAGTCCGTCGCCGCCACCGAGACCACGTCGGGGTAGGCGGCCGGGTAGTTGAGCGTCCCGTTGCCGTCGTTGCCCGCGGCCGCGACGAGCAGCGCGCCGTTGCCGCCTGCGTACGCGTTCTGCACCGCCTGCTGCAGCGTCGTGGAGGAGCCGCCGCCGAGCGACATCGAGATGACCCTGGCGCCCTTGTTCTTCAGGTACGTGATGCAGTTGGCGACACCGGACGTCGTGCCGCTGCCGCCGGAGTCCAGCGCCTTGCAGATCGCCAGCGGCGAGTTGAACGCGACCCCGGCCACGCCCTTGCCGTTGTTGGCCACCGCGGCGATGGTGCCGGCCACGTGGCTGCCGTGGTCGTTGTCGTCGGTGCACTTGGAGCCGTCGGTGATCGCCGGGTTGCCGAAGAGGCCGAGCAGCCCGAAGGAGGTCACGCCGCCGCAGACCGCCGTCTTGCCGGCGAGGTCCTCGTGGGCTGCATCGATCCCGGTGTCGACGATGCCCACGAGCGGGCCGCCGGAGGCCGGGAACGCACCCAGGCCGCCCAGGTCCCAGCCCTCCGGCCCGTCGAGGTCGGCGTCGTTGGCGTTGTTGATGCCGTACAGCTCGCCGAAGCGCGGGTCGTTCGGCGTCGCCGTAGCGTGCAGGATGAGATCTGGCTCGGCGTATAACACGCCGGGCAGCCGGTTCAGACGCGCCGCGACGGCCTGCGGATCGCCGGTGACGCGCATGATCGACGCGCCGGTCCCGCTGATCGTCCCTAGCCGCGCGAGCAGCCCGGCGGTGCGGCCGATCGTGTCCTTCACCGCCGTGGACGTGCCAGGCGCGTACTTGACGATCACCTGGTTGCTGGCGTACGTCGGCGTGGCGCTCTGCGCCGTCGCTGCGGAGGTCGCAACGAGCGCGCCCGCGACGACCGCGACCTTGATGGTCCGATGCATCTGTTCCCCTGTCTCCCGGAGCGGCCCGTGTGGCCGCTCGCCGCACGACTCCTTGCCCCGCCCGAGAGGCGACGAAACGTTGCGTTTGCTCCGGTCGTCTACGGCTGATACGGCGGCGCCACGCCCCAGCCCCAGCGCGGCACCGGTGCGTGCTCGGCGATGTCGGCGCCGGGCTGCGAGTTGACCACTGCCAGGCGGGAGCCCCACTCGGCGTAGGCCATCAGGGCCGCGCGGAACTCGGGGTCGGCAGGCAGGCCGCTGTCGTCGGCGGCCTGGCTGAGCAGCGTGACGAACCGCAGGCGCTGGTCCGGGCCGATGGCCAGGCCGCGGTGCTTGGCGAGCATGTGCTCGTAGCCGCCCTCTCCCTCGGTGTACCGCGGAGGGCCACCCATGACCTCGGCCCACCACAGCGTCACGGCACGTCGGTGCTCCGGGCTGACGGTGCCGCCGAAGACGGGCGCCAGGTCGGGGTCGTGCTCGACGAGGTCGTAGAAGACATTCAGCCAGCGCTCGAACGCCGACTGCCCACCGGCCCAATCGAAGATCGTCGGGATCGCGTCATCGGCCACGGCGACGAGGCTAGCGCCGTGTGCCCCCACCGTTGCCGAATCCCGGCTCGTGTCCGCTGGGCGGACATCGAGCGGGATTCGGCGACGCAGGGCGCGGCGTGGGCGGTCCGCTAAGCCGCAGCCGCCGCGAGCAGCAGCTCGCTGGCGACGCGGTCTGCGGCGTCGTGCGTGCCGCCCAGCAGGCGGCGGGACAGCTGCGCGCGACGGAAGAACAGCGGCGCGTCGTGCTCCCACGTCGCGCCGATGCCTCCGTGCACGTTGATGTTCGACCGGGTCGCGTGGTCCAGCGCGTGGCCCGCCGCATTGCGGAAGGCGGACGCCGCGAGGGCGAACTCGTCGGGCTTGTCCGCGGCGGCCCAGCCGGCGTAGAACTGCAGCGACCGCGAGTTCTCCATGCGGCGCAGGACCTCGGTGAGCTCGTGCTTGACCGACTGGTACGAGCCGATCGCGCGCCCGAAGGTGAAGCGCTCCTTCGCGTACTCCAGGCTCATCGCCAGGGTCGTCTGGACGCTGCCCAGGGACTCCGAGGCGATCAGCGTCTGCGCCAGATACCAGGCGTACTCAAGGTCACGCTCGGTGACCTGGAGCCGACGCCCGGCGGCATGGTCGAATGTCACGTGCCCGAGCGAGCGTGTGGCGTCGTACCGGGTGGCCGGCTCGATGGTCGCGTCCGCGGCGTCCACCGCGACGGCGGCGGGGGCACCGTCCGCGTCGACGCCGACGACGACCAGAAGGTCGGCGCCCGGCGCGTCGGGGACCCAGGCGACGGTGCCGGTGACGCTCCCGTCGGCGGCGATCCGCACGGCCGCGCCGCGCGCAAAGCCGGAGACCGACTCCACCGACCACTCGGCGTCGATGTCGCTCGGCGGCCGGGCGGGGACATACGCGGGGCGCACGTCACCGCCGGCGACCGCGGCCAGCGACTCGTCGCCGGCGGCGTCGAGGATCGCGCTCGCGGGCAGCAGGCCCAGGAGCGGGGTCGGCGCGAGTACCTTGCCGCACTCCTCGAGCACGAGCATCGCCTCGAACCCACCCAGTCCGGCGCCGCCGCGCTCCTCGCTGATCAGCAGCCCGTTCCAGCCCGCGTCCTTGACGAGCGGCCACAGATCCGGCAGCGCGGAGGGATCCTCGAGCGCCTCTCGGGCGGCCTCGACGGTCTTGACGCGGGCCAGCGAGCCGCTTGCGGCCTCGCGCAGGAACTCCTGCTCGTCCGACAGGGACAGGTTCATCCGACCGCCTCCTTTTCCTTCGCGCGCAGTTCGGAGAAGGGGATGCCCTTGTCCAGCCGCGGCTCCGGCGGTAGGCCCAGGACCCGCTCACCGATCGTGTTGCGCAGGATCGCCTCGGTGCCGCCGGCGGACTTCAGGCCGGGCAGGAACGAGATCATGTGGAACCACTCGCTGTCCTCGGACAGCGCGTCGGGGCCGATGACGTCGGCCAGCAGCTCGCCGGCGGCGACGGCCGCGTTGACGGTCGTCACCTTCGCCAGGCCGCTCTCGGGGCCCGGGATCTGGCCCTTCGACAGCGCGGTCAGCGTGCGATAGCCGGTGAAGCGCACGGCCAGCAGGTCCGTCGACAGGTCCCCCAGGCGCTGACGGACCTCCGGGTCGGCGCACGCCGCCTTGTCGGTCGACAGGGCCTTGGCGAAGCGATCCGAGCGGTAGCCGAAGCCCTCCGAGCCCAGGCCGATCGTGAGGCGCTCGTACATGAGCACGGTCAGGGCGGTGCCCCAGCCGTTGCCCACGCCGCCGACGACGGCGTCGGCCGCGACGTTGAGGTCGTCGAAGAAGACCTCGTTGAACTCGGCCTCGCCGGTGATCTGGCGCAGGCCGCGGATCGTCACGCCCTCGCCGTCCATCGGGACGATGAACATCGTCATGCCCTTGTGCTTGGGCACATCGGCGTCGGTCCGTGCCAGCAGCAGGCCGTAGGCGGCGAACTGGGCGTTCGTCGTCCACACCTTCTGCCCGGTGAGCGACCAGCTCCCGTCGTCGCCCCGCTTGGCGCGCGTCTGCACGGCGGCCAGGTCGGACCCGGCGGCCGGCTCGCTAAAGAGCTGGCACCAGACCTCGTCACCGTGGAGCATCGAGCCGAGATAGCGCGACTGCTGATCCTCGGTGCCGTGCGCGATGAGGCACGGGCCGAGCATGCCGATGCCGATGACGTCGAGGATGCCGGGAACGCCGGACGCGGCGATCTCCTGGTTGACGATGACCTGCTCGATGGGCCCCTTGCCCTGGCCGCCGAACTCCTTGGGCCAGGTCAGGCCGGCCAGCCCGGCCTCCGCAAGCTGCCGCTGCCACGCGCGACGACTGTCGATGTACGCGCTGTCGCCGGAATCGCCGGTCGACGGCGGCGCCTGACCCTTGTGCTCCTTCAGCCAGCTGCGCACCTGGTCGCGGAATCCGGCTTGTTCAGGAGTGTCGTTCAGATCCACCCGGTTCTCCTCTGTCGGACCGGCGGTTGCCGATCACTGGGACGTCGGGCGGATGATAGGGACGCGCGACGGCCGGTGCTGAACCAGCTTCACTTTTGAGGGGACTTTCGAAGCCGTCTCCATACCTGGCGCGGTCACGTACGGGGACGACTCCTTACTGGGCGAGCAGCACGACGGCCACGACGGTCCCGTAACCCGCGACCGTGTACCGCAACGCCTGAGGCGTCAGACGCCGGGCGATCCCGACGCCCAGGCGCCCGCCGACGAGCGACGCGGCGGCGATGATCGCGCAGGCGACCCAGTCCACGGGCCCGAAGACACCGATCAGCACGGCCGCGGCGAGCGACACGAGCAGGCTCAGGACGCCCTTCAGCGCGTTCAGGCGATGCAGGTCGTCCTCGACGAACACGGTGAGCAGGGCGAGCAGCATGATGCCCAGGCCCGCGCCGAAGAACCCCCCGTAGATGCCGCCGAGGAAGAGCACGAGCACCAGCGTCGGCGAACGCTCGTCGTGACCGGCCTGCGCGGCGCGGGCGCGGGCCAGTCGCGGCTGGGCGGCGAGCAGGCCGCAGGCGCCCAGCACGCAGAACGGGACGACGGCGTCAAAGGCGCTGGCTGGTGAGAGCAGCAGCACGACGCTGCCCACGACCGCGCCCGCCATGACGGCCACCCCCAGGCGCCGCACGCGCGCGGACTGCCCGGCCAGTTGCGGCCAGTAGCCGACGGTCCCACCGACGTATCCCGGCGTCACCGCGATGAGGTTGGTGGCGTTTGCCGTCAGCGCCGGCGTGCCGATCGCCAGGAGCATCGGGAACGAGACGAGCGACCCGCCGCCGGCGACGCTGTTGATCGCGCCGGCGGCGAGTCCGGCCACGGCAAGGAGCACGGCGTGGGTGAGCGTCACGTCCAGTAGGGCGCGTCGCTGCCGGGTACCGGCGGGCCGGTCGCCCAGCGCAGGGGCCGGCCGTCGAGGGTGCCGGGGGCACGCACGGAACGGACCGCGCCCAGCGGGGACTGCAGCACGTCGCAGAACGGCGTCACGTCGGCGGGCATCATGCCGACGGGCGCGGCCGGGCCGGTGGGGTGCGCATCCAGCAGCCACGTCGCCGTCCGGGCCAGGGCCAGCCGCGCGTGCGAGGCGCGCTGCTCGCGCTCGCGCAGCGTGAGGGCGCGGAGCGCGGCTGCGGCGACGAGGTAGCCGGTGCCGTGGTCCAGCGCCTGGGCGGGCAGCGCCCCGGGGGTGAGGCCGCCGTCGGGCGACGCCTCCAGCGCGATCCCGGTCGCGGCCTGCACGAGGCTGTCGAAGCCGCGCCGGGTGCTCCACGGGCCTGCCTCGCCCCAGGCGGACAGCGTGACCGTGCACAGGTGCGGGTGCTTCTCGGCCAGGACGTCGCGGCTCAGGCCGAAGGCATCCAGCGACCCGGGCCGGTACCCGGTGACGAGGACGTCCGTGTCGTCCAGCAGCCGGTGCAGGCGCTCGCGGTCCGGGCGGTTGCGCAGCTGCAGGTGGGTGCTGCGCTTGCCGCCCGCGGTGTCGAGCCAGAGCGGCGACAGCTCCGACATGAGCGGCGCGTCGACCCGGAGGACCTGCGCGCCGAGCGCGGCCAGCAGGCGCGTACCGACCGGCCCGGCGATGACCCGCGTGAGGTCCAGCACGCGCAGACCCGCCATCGGCCCGCCCTGAGGGTCAGTCCACCGCTCCAGGCGCGGGACGCTGTGCGCCACGCCGGGCTCGAAGTCGAGCAGACCACCGGACGCGGCCGCCTGCCCGGCGGGACCCGCGTGCCACGCGTCGCGATCACGGACGGCGGCCGCGCACCCGCCCGCGCCGATGACGGCGGTCTCCAGCTCCTCGGCGTCACGCTCGGCGACCGCCGCC
>JAOPZJ010000184.1 GCA_025964155.1 Solirubrobacterales bacterium
ACATCGACCCGGCTGAGGCGGGCACATCCGACACTCGGCAGGAGGCGCTGTGTGAGTGTCGGATCGACCCGGTTCACGCAGGCAGATCCGACACTCGGCCCGTTGACGGCCCGGAGGCCCCCTGATCGATGCCGCGCCGTCCAGACGCGCCCGCCCAGCCGCGCGACGTCCGTTTACCGTCGCCAGGGCCGCGGTATCGGGACGTCGCGCGCTCGGTGTGGCTCGCAACGTCGTTCCTGCGCCCCTCCCGGGGCCCTTGATCGACGTCGCCCGGCGGCGCGGGTTCGGCGGCGCACGTTTGTCGGCCTGGCCGACGAACGTGCGACGCCGGCCCAGCGTGGGAGACCGACGTCCGTTTGTCCCTGCTGGGTGATGCAGATCCGCTCGAGGGGTGTGACCGGGAGAAATGGACGTTCGTCGGTGGGCGCGGCCCGGTGGCGGGCCCGCCCAGCCGCACGTCGCCATTCCTGCGCCCGCCCGGGGGCCCCTGATCGACGTCGCGCCCCAAGGCCCGGCGCGCCCGGAGCGACAGCCAAACGCAAGCTGAACCGGTTTCAGCTACAAACCCCGCATGTCTTCGCTCGATCCTCGTACTCCGGTGCTCGTCGGCGCCGGGCAGATCTCGCACAAAGCCCCGGACGGCCCCGTGCCGTCGACGCCGGAGCTGCTGGAGCTCGCGGCCCGTGCGGCACTCCGCGATGTCGGCGAGGCGGGCCCGGAGCTGGCCGCCCGCGCGGGGATCGTCGCCGTGGTGGACCTGTTCTCGTGGACCGTCCCGGACCCGGCCGCCGCGCTCGCCCGATCGCTGGGCATCACGCCGAACGAGACGGTGCTGAGTGCCCGTGGCGGCAACGGTCCCATCGGGCTGCTCGGCGCCTTGTCCACGGACATCCAGGAGGGGCGGGTGGACGTGACGCTGATCGCCGGCGGCGAGGCGATGACGCCGTTCATGAAGGCGGTCAAGAGCGGCGAGGGCACAGGCTGGCCCACGCAGCCGGAGGGCACCACGCCCTCGCGGATCGTCGGCGTGGACCGGGAGCCAGGGCACCCCGCCGAGCTCGCCGCGGGCCTCATCGCCCCCGTGTTCTGGTACCCGATGTTCGAGCAGGCCGTCCGCCGCTCCGAGGGTCGTACGCAGGCGGAGCACCAGGAGCACCTGGGGGCGCTCTGGGCCCGCTTTGCCGCCGTCGCCGCGAACAACCCCTACGCCTGGTCCCGGGACGCCCCCGATGCCGCCGCCATCGCCCATCCGTCCCCGTCCAACCGCCAGGTCTCGGCGCCGTACACGAAGCTCATGAACGCGAACATCCAGGTCGACCAGGCCGCTGCGCTGGTCCTGTGCTCCGTCCAGGCCGCCCGCGACGCCGGGATCCCCGAGGACCGGTGGGTCTACGTCACGAGCACGGCCGGTGCCCACGACCACTGGTTCGGCGGGGAGCGGGCCGACCTGGGCCGCTCTCCGGCGATCGCCGCGGTCGGCACGGCCGCGCTCGGCCACGCCGGGCTGGGCATCGACGACGTCGACCACCTGGACCTCTACTCGTGCTTCCCCGTCGCCGTCCAGGTCGCGGCGCGTGAACTCGGCGTGGACCTCACGGACGAGACGCGCGCGCCGACGGTGACCGGCGGCCTGACGTTCGCCGGTGGCCCCGCCAACGCGTACGTCGTCCACAGCCTCGCCACGCTCGTCACGCGCCTGCGCGGGCGCAGCGGCGAGCATGCGCTGGCGACGGCGGTCGGCTGGTACCTCACCAAGCACGGCGCGGCGATCCTGTCCAGCGACCCGCCGAGCGCGCCGTTTGCGGCGCTCGACGTCCAGAACAAGGTCGACATGCTGCCGAGCCGGTCCCTGACGACCGCGGCGATCCACGCCGCCCCAGTCGAGACCTACACGGCGATCTACGATCACACCGGCGAGGCCACGATGGCGATCGTCAGCGTCCTGGACAAGGCCGGCGACCGTGGCCTGGCCAAGAGCCACGACCCTGCCGTCATCGCCGCGTTCCTGGACGGCGACCCGCTGGAGCGCACGGTCGACCTCGACGGCGAAGCGGACTTCACGGTCAGCGCCTGAACCGCCCCGCAACCACCCGCGCCTGCCCGTGAGGGCGCTCAGGCGGCGCTCGCGGGAACGTCACACGTCGCGCCGTCGCCGGTCCAGACGCGGACGACGTCCCTGACCGACAGCATGCCGACGATCTCGCCGCGCTCGGTGACGACGAGGTGACGGAAGCCGCCACGGACCATTGCCTCGGCCGCCACCTCGAGGGACCAATCGGGCGCCGCGAAGACGATGTCGCCCGTCAGATGGTCGCCGACGAGCTCGGTGTCGACGTTCTGGCCCTGCCCGACCGCCGTGAGCACGTCGCGCTCGGTGAGGATGCCCGGCCCCGCCCCGTCCGGATCCAGGACGACGGCCGCGCCGACCCGGCGCTCGGCCATCAGCCTCGCCGCCGCGCGGAGGGTATGTCCGGGCCCGACCGTCAGGACCATCGTGCTCATGCCGTCTCGAACCCGCATCTTCGCCTCCGAATCACATTGCAACTATTGCCTCAATCTACCGCTGCTTGACGCACGTGTCGAGTGGCAACGCGCCAAGTCCCTGTACCCTTAACACGATTGATGTGTCCGGTCACGCCAACCATACGTAGGAGCGATCGACATGCAGCGTCCTGCCACCGTCCGCCACCGCACCAGCCTCCTCGACGACGCCGTCGCGATCGTCGATGTCGAGTTCGCCTCAGATCTCGCGCTGGACGACATCGCCCGCCGGGTCGCGTCATCGCGGCGACAGCTGCAGCGTGCCTACGCGGAGATCGGAAACACGACGTTCCGTGAGCACCTCGCCGCGGTCCGGATGGAGCGCGCCGCCGAACTGCTCGGCAACCGCCGGCTGACCGTACGCGAGGTCGCCCACCGGGTCGGCTACCGGCAGCCCGCGCAGTTCGCCAAGGCCTTCCGCCGCCACCACGGGGTCGCCCCGTCGGACTACCGCACCCGCCGCGGCAGCGACCCCGACGACGCGCCCGTCCGGGCTGCCGTCTGAACACCGGAGCAACGCATCGAGCGGCCCATGGTCCAGGCAGGCCCACACCGTCTGGGCAGGGCCATACCGCACGCGGGTGGGCCCGGAGCAACGCGCCGAGCCGCCCATGGTCTGGGTGGGGCCATACCGCGTTGCCGTCCGTCGGCTCCACGCCATAGGATCGCCGCATGGCTGTGGATTCACGCTCGCGGACAAGTCGCCGCACCATCGTCCAGATGGTGGTGGTCGGCACGCTCGCCTCGATCATCGGCGTCCTCTGGGGGCTCTACATCGACTGGTTCCCAGTCCAGGGCTCGACCCAGGCGCGGAAGATCGATGATCTCTGGGATCTGATGATCGCCTTCGCCGTCCCGGTGTTCGTCCTCGTCGTGACGGTCGTGCTGTTCGCCGTCAAGGAGTTCCGGATGCGGCCCGGTGAGGAGAACCTCGACGGCCCCAACATCCACGGCAGCACGAAGCTCGAGATCGTCTGGACGACGATCCCGGCCGTCATCATCTTCATCCTCATCGGCTACGCCGCCACGATCCTCAGCGACATCGAGGCGGCTCCGGCCAACGCAGCCCAGGAACTCAAGGTCGACGTCTACGGCCAGCAGTTCGCGTGGACCTTCAAGTACACGGGCGCGGACGGTAAGCCCATCAACACGACGCGTCTCTACCTTCCCGAAGGGCAGTCGGTAAAATTCAACGTTCATTCCAAGGACGTGATCCACGACTTCTGGATCCCGGCGATGCGCATGAAGATCGACGCAGTCCCCGGCGTGACGACGAGCTACCGGATCACGCCCATCCGCGTGGGGAGCTACCCCGTTGTCTGCGCTGAGCTCTGCGGCCTCGGACACGCGGTGATGCGTCAGACCGCCTACGTCATGCCCCCCGCGAAGTTCAACGCGTGGCTGGCGAGCAAGAGCGCTTCCGCGGCCGCGCCGGCCGCCGGCGGCGGCGGGTCCGCCGCTGCGGCGCCCGCGGCCATCGACGCAAAGGCCATCTTCACCAAGGGCAACGGCGAGTCCGTGGCCTGCGGCAGCTGCCATCAGCTCGCCGCCGCGGGCACTCCCGCCGGGGGCATCGGGCCGGACCTCGACAAGGTCCTCGCCGGCAAGGACGCCGCCTTCATCAAGACGTCGATCGTCGACCCGCAGGCCGAGATCGCCAAGGGCTACCCGCCCAACGTGATGCCGCCCAACTTCGGCCAGACACTGAAGCCCGCGGAGATCGATGCGCTCGTCCAATACCTCGTCAAGTCGACCAGGAAGTAAGGATCGCGTGATGCCCGCAGCAGTTCGACACGCTGGATGGACCCGCGCGACGACGTTCACCGTCCTCGGTATCGCGTTCTCCTACGCATTGAGCCTCGGCGCCCGCGCCGGACTCGGGTATGACCCGGTTCTGGACGGCGAGGCCGTCCTCCAGATCTCACTCGTCACCGTCCCGTTCTTCTTCCTCGTAGGCCTCGGGCTGTTCGACTACTGGGGCTACTACATGTCGGGCAGGCCGACGCGGCCCGAGGATCACTCAGGCCACGGCGCGAAGAGCTGGAAGAGCTACCTGTACCCCAACACCGACCACAAGGTCATCGGGATCCAGTACACGGTCCTCTCGTTCTTCTTCCTGTTCGTCGGCGGACTCTTCGCGATGCTCATCCGCGCCGAGCTCGCCCAGCCCGGGCGCCAGTTCATCGATGCGAACACCTACAACGGCGTCTTCAGCGTCCACGCGTCGATCCTGATCTTCCTGTTCATCATCCCGGTGTTCGCGGGCTTGGCGAACTTCGTGCTGCCGCTGATGATCGGCGCGCCCGACATGGCCTTCCCGCGCCTGAACGCGCTGTCGTTCTGGCTGCTGCCGATCGCCGGCGTGATGATGCTCGGATCGTTCTTCGCCCCGGGCGGCTCGTTCGCCTCGGGCTGGACGGCCTACGCCCCCCTGTCCGACAGTGCGCCGATAGGCCAGGTGTTCTTCACCATCGGCGTGCAGTTCGCCGGCGCCTCGTCGATCGCCACCGCGCTGAACTTCCTGGTGACCATCATCACCATGCGTGCGCCCGGCATGTCGTTCTTCCGCATGCCGCTGCTCGTCTGGGCGAACTTCTCCACCTCACTGCTGGTGGTGATCGCGACCCCGTTCGTCGCTGCGTCGCAGTTCTTCGTCCTGTTGGACAGGGCCCTGGGCTTCAACTTCTTCGACCACGGACAGGGCGGCGACGTCCTGATGTACCAGCACGTCTTCTGGTTCTACTCCCACCCGGCCGTCTACATCATGATGCTGCCCGGCTTCGGGATCATCAGCGAGGTGCTCGCCGTCAAGTCCCGCAAGCCGATCTTCGGCTACCGGATGATGGCGTTCTCGCTGCTGGCCATCGTCGCGCTGGGCTTCACCGTCTGGGCACACCACATGTTCGTCTCCGGCATGCAGAACTGGATCCGTGTGCCGATGATGATCACCACCGCGATCATCGCGGTGCCCACGGGCATCAAGATCTTCAGCTGGCTCGCCACGCTGTGGCGTGGTGTGCTGAGACTCGACACGCCGATGCTCTTCGCCCTCGGCTTCCTCACGATGTTCACGCTTGGCGGCATCTCCGGCGTGATGCTCGCGATGATCCCGATCACGATCCACGTCAGCGACACGTATTTCATCGTCGCCCACATCCACTACGTGCTCTTCGGCGGCTCGCTGTTCACCATCTTCGCCGGCGTCTACTACTGGTTCCCGAAGATGACGGGCCGGATGTACGACGAGAGGCTTGGCAAGCTCCATTTCTGGCTGACCTTCATCTTCTTCAACGCGACGTTCGCCCCCATGCACCTCATCGGGCTGGACGGGATGCCGCGCCGCGTCGCCGACTACGCCGACAAATACGCCGGATGGAACCTGGCGATCTCGCTCGCGTCCTTCGGTCTGGGCCTCAGCACGCTGATCTTCGCGTACAACATCATCGCGTCCTGGCGCGGCGGTCCGCGGGCCGTCGGCAACCCTTGGCGCGGGCTGACGCTCGAGTGGCAGGTCAGCTCCCCGCCGCCCGTGTTCAACTTCGACGCGATCCCGACGGTCGTGGGTGGTCCGTACGAGTACGGCGTCCCCGGCGCGGTGCACGGCGTCTTCGCCGATCAGCCGCCACCGGTCGTCGCCGCCGGCGCTCCCGCCGCCAAGACCCCCACCGACGAATAGCCGACCAGGAGCGACTCCCGTGAAGACCATCCTCGCCGTTGCCAACGAGACCATCGGCGGCGCGCACCTCATCGAGACCATCAGGGCGAAGGCCGGGGACGGCAAGGCGCGCCTCATCATCTGCGTGCCGCGAACGCGTCCCCAGCACGGCAACGTCATCTACGACGACGCCGTCTACGACGCCGCCCGTGTCCGAGTGGACCTCGCGCGGACGTTTCTGCGCCAGATGGGCATCGACGCGGTCGGTGAGGTCGGCGACCCCGACCCCTACAGCGCCACGATGGACGCGGTGGCCGAGTACCACCCCGACGAGATCATCATCTCGACGAAGCCCGCCACAAGCTCCGGGTGGTTGCGCCGCGACCTCGTCGAGCGCATCACCGAGGCCTCGGGCCTGCCGGTCGAGCATGTCGTCACCGACCTGGACGCGGAGGGAATCCCGTTCGGGGTCACGCTCGTGGTCGCCAACCGCACCGCGTCGAGCGACGAGCTGCTCGACCGCCTGAAGGCCAAGGCCTCCGGGGACCAGCACCTCTTCGTCATCGTGGTCCCGCAGGAGGGCGGCGAGGGCACCGCCGGCAGCCGGGCCCGTGCGCGCCTGGTGCAGCTCGTGGACCGAGCCCGCGCAGCGGGGCTGCTGGCCGCCGGCATGATCGCCGACCCGGACCCCTACACGGCCACCATGAACGCCGTTCAGTTCTTCCGCGTCGACGACATCGTCATCTCCACGCTGCCCGCCACCCGGTCCGGTTGGATGCGAGCCGACCTGATCAAGCGCGTCGCCACCGCGACCGGCAAGACCGTCACCCACGTCGAGGCCCAGGCCGCCGGCTCTTCGGCCGCCGCCTGACCGCCAGGACCGACAGGAGCACGAGACAGACATGGAAGCCGCCGCGATCCACGCAGAGCATGCGCACCACCACGGGCCGCCAGAGGCCAACCGCAGCTCGCGGGTCGAGCCGCAGCTCCTGGGCATGCTGCTGTTCATCATCAGCGAGGTGATGGTGTTTGGTGCGTTCTTCACGGCGTACTTCTTCATCCGTGTCGTGAACGGGGACCAGTGGTTCCCGTTCAACGGCGACGAGCTGCCCAAGCTCGTCGCGGGCGTCAACACGGCGATCCTGCTGTCGTCGTCGCTGACGCTGCACTGGGCCCAGACCTCGGCCAAGAACGGCAACCGCTTCGGTCTGAAGGCCGGGATGCTCACGACGTTCCTGCTGGGCTTCACCTTCCTCTTCATCCAGATCAACGAGTACATCCACATCGGCTTTGCGCCGCATGACCACGCGCAAGGCTCGATCTTCTACGGGCTCACCGGCCTGCACGGCGAGCACGTCTTCATCGGCCTGACGCTGCTGGCGATCGTGACCGTCCGCGCCTTCCGTGGGCACTTCACGCCCGAGCACCACGGCGGCGTGGAGATTCCCGGGATCTACTGGCATTTCGTCGACGTCATGTGGATCGTCGTGTACACGACGATCTACATCGTCTGAGACCGGTGTCCCCCGGTCCCTCGCCATCCCGTGACCCGTGGTGGCTGCGGGCCCTGGAGCCGCTGCGCTCCGAGGCCGCGATGTTCAACGTGCTGCTCATCGTCGCCGTGGTCTGCGGCGCGATCATCGTCCTGACGCTGCTGCTGCGGGCGATCTTCTAAACGGATCGCCGACCCTCACGCGCGCGTCCGCCGGGTTCGCCCGCAGCCCCGCGGGGTATCCGTCCTGGACGCGCACGTCAGCGACCCGGATGGAGAAGCGATGCTCGTCGAACAGGTGGAGCAGTGGATCGGATGTGAGGTCGTCGACCGCGACGGCGTCGGCGTGGGCAAGCTGACCGAGGTGTACTTCCGCGGCAGCGAGCCGGTGCTCGTCGCCACCAAGGGCGGTCTGCTGACCCGCAAGCGCCAGCTCATCCCGCTCGAGGGCTCCAGCGCCTCGCGCAACCACGTGCGCATCGCCTTCGCGGCCGATCGCCTCGTGCAGACCAAGGGCGGCGGTGACGAGCTCGATGCCCGGGACCTGGCGGCCGTCGCCGAGCACTACGGCAACGCGCACCTGGCGGAGCCCGGCGAGCTGGAGAGCAGCCGGGCCCGTGGCGAGCGCCTCCGTGTGGCCGCCGAGGCCGAGCAGCGCGCCAGCCGGCTCGAGGCCGAGGCGCAGCAACGCGAACTGGATGCCGAAGACGCAACGGCCCGGGCGCAGGCGGCGCAGAAGGAGGCACGAGCGGCGCTGGACCGCAGCGGCGAGGTCGACGCGCAGGCCCGGGCCGCGCGGGACCAGGCGCGCCGGCTCTAGATGCCCCAGCCGCGGGCGGTGGCCGCCGCCTACGGCCGCCGCGGCGCTACTTGACGGTGAGCGTGCCCTTCATACCCGCCGCGAGGTGTCCGTCGACCGAACAGAAGTAGGTGTAGGTGCCGGGTTTGAGGTCAGCCTTGAAGCTCGACGTGCCCTTGGGGACGACCGGACCCTGCCCGAGACCCTTGATCGCGATGTCGTGCGGCACCCCGGACGTGTTGGGCATCTCGATCGTGATCGGGCCCGCCGGCGCCTGTGCGGTGCTGTTGACGAACGCGAGCTGTCCGGTCGGGTCCGCGGGGATCGAGAGGATCCCGCCCTTCGCCACGGCGGGCTTGTTGGATGCGGCGGACTTCACGGCGACCGCCAGCAGCCCCTGGTCCTTGCCACCGGCGGCGGCGACCTGGGCCACGTAGGCCGCGACGTTCTGAGCCTGCTCGTCATTGACGAGGTTTGCGGGCATGATGCCGGTGCCGGCGAGGCCCTTCATGGACGGGAACTCGATCTGCTTCTTCACCACGCCGCGGATCGTGTCTTGCCCGAGACCGTCGATCTTGGCCCGGCGGAAGGCCTCATCGAGGTTGGGGCCGACCGCGCCCTTCGTGCCGGCGCGCCCCAGGACGTGGCAGGACCCGCATTTCGCCACGAACATCTGCTTGCCGGCGATCAGGTCTGGGTTGTCGTTCTTGATCGAGCAACCGCTCATGGCGAGCGCTGCGGCGATGGTCGCGGACGACACGGCTGCGGTGATGCCTCTCATTCCAGCGCGATCCTATAGGGGTTCGCCGACACCACGCCAGACGCCCGACCCTCCGGGCGCGCGGCGTTCGACCGCACCGGGGGCACCGCGGGACGGGCGCCGCGAGACGCCGCGCTCGCGGCGCCCGTCAGCGAAGGCGGGACGCAAACCCTTCCAGACCGCCGGGTGGCTCACGGCGCCGCGAGACGCCGTTCTCGCGCGACCGTCGGGTAGAGTTCCGCCGGTGAGCCTCCGTCAGCGCTATCGCCTGCGTACGCCCTCCACCGGGCGCGAGATCTTCCTCGAGGCCGAGCCGGGCAAGACCTACCTGGACCGCGACACGGGCGAGCCGCTGGAGGTCGTCGGCAAGGTCCTGCCCCTCGCCCCGACGACCTCGCGCCTGCCCTGGGCCGTCGAGAACCTGCGCTTCTGCCCGTGGTGTGATCAGATGGCGCAGAAGGACCTCAACGACTGCCCGACCTGCGGCCGCAGGATGGGTCCCGTCACCGCGCACTGAAAGGCACCCTCATGCCCCGCCGCCAAGCCGCTGCCGTCCTCCTGACCGCTCTGGCGCTCGGCGCCGGGGTCGGCGCCTGCGGCGGCTCAAGCCAGGCCGGCGACGTGGTCCCCAAGTCCACGCCCGAGCTGCTGCCGCCGAGCAACGCGTCCCTCGCGCCGGCGGCCGGCTCCGGGGCGACGTCGACCACCTCGTCGACGGGCACCGACACGACGGCGACGGACACGACCGGCACCGGTGCCACCACCGGGACCGCCGCCACCGGGCCCGCGACCACCAGTGGCGCCACAGCGCCGGCACCGACCACTTCAGCGGTCACCCCGACGACCCCCACCGCCACGACGCCGACCACCCCGACCAACTCCGGCGGTGCGGACGCCGGCGGGTTCAGCACGTTCTGCAAGGACAACCCGGGCGCCTGCCCGGGGCAGTAGCGCGGGCGCGCTCCGGACCCGGCTGCGCCTGGCTCCTACCGCGAGGACTTCGTCGGGATGGGGTCGGAGACGACGGTGGCGCTGTAGGCCAGCCGAGCCGTGCGGTACAGGCAGTAGAAGCGCACGACGTTGTTTGTCTGCGTCTGGGCGCTCTGACCGTTGAAGTCGTCGCACTTGCCCTTCCCCCGCGACGCGCGCCACGAGGTCGTGCCCGGCTGGTTGAGGGCCAGCGCCGGAGCCCATGTCGGCACCGTGATGGCGATGACGTAGCCCTTCTTCACCGGGATCGACTTTTCCAGCGGGATCTGGACCTTCTGGCCGAAGTACGGCTGGAGCTTGACCGGCTCGCCCTGGGCGATCACGCGGAAGTACAGCTTGTTGCCGGGGCGCAGCACGGTGAGCTGCGCCTGGGACTCACCGCCGAGGTTCTCGTTGAAGAACGCCGTCTGCTTGGGGCCCGGCTTGCCGAGCGTCAGCGTCCAAGCGACGATGCGCCCGTCCTGCTTGACCTCGTCCACGGCGCGAGCATCGCCGACCTTCACCTGGAAGCCGGTCGTCCGCGGGATCGCGCGGCACGGTGACCCGGGACAGGCCGGCGCCACGTCGCCACCGGCGTCGCCGACCTCGCTGATCGCCGCATACGCGGCTGCGGGCAGGGCAAGCGCCCCGGCAACCAGTGCGAGGGCCGTCTTCTTGGAACGCTTCATCAGGCCTATTCAACACCAGCGGGCGGCTGAGTTGCGCTCAAGCCGACCCGAGCCGTTGCGCGCGCAAGCACCAGCTAGTGTGGCCCCATGGCGGCAATCGAGGTGTCAGGGCTGGAACGCGAGTACCGCGACGGGCTGAAGGCCGTCGACGGGATCGATCTCGAGGTGCAGCCCGGCGAGGTCTACGGCTTCCTGGGGCCCAACGGGGCGGGCAAGACCACGACGGTGCGGATGCTCGTCACGCTGCTGCGTCCCACCGGGGGCCGCGCCACGGTCGCCGGCTACGACGTCGCCACCGAGCCTCAGCAGGTCCGGCGCAAGATCGGGGTCGCCCTGCAGGAGGCTGCGCTGGATCTGCTCATGACCGGTCGCGAGCTCATCGAGCTGCAAGCGACGTTGCACGGCATCCCGCCGCGCGAGGTCGCCGGCCGCGCCCAGGACCTCATCGGCCGTGTCGGCCTCAGCGACGCGCAGGAGCGCCGCGTGGGCACGTATTCCGGCGGCATGCGCCGGCGCCTGGATCTGGCGATGGCGCTCATCCACGCGCCCGAGGTGCTCTTCCTCGACGAGCCGACAACTGGGCTTGATCCGACGAGTCGGGCGACGTTGTGGGACGAGGTGCGGCGCCTGAAGGAGGACGGCACGACCGTCTTCCTCACCACGCAGTACCTCGAAGAGGCCGATCAGCTCGCGGATCGCGTCGGGATCATCAACGCGGGCAGGATCGTCGCCGAGGGCACGCCGCAGGCCCTCAAGGCCGAGGTAGGGCTGCCGCATCTGGACCTGACCTTCGACGGCGACGTCGACCTCGTGCGCGCCCAAGAGGTGCTGGCGGGCTTCGGCGAGGTCCGCGCGGACACCCCGGCAGGTGCCGACCTCTCGATCGGCGTGCAGGAGGGGTCCAGCGCCATCGCCCCGGTCATCCGTGCCCTGGACGAGGCGGGCATGGTCGTCGGGCGGGTCGAGCTCGTCGAGCCCACGCTCGACGACGTCTTCGCGGCGCGCACCGGCAGCCACCTGGAAGGCGCGGGCGCGTCGACCGCGGACGTCGTGGCGGCGGCGGTATGAGGCGAACAGCTCGCCCAGCGGCTTGGCCGCCGAACGCCTGGACGTCCCCAACGTGACCGATCCCGGTTTCACGGTCCGCGTCGTGTTGGCCCTCGCGCGCCGGTCGCTGCGCAACGCCCTGCGCCGTCCGCAGTTCCTGGCGCCGCTCGTCCTGTTCCCGTCGATGTTCCTCGCCGTCAACGTCGGTGGCCTGCACCGCACGACCAGCCTGCCGGGGTTCCCGCACGTCGACGGCTTCCTGGACTTCCAGCTGGCGGGCGCGATCACGCAGTCCCTGCTGCTCGGTGGCGTGGCGACCGGCATCGCCACGGCGCTGGAGATCGAGGGCGGGTTCTTCGACCGCCTCGTCGCCTCCCCCATCCCGCGGACGGCGATCGTCCTCGGGCGCCTCGTCGCGACGGGCGCCACCGCCGTGGCCCAGGTCACGTACTTCCTGCTGCTCGGCCTGCTCTTCGGGGCGACCGTCAAGGGCGGCATCCCCGGTGTGCTCGTCGTGTATCTCATCGGCATCGTGGCCGGCGTCGGGTTCGGTGCGATCGGCCAGGCGATCGCGCTCCGCGCCAAGAGCGCGTCCTCGGTCCAGGGCATCTTCCCGCTCGTGCTCGTCGTGCTCTTCGTCTCCAGCGCGTTCTTCCCGAAGGACCTGCTCTCCAGCCCGGCCGACATCGTCGCCACGTACAACCCACTGAGCTACATCGCCGACGGCATGCGGACCCCGATCATCGACGGCGTGGGGTCGACATCCACGCTGGAGGGGCTCGCCGCCGCCGTCTTCGTCGTGATCGCCGCGGGCGCCATCGCGATCGTGGCCCTGCGTGGACGGCTGCGGGACGCATGACCCAGAGCATCCGCGTCGTGCGCGCGCTCGTCCGCCGCGCCCTCAACGAGATCCTCCGCGTGCCCGGGGCGGCCATCCCCGGCGTGCTGGCGCCGACGATCTTCATGCTCGGCCTCTCGAGCGTCTTCGGGAAGGCCTCCGCGCTGTCCGCATACCACGCGGTGGACTTCCGCACGTTCATCGTGCCGGTGGGTCTGCTGCAGGGTGCGGGTTTCACCGGCGCCGCGACGGGCGTGAACCTGGCCCGCGACATCGAGCAGGGCTGGTTCGACCGCCTGTTGCTGGCCCCCGCCCCGCGCGCGACGCTCCTCACCGGCGTCGTCGCCAGCGCCGCCCTGCGCGCGCTGCTGCCGGGGACCTTCTTGCTCATCGTCGCGTTCTCGCTCGGTGTCGCGGTCCCGTCGCTCCTCGGCCTCCTGATCGCCGCCGTCCTCGTCATGGGACTCGCCTGCGCGATGGCATGCTTCAGCGTGACCCTGGCGCTGCGCTTCCGCACGCAGCAGGCCGCCCCGCTCATGCAGATCGCGAGCTTCGTCGGCGTGCTCTTCACGACGTCCTATGCACCCAAGCCGCTCCTCCAGGATTGGCTGCGCGTGGTCGCCGACGTCAACCCGGTGACCCGCGTGCTGGAGGGCGTCAGGCAGGGGTTCATCGGCGGCGTGACCTGGGCGCACACGTGGCCGGCGCTGCTGTCCGTGGCCGGGCTGATCGCGGTCCTGGGCTGGTTCGCCGCGCGCGGGCTGCGGCGCTACAGCTTTTAGGACTGCTTACCGTTCGGGAGGCGCTTCGAGGCGCAGCGTGAGTTTTGACGTCTCCGGGGCGTCGGGCAGCGTGTCGACACAGCTGAGGCGCGTGCAGCCGGCGGACGTGGCCTCCGCCGCGAACTGGATGACGGACGGCTTGCCGACGACGCTCTGGCTGAAGCGGATGACGAGATTGCGCTCGCTCGTCCGGGAGATCGCCGCGGTGCCGACCTTCTTGGGCAGCGCGTTGACCTGCTCGGCCATCACGGTGCCGCGCAGGGTCTTGCCCTTGGCGTCCGCGGTGACGCAGACGAGATAGTCGGGCGGCAGCACGCCCGGCTTGGTGGACGTGTAGACGCGCAGGCACACCGACCCGGGCGGACCGGACTTGGCGACCAGATCCTTCGGTTGCAGTGCAGCGGCCAGGCTGATCCCGGCCCGCAGCCGGCCGTCGCTGCTGCGCTGCAAGGAGACCCGCGTGAGGTCCGGGGCACCGGCGGGCGCGCCGCCGGCCTTCTCGGTCGCCACGACCGGCGTGTCGCCCTGCGCCGCGAGCGCCGCGGCGGCGAGGCTGCCCGCGAGCGCGAGCGTCAGGCCACCGGTGCGCAGCGCGTGGACGGCGGCACGCGAGGACGAGCCTGGGCGGCGTACGCCGTCCCGTGTCCCGCGTCCGCGGTGCTCTGGCGCAAACACCGCTCAATCATGACGCGTCAGGAGCCGGGGGTGGCCATTGCAAGCGCCCGTGCGCGGGCCGCCGGGGCCGGGGACCTCTACCGGCCCTCGTAGGTGGCCTTGCCGGGCCCCACGGCCAGGAACGACTGCACGGCGTTCTTCAGGTCCTCCGTGCCGAAGAGCGGGCCCGAGACCTCGCCGACGATCGCATCGGCAGCGCGGGCCCCGCCGTTGAGCTGCTCGCGCACGATCCGCTTCGTCGCGGCGTGGGCACGCGTCGGTCCGTTGGCGATCTTCAGCGCGAAGGCGTGTGCGGCGTCCGCGAAGCCGGCATCGGGCAACACACGGTTGACGACGTTCCACCGCTCCAGCGTCGCGGCCGGAAAGAGCTCGCCGGTGTACACGAGCTCGCGGGCGCGGGCCGGGCCCGCCCGCTCGGCCAGCCGCTGCGGGCCGCCCATGGACGGTGTCAGGCCGACGACGATCTCGACGAGGCCGAACTTCGCCGACTCGGCGGCCAGCAACAGGTCACAGGCAAGGCTCAGCTCGAAGGCCGCGGTGAGGCAGAGCGCGTGCGCGGCGAAGATCGTCGGGAACGGGAAGTCCTCGACGGTGTGGATGAGTCCCAGCAGGTCGTCCCACAGCGTCGAGCCCTGGTCAGGGGTCAGGCCGTCGAAGAGGTGGACGTCCACGCCCCCGGAGACGGCGCGACCCTCGGCGCGGATGAGCAGCCCCCGCGGATGGTCGGCGGCGACGCGGGAGACCGCTTCGGACAGGTCGTCGATGAGCGCCTGGTCGAAGAGGTTCAGCGGCGGCGCGGTGAGCGTGATGACGGCCAGCGGGCCGTCCATCGTCAGCGAGACAGACCCGTTGGTCATGCGTTGAGCTCCTCGGCGACGGCCTTGATGTCGTCCATGTTCCCCGGGGCCGGGATCCACGGCAGGCGAAGCGGGTCGCGTGCCGGGTCGTCCTTGTACCTGGGGATGACGTGGATGTGGAAGTGAAAGACGGTCTGCCACGCGGGGGCGCCGCAGCAGTTCAGGAGGTTCACGCCATCGCAGCGCAGGCGGTCCGTCATGCGCGCCGCCAGCCGCTGCGCCGACTGGACGGCCGCCTGCAGGTCCTCGGGGCCGATGGTGAGCAGATCCTGGGTGTGGGCGCGCGGCATGACGAGCGCGTGCCCGCGCGAGGCGGGGTTGATGTCCATGAACGCCAGCGTCCGCTCATCCTCGTCCAGGACGAACGCCGGCAGCTCGCGCGCGACGATCTTGCAGAAGATGCAGTCCGGATCGACGTGCTCCGGGGTCGGGATCGAAGCCATGGGCGCAGGCTATCGGGACCGCCGGGGTCGGAGGTCGCTAGCCTCGGATCCGTGCCAGCGCAAGCCCCTGTTCTGCCCGAGCCCGACGCCCAGTTGCTGGAGCACAGCATCCGTCGGCTGGCCGCCATGGACCGCCCTTCGGCGTCCGACGGCGAGCGCGAGGCGGCCTACTGGCTGGCCGACGCGTTTCGAGCCGAGGGCGCCGCCGCTCGCGTCGAACGCGAGCGCGCCCACGGTGGCTACTGGTGGCCGCTCGGGCTGCTGGCCGGCATCGCGGGCGTGACGTCCTTGCGCGGCGGGCGTCTCGCGGCCCTGGCGGCCGGGGTCTTCGCCGCCGTCGGGATCTCCGACGACATCTCCGGCGGGCGCCAGTGGTTTCGCCGCACGTTCCTCCCGATGCGCGACACCCACAACGTCATCGCGACCGTCGGCGATCCCGCCGCCGAGCACACCGTCCTGCTCATCGCCCACCACGACGCGGCACACTGGTCGCTCGTCTTCCACCCGGGCGTCGGGCCGTTCATCGGGGAGCGCTGGCCCAAGCTGCTGGAGCTCTCCGACAACACGCCGCCGCTCATGTTCCCGATCTTCGGCGGCCCCGTGCTCGTGGCGCTCGGCGCCCTGACCGGACGGCGGGGTCTGCGGAGGCTCGGCACCGGCATGTCGCTTGCGACCGCGGCCGCGATGGCCGAGATCGGCTCGCGCTCCACGGTGCCCGGCGCGAACGACAACCTCACCGGCGTCGCGACGTTGCTCGGCGTCGCGCGGACGCTGCGCGAGCACCCCGTCCCGGGCCTGCGCGTCATCCTCCTCTCCACCGGCTCTGAGGAGTCGTTCATGGAGGGCATGCAGGGCTTCGCACGCCGGCACTTCGCGTCCCTCCCGACCGACCGCACGCACGTCATCTGCATCGACACCGTCGGCTCGCCGGAACTGCTGTCGCTGGAGGGCGAGGGCATGCTCTGGATGCGCGAGTACCCGGCCGCCTTCAAGGACCTCGTCTCCCAGGTCGCCGCCGAGCGTGGGATCACGCTGCACCGCGGCATGCGCTTCCGCAACGCGACGGACGGGCTGCTGGCCCTGAAGGCTGGGTACCCGTCGGTGATGATCGGCTCGATGAACAAGTACAAGGTGCCGAGCAACTACCACTGGCCCACCGACATCGCCGACAACGTGAACTACGCCACGGTCGCCGACTGCGTGCGGCTCTGCGACGGGGTCGTGCGAAGGCTCGCGCGGGTCATCCGCCCGGGGGACGGGCGGCGCTGACACAGGCGGTCAGCGGTCGGCGTTGCCGGCGCCGGCTCAGGACGCGCCGGCGCGCCGCCCGAACGCGACCGCGCTGATCGCGTCGGTGACCTCACCCGCATACCGCGCCTCATCGATCTGCACGAGCAGCGGGCCTAGGCGCGGCCCCGGGTCGATGCCGAGCTCGCGGGCCAGCACGTCCCCCCGCACGAGCGGCTCCTGCGCCTGCCACGCCGGCCACGACAGGGCCGGTCCGATGAGCTGGCGGGCGAGCTCCAGGTGGGCGGGGATGGCGCGCTGGGCGTCGTTGCCGCGCGTCGCCACGCGGTCGGCGATCGACAGCAGCGTGACATCGACGGCCACCGGATCGCACGCCCGGAGATAGCGATAGACCCGACGCGCGTCCAGCGGACGGTGCTTGACCTGGAAGCCCAGGTGCAGGTGGTGACGCGCGAGGGACGCGACATACGTGCGGGTGCGCTCGCTGGCCCGCAGGCGCGTGAGGATCTCGCGGCTCATGTCCGCGCCGACGCTGTCGTGGTGCGGGAAGCCGACGAAGCCGCCCTCGTGAACGGTCCGGGTGCCCGGCTTGGCGATGTCGTGCAGGAGCGCGCCGAAGCGCAGCGCCTGACCGCGCGTCAGCTCGTCCGCGAGCGGCTCGGCGAGCCAGGCGCGCACCGCAGCGGTGTGCTCGTCCCCAACGTACGGTGCGGGATCGCGCTCGAGGTCGATGACCGCCTGCAGCACCGCCAGCGTGTGGTCGTAGACGTCGAGGTGATGGAAGCGGTTCTGCTGCACGCCGCGCATCGCGGCGACCTCCGGGAGGATCGCGTCGGTCACGCCCAGATCGTCCATGAGCTCCAGGCCGTCCAGCGCACTGTCGGCGGACAGGACGCGCTTCAGCTCGGCGAAGACGCGTTCGCCGGCGATGCCCGCCAGCGACGAGGCGTGAGCGCGTGCTTCGCGCACCGTCGCCGGGTCCGGGACAAGATCGAGCTCGCAGGCGAAGCGGGCCAGGCGCAGCACGCGCAACGGGTCGTCGGGGAACGCGCGCGGGTTGACCATGCGCAGCCGGTGGGCACGCAGGTCGTCCGCGCCACCGTGCGGGTCCAGCAGGGCGCCGCCGTCCAGCGGCTCGGCGATCGCGTTGACGGTGAAGTCGCGCAGCGCCAGGTCCGCCTCGATGCTGCCGTCCCGTACCGGGCACAGGTCAACTTGCCAGGAGTGCCCGGGGCCCACGACCCGCCAGGCCCCGAACGCCTCGCCGAGCGGGAAGGACGGCCCGCCGGCGCTCAGCGCCAGATGCCGGGCGGCCGCCTTCACGTCGCCGGCGACGACGAGGTCGACGTCGCCCACGTCGCGCCCCAGCAGGCGGTCGCGAACAGCGCCGCCGACGAGCCAGACCTGCTCGTCGCGCAGGGCGGTCCGCGCTGCATTCAGGGCCACGCTCACGTCCCGTCCCCGTCAGCGCCCGCGCGGTGGTATTGCCGCTGCGTGCGGGGCAGCAACGCGGTCGTCACCTCGTAGTTGATCGTGTCGCTGCGGGCGGCGACGGTCTCGGCGCTCAGGCCGGGCCCGACCAGGACGACCTCGTCGCCGACCCGCACGCGCCCACCGTTCTGCGGCCCCAGGTCCACCGTGATGTTGTCCATGCTCACGGTGCCGACCTGGGGGTAGGTCCGGTCGCCGATGCGCACTTCGGCATGGCCGGTCGTAGCCCGCCGCCAACCGTCGCCATAGCCGATCGGCACGGTGGCCAGCACGGTGTCGACGGTCGCGACGAACCGCCGGCCGTAGCCCGCGCTCTGCCCGGCCGCGCACCCCTTGACGGCGGCGACGTGGCTCGTGAGCGCCAGGGCCGGACGCAACGACCGGGCCGCGGCATCCTCGCCGAACGGATCAAGGCCGTAGAGCGCGACCCCGGGCCGGATCATGTCGAAATGCGAGGCCGCATCACGGAGGGTCGCGGCCGAGTTGGCGGCGTGCACGAGCAGGCCGGGTCGCGCGACTCGCAGCGGCGCGGCCCAGGTCGCAAAGCGCGCCAGCTGCTCCTCGAAGAACGCGTCCTGCCGGTCGTCGGCCGTGGCGAAGTGCGTCATCACCCCGACGAGCCGCTCACCCGCCGCCTCCACGACGCGTGTGGCCTGGTCCGGGTCGCGCGTCCCCAGACGGCCCATGCCGCTGTCGAGCTTGACGTGCACCCGCGCGTGCGAGGGCAGCGCGGCGAGGGCGCCCTCGTCCCAGACGACGACGTCGGCCTGTGCGGCGACGGCGATCGCCATGTCCTCGGCGTCCAGCGCGCCCATCACGAGCAACCGGCCCGCGACACCGGCGGCACGCAGTTCGGCGGCCTCCGCCGCTCCGGCGGTGGCCAGCCAGGAGGCGCCCGCACGCTGCGCGGCGCGCGCACAGGCCACCGCGCCGTGCCCGTATGCGTTGGCCTTCACCACGGCGCAGAGCCGCGCCCCGGGCGCCGCGGCCGCGAGGGTGCGGACGTTGTGCGCGACGGCGTCCAGGTCGACGCGTGCGATCGCGCGGGCCATCGCGCGCGCTACACCCCGGCGAGGGCCTGGAGGACGTCGACCCGTGTGACGACGCCGACGAGCCGGCCATGCTCGACGACCGGCAGGCGGTTGTGACCCGTGCGAGCGATGACCTTGGCCGCCTCCTGGACGGATGCGGCGGCGTCGATCGTCTCGGGGTCCTCGGTCATCAAGTCGGCGGCCGTCCCGGCGAATGCCTTGCGCAGGCGGTCCTCGTAGTGCTGCAGCGACTCGACGAAGATCACCCCGCCGAAGAGCTCGATGTAGTGCCGCAGGGACACGTCGCCCTGCTCGTCGGTGATGACGAGGTCGGCCTCCGTGATGATCCCGACGCAGCGCCCGCCGGCGTTGACGACGGGGACCCCCGGCAGCTCGTGCTGCTTCAGCAGCCGGATGACCGTCTCCACGTCCGTTCCGGGCGTGACGGTGACAGGCTCGGCGTCCATGATCTGCTCGACGGTCGTCATTGGCGCCCAGCGTACCGGCCGGAGGCGATCGCCCCGGCCAGCGCGTCGATCACGTCGCCGGCGATGACGCCGTCCGGGCCGTGCACGGCTGCCGCGCCGCGCCCGGCCAGCAGGTGCGCCCGGACCGCCGCGCAGGCGGCGTGCCAGGGCTCCAGCCCGGCGGCGAGGAACGCGCCGCAGACCCCGGTGAGCACATCGCCGGTCCCCGCCGTCGCCAGCGCCGGGGCACCGCCCTCGCTGACCGCCACACGCCCGTCCGGCGTGGCGACGAGCGTGTCGTCGCCCTTGAGCACGACGATCGCGCCGGCGCGCCGGGCCGCCTCGCGGACGCTGTCCAGCCGGTGGGCGTCCACCGCGGCGCTGCCCGTGCCCAGCAGCCGGCCCAGCTCGCCGGCGTGCGGCGTGATGATCGTCGGGGCCGTGCGCGTGATGAGCGCGTCCGGATCGCCGGCGAACGCGGCGATCGCGTCGGCGTCCAGGACGAGCGGCGCGGCCGCCCTCAGGGCGATCACGCGTGCGCACGCGAGTGCGCCGTCGCTGCGTCCGAGCCCGCCGCCGAGGGTCAGGACGCCGCCGCGTGCCGCGACGACGTCCAGCACGACGTGGGCCGCGTCGGCGAGCAGGCTGCCGTCGGCGTCGGCGAGGGCGCGCGTCATCACCTCGGTGAGCTTGACCTCGAAGATGGCCTCCAGGCTGCGCGGCACGCACGCCGTCACGTACCCGGCGCCGGCGCGTGCCGCGGCCTGGGCCGTGAGGCACACGGCTCCGGTCAGGCCGCGTGAGCCACCGCAGGCGACGACGTGACCCTGAGTGAACTTCGTCGAGGACGCGCTGCGCGACGGCAGGTCGTCCAGCACGTCGTCGTCCGCGAGCAGTCCGATCTGCGCGTCGGCGGCGTCGACGCGCACGCCGATGTCGACGACATGCACCGCGCCGGCGTGCAGCTTGCCCGGCGCGATCCACAGCCCGGGCTTGGCCGCCGCGAACGTCACCGTCGCCACGGCCTGCACGACGATCTCCGGGTCCGGGATCGCGCCGGTGTCGGCGTCCACCCCGGACGGGACGTCGCATGCGACGACCGGGAGCTTCGAGGCGCGCAGCGCGCGGACGGCCCGGGCCACGGCGCCGCGCGGGGCACCGGTCACCCCGGTGCCGAGGAGGGCATCGATCGCGCCGGTGCAGCCCTCCAGCGCGGCCGGGTCGAACGGGCGCGGGCGGGTTGCCAGCCGCGCGAGGTTGTGCGCGGCGTCGCCGGTTGAGTCCTCCGCAACCGATGTCGTGAGGACCCGGACGTCGCGGCCGGCGGCGTGCAGGAGCCGGGCGGCCACGAAGCCGTCCCCGCCGTTGTTGCCCTTGCCGCACAGGACGGCGATCGGCCCGTCGGGCAGCAGGTGCGCGGCGAGCATCGCCAGCCCGCTGCCGGCGCGCTCCATCAACGCCGTCCCCGGGGTGCCGGCCGCGATGGCGGCGGCATCGGCCGCGCGCATGGCCGCCGACGACGGCAACGGCGTCACCCACTCGGGGAGGGTCATCCCGGCGCCTGGACGACGACGAACGCACCGGCGGTCGTGGGAGTGTGCGTCAGGGACAACAGGATCGTCGCGTTGCGCTCGCCCGCCACCTGGGCCGTCTCCCCGGCCAGCGCGATGCCGACACCTGCGCTGCCCCCGCCCACGACCTCGATCTCCAGGGTCCGCATGACGTCCAGCCCCAGCGCCTTGGTGACCGCCTCCTTGGCGCAGAAGCGGGCCGCCAGGTGCTGGCCGGGGCGGGCGCCGGCCGCGGCGTACGCCTGCTCCTGAGCGGTGAACAGCCGGTTGGCCAGCGACGGCCTGCGCTCGAGGGCGCGTTCCAGCCGCGCGATGTCCAGCAGGTCCAAGCCGATCCCGATGACCACGCGTGACCGCCTGACTATTCGACGGTCACGGTCTTGGCCAGGTTCCGCGGCTGGTCGACGTTCAGGCCGCGTTTGCGGGCGATCTCGTAGGCGAGCAGCTGCAGCGGGATCGTGGCCAGGAGCGGTTGCAGGATCCAGTCGGTGGCGGGGATCGAGATGACGTGCTCGGCGTGCTCGGCCATCGCGTCGTTGCCGGCGCTGGCCACCGCGATGACGTGCGCGCCGCGGGCCCGCACCTCCTGGACGTTGGAGATCATCTTGTCCAGGATCGGTGAGTCGGTTGCCACGCAGACGACCGGCGTGCGCTCGTCCAGCAGGGCGATCGGGCCGTGCTTCATCTCCCCGGCGGCGTACGCGTCTGTGGCGATGTAGCTGATCTCCTTGAGCTTCAGCGCGCCTTCGAGCGCAACGGCCCGTCCCGCGTGCCGGCCGAGGTAGAGGAAGAACTCGCTGTCGCCGTACGCCTCGGCGATCGCCTTCAGGTCCAGGGTCTTGAGCATGGCGTCGAGGTGGTGCGGCAGGCGCTTGACCTCCGCCACGAGGCGGATGAGCTCCTCCTTGGGGAGGGCACCGCGCAGCTCGGCCAGGCGCAGCGCCAGCATGTACAGCACCGCGACCTGACAGGTGAACGTCTTCGTCGCGGCGACGCTGATCTCCAGGCCGGCACGGGTGTAGAGCACACCGTCGGCGTCGCGCGTGGCCTGCGAGCCCATGATGTTCGTGATCGCCAGCACGCGGGCGCCGCGCTGCTTGGCGAGCTTCATCGCCGCCAGCGTGTCGGCCGTCTCCCCCGACTGCGTGATGCCGATGACGAGGTCCCGGTCGCCGACGATCGGGTTGCGGTAGCGGTACTCGGACGCGACATCCATGTCGACGCTGACGCGCGCCCACTCCTCGATGGCATAGCGCCCGATGAGCCCGGCGTTGAAGGAGGTGCCGCAGGCGACGATGACGATCCGGTCGATCCCCTCGAGGATCGACTCGTCGAAGCTCAGCTCGTCCGCGAGGTCCACGCCGTCGACACGCACCGTGCGGTCGGCGATCGTCTCCGACAGGACATCCGCCTGCTCGGAGATCTCCTTGAGCATGAACGTGTCGAAGCCGCCCTTCTCGGCGGTCTCCTCGTCCCAGTCGATGCGCTTGACCTCGCGCTCGAGCTCGGTGCCGTCGGGCCGCATGATCGTCGCGCCGTCGGCGGTGATGACGACAAGCTCGCCGTTCTCGATGTACTGCACGTTCCGCGTCTCCTTGAGGAAGGCGGGGATCGCGGAGGCCAGGAACGTCTCGCCGTCGCCGCGGCCGATGATGAGCGGGCACTCCAGGCGGGCGCCGACGAGCGTGCCGGGTTCGTCCAGGGTCATCGCG
>JAOPZJ010000185.1 GCA_025964155.1 Solirubrobacterales bacterium
GGCGGCGGTCCGGGTCTGGATCGTGCCGGCGGCGCCGGGCACCGTGACGAGCTGCAGGCGCCCGCCGACCAGCGGCCGGCCCGCGCGCAGCTGCAGCTCGTCGGCACCGCCCGCCCACACGGGGTCTGACGCGGGCGCGGCCTTCGGGTGGTCCGGGGCGTGGTCGGCGCCTGATCCGAGCGGCACCCAGGGACTCCACGGGCCACCGCGCCGGCGCACCCGCACCTGGGCGCCGGCGCCGCGCAGGTCCACGTCCCGCAACCCGACGAGGTCGAACGGCTGCGCGGTCCGGACGATCCTCCCGGCCCGCCCACCGGCCGGGGCGGCGCCGGGCGGCAAGGCGAGGCCGACGGTGCCGACGGACGGTGCGGCGCCTGCGGCCTCCGGCGTCCCTGACCGCAGGACGACGAGGCCGGACACGCCACCGGCCGCCCCCAGCGCGAGCGCGCGACGACGGGTGAAGCGGTAGTGGTTCAGGTCGTCGCGCACACCGCTCCCGGCAAGAGCTGCGCACCACGCGTGGGTCCGTGTGCAGGCATTGTGGGTAGGACCCGGTTCGCCGGCCAGGGTTGCGGCCCCTTCCCGGTGCAACCCCGCTCTCACCCCGCGCCGTGGACGATCGTCCGACGGGCTACGGCAGTGGTCCCGCGTGACCCTCCGTTCACCGTCCGGCGAACGAGGCAGACCCGGCTCAGGACACCGCGGCGACCGGCTCGCCGAGGGCGGCGCCCTCGGCCTCCGCCGCGCACCCGGCGGCCAGCCAGTGCTCGCCGTAGGAGCGCATCGAGTCGATGATCGGCAGCAGCGCAAGGCCCTTGTCCGTCAGGGCGTATTCGACGCGCGGCGGGACCTCGGCGTACGTCTGGCGCTCGACGATGTCCTCCTCCTCCAGCGCACGCAGACGCAGCGAGAGCGTCCGCGGGCTGATGCCCGCCAGTGACCGTTCGAGCTCACAGAAGCGGGAGTTGCCCGCCGCCAGATCACGGATCAGCAGCAGCGTCCACTTCCCACAGACGATGTCTGCGGTCCGACAGACGGGGCAACTGTCATCGACGGCCATACCCACACTTTACCAAGTGAAGTGATGGGAGACGCTCGCGGAAGTCGGGTTCAGCCCACGCAGGGGCCACCGCAGCAGGCCTCCCCCCGCCACGCGCCGCGTGCCTCGTACAGACAGGCCCCGGCGATGACGAGTGCAGCCACCGGGTCCGCCCACCACCAGCCGAACGCGGCGTTCGCGCCCAGACCGAGCAGCAGCGCGGCGGACAGGTAGGCGCAGATCGTCGTCTGCCGCGCCTCCGAGGCCGTCGCCGACGAGTGCAGCTGCCGCGCCACGCGGGTCTTGGCCCGCGCCAGCAGCGGCATCGTCACGAGGGTGAACGCCGACAGGACGATGCCCACGACGCTGACGTCCGGGCGGTCGGCGGCGCTGAGGGCGCGTGCGGCCTCGACGCCGACGTAGAGCGCGATGAGCACGAACGAGGCGGCGATCAGTTGTTGCGCCAGGCGCTCGGCCCCCGCGCGCCGGGTGCGCAGCCGCCACAGGAGCACGACGCCGGCCAGAACCTCGATGAGCGAGTCCGCGCCGAAGCCGATGAGGGCGACGGAGGACGCCACGAGGCCGGCGACGATGGCGATCGCCGCCTCCAAGACGTGCCAGCCCAGCCCGACGCGGGCCAGGAGGGCCGCCCGCTGCACGAGCGCCGCGCGGTTGGCAGGCGCCGGAACATGGTGGTGCACGGGAAGCTCGACGACAGGCACATCCCCCACGCTACCGGCGCCGGAGCCTGCTGCCCCCTAGGTGGGAACGGGTCGCGTTCTCGGGCTCAGCGCAGCGCCGCGGCGGCGGCCGATCCCGTCGTCTCGGCGCGCTGCGTCTCCGCCTGCGCCAGGTCGTCCATCGTCGTCCCGCGCCGGCCGTCGGCGCCGACGAGCAGCTTGAAGTCGTGCGGGCTGGAGGCGGCGCCCAGCGCCTCCTCCATCGTGATGCGCCCGGCCTTCAGGTGGCCGAAGAGCGCCTGGTCGAAGGTCTGCATCCCGTAGTACTCGCCCTCGGCGATGACCTCGTTGAGTTTTCCGGTCTGCGTCGGGTCCATGATCATGTCGCGCACGCGGCCGGTCATCCGCAGCACCTCGCAGACCGCCACGCGCCCGTGTCCGCTGGCCGAGCGCACGAGGCGCTGGGAGATCGCGCCCTTCAGCGTGCCTGCGAGCATCGCCCGCACCTGCTGGTGCATGTGCGGCGGGAAGAAGTCGATGAGCCGGTTGACGGTCTCCGCCGCATCCACCGTGTGGACGGTGGAGAACACGAGGTGCCCGGTCTCCGCGGCGCTGAGCGCGGTATGGACGGTCTCCTCGTCACGCATCTCGCCGATGAGGATCACGTCGGGGTCCTGGCGCAGCACGCGTCGCAGCGCCTGCTTGAAGGACGCGGTGTCCTGCCCGATCTCGCGCTGGTTGATGGCCGAGCGCTTGTCGGCGTGCAGGAACTCGATCGGGTCCTCGATCGTCACGACGTGCTTGGCCATCGTCGTGTTGATGTGGTCGATCATCGCGGCGAGCGTCGTCGACTTGCCCGAGCCGGTGGTGCCGGTGAGCAGCACGATGCCGCGCTCCTCCTCCGCCAGAGTCCGGATGACCGGTGGCAGGGTCAGCTCCTCGATCGTCCGGATCAGGACAGGGATCGCGCGGCACACGAGCGACGCGGACCCGCGCTGGCGGAAGGCGTTGACGCGGAAGCGCGCCACCCCCGGGATGGCGTAGGAGAAGTCGATCTCGCCGCTCTCGCGCCACTCCTTCAGCCGCCCCTCGTTCGTCAGCAGCGTCGTGACGACCGCTTCGGTGTCGGCGCCCTCCAGCACCGGCAGGCCCGGGATCGGCTCCAGGTGCCCGTCGATCCGGATGAGCGGTGGGGACGGGACCTTGAGGTGCAGGTCCGAGCCACCTTCGGCGACGAGGTGACGGAGGGCGGCATCGACGTCGAACATGTCCGCCCTGCATCGACCGCTACCCCGCCGTTCTTGAGGGCGCCCGGGCCCCGGCGGACGCGAACGTCGTCTACCCCAGCGCGGCCCGGACCGCCGCCTGCGCCGGGTACAGCGCCTCGAAGGCGGGGCGCAGCTGCGCGTAGCGCTGCTGCCAGCCGGACGGAGCGACGATCGTGTCCGCCGTGTTGACGCACGCCGCCACGGCCTCGTGGACGTCGGCGAAGACCCCGCCCGCCACGCCCCCCAGCAGCGCGGCGCCGAAGGCCGCGCCCTCGTCGACCGCCGTGCGCTGCAGCTCCACGTCGAGCACCGCGGCCACGATCTGCAGCCACAGGCGCCCGCGCGACCCGCCGCCGGACACGCGGGCGGTCCGCGGGCGTCCGCCCAGCGCCGCCACGCGGTCCATCCCGTCCGCCAGTCCGAAGGCGACGCCCTCCAGGACGGCGCGCACGAGCGCGCCACGGTCGTGACGCAGCGTCAGGCCGGCGAACATGGCCCGGGCCGCCGGATCGGCGTGTGGCGTGCGCTCGCCCGCGAGGTACGGGGCGAAGACGAGCCCTTCGGCCCCCGGCTCCCACGCAGCCGCGGCACAGAGCAGCGCGTCGAAGGAGGCGTCGGGCGCCGCGACGTCCCGCAGCCACCGCAGCGACCCGGCCGCGGAGAGCATGACTCCCATGACGTGCCAGGCGTGCGGGACCGCGTGGCAGAACGCGTGGACGGCACCGTCGGGGTCCGCGGCGTACGTGTCGCGCGCCGCGAAGACCACGCCCGAGGTCCCCAGGACGATCGACGCGGGGCCAGCCTGCGCCACGACGCCGACGCCGAGCGCACCCGCGGCCTGGTCCCCCGCCCCGGCGGCCACCGGCACCCCGGCGGCGGTGTGCCCGCAGAGGGCGGCCGACTCCAGCGCCTCGGGCAGCCAGGCCCGGTCGACGTGCAGCGCATCGACGAGCTCGGCGCTCCACGTCCGCCGCGCGACGTCGAACAGCAGCGTGCCCGACGCGTCGCTGACGTCGGTGGCGTGCACGCCGCACAGCGCCAGGCGGACGTAGTCCTTGGGCAGCAGGATCCGCCGGATGCGCGCGTGGATCGCCGGCTCGTGCTCGGCCATCCACAACAGCTTGGGCGCGGTGAAGCCCGCCAGCGCCCGATTGCCGGTCAGCGCCAGCAGCCGATCGCGCCCGATGCGTGCCTCGATGGCGTCGCACTGCGCCTGGGTGCGCCCGTCGTTCCACAGGATCGCCGGGCGCAGCGGGCGGTCGTCCTCGCCGAGGGCGACGAGTCCGTGCATCTGCCCGGCCAGGCCGATGCCGTCGGCGTGATCGGCGTCGAGCTCGGCGAGCACCTCCCGCGCCGCGCGCACCCAGTCGTCGGGATCCTGCTCGGCCCAGCCGGGGTGCGGCACCGAGAGCGGGTAGGCGCGCTCGGCGATCCGCAGGACGGTGCCGGCCTCGTCGATCGCGATGCCCTTGACCGACGAGGTGCCGATGTCTAGGCCGACGAGGCGTGCGCCGGTGTGCCCGCCCCGCGGGGGCGGGACGGGAATCACGCCGCCGGGGCGACGGCCCCGAGAGCCGCGTAGACGAGCTCGTAGGCTGCGACCGCGTCCTTGCGGGCCTGGATCTCCCGCAGCTTCTCCTCGTCGATCCGCGAGGCCACGCCGTCGATGAAACGCCACTGCAGCACCGACCGCCGGACCGCGGCGACGTGGTCCTCGGTGTAGGGGTACAGGTCGAAGCCGAGGCGCTCGCCGGCGTCGCCGTAGCCGGCCCGCCGCAGCTCGAGCGCCAGCTCGACCGTCTCCATGAACGCCGTGGCGCCCACCATGTTGTCGTCGTCGAACGTGCCCCAGCCGGAATTGGCGTGCTGGTGGCCGAGCAGCCCCTGCGCGTTGAGCATCGCGGCGTACTCGGGCAGGTGCTCCCCGTTCATGATGAGGTGCTGCCAGTCCATGTTGACCTGGATGTTGTCGATGCCGCGACCCCGCAGCGTGTGGATGACGTGCAGGGTCATGCCGATGTTGCGCATGAGGATCTTCATCGCCGGCTCGGAGTTCTTGTGCTCAAGGAAGACCTTGCGGTCGTGGCGCGCCATGACCTGCGCGGCCTGTCCGATCCCGTCGATGAGCCGCTCCCAGTCGCCCGCGTAGTCGGTCTGGAAGGGGTAGTTGTAGCCCTCGATCCCGGGCCAGATGATGAAGTGCGCGCCGAGTTCGCCGGCGAACTCGGCGGCCTCGAGCGTGATGTCCAGCGCGGCCTTGCGCGTGGCGGGGTTCGGCGAGGACAGTCCGCCCTTGCCGAACTGCGGGTCGGTGTGCAGGCCGCTGCAGACCGCGTAGATGCCGTGACCGTCAAGCGCCCGGCGCACCTCCTCGAGATTGTCGGCGTTCAGCTCGCCCGGGTAGTGGAACTCGTAGTCGTCCATCAGGTCCCCGAGGCCGGCGACCGCGCGCGCGACCTTCTCGGCGGTGGTCTCCTCCGCCGCTTGGGGCTGGTACCCGGACGGCACGAAACGGGTGACCATGGGGCCGAGGGCCCAGATGCCGAGGCTCGTCTTCAGGGCGGTGTTCATGGGATGCTCTCCGGGGTCGATGCAGCGTGATCGGCCGCGCGGTAGAGCGCGGCGATGGTGGTGGCCTGGGCGACGGCGTCGTCCCGGCCGATGCGCGGCGGGCGTTCCCCGCGCACCGCCGCTTCGAAGTCCTCGAGCTCGAGCAGGTACTTGTCGGGGGCGTCGACGCGGATGCGCTCCGGCTCGCCCTCGAACTTGCGGTCCTCCGGGCCGCCGGCGCGGCGCAGCTCGATGACGGGATCGGTGCCGTGCCAGGGATCGAGGAGCTTCAACGTGCCGCCGTCCCCGATCGCCTCCAGCTCCGCCCGCGGGGCGATGTCGAAGCCGCAGTCCAGCGTCGCCACGACGTCACCGGGGAAGCGCAGGGTGGCGACCAGGCGCACGTCGACGCCGTCGCCACCGTCCACGCGCTCGGCCTGCACGCGCATGGGCTCCGCCCCCGCCAGGGTGCGCAGCCCGCTGACGCAGTAGCACCCCACGTCCATGAGCGACCCGCCGTCCAGGCCGCGGAAGAGCCGGACGTTGGCCGGGTCGTCCAGCACGAACGAGAACGACGCCTTCAGGAGGCGCACGTTCCCGATCGCGCCGTCGGCGAGCAGCTGCACGGCGCGGTCCACCTGCGGGTGGTGGCGCCACATGAACGCCTCGGCCAGCACGAGTCCGCGGGCCTCGGCGACGTCGAACGCCCGCGCGACCGCGGCCGGATCGCGGTCGAAGGGCTTCTCGCACAGGACGTGCTTGCCGGCCTCCAGCGCCTTGATCGCCCACTCGGTGTGCATGCCGTTGGGCAACGAGACGTAGACGGCGTCGACGTCCGGGTCGGCGAAGAGGTCCTCGTACGATCCGTGCGCCCGCGGGATGCCCTTGTCCTGCGCGTAGGCCTGCGCGCGCACGAGATCGCGCGACCCGACGGCGACGAAGCGGTCGGCCGGCGGGTTGGTCGTGCCCAGCACGGCATCGTTGATGTTCGCCGTCGAGACGAGTCCCCAGCGCAGCATTCAGCCCCACGACCCTTCGCTCATCGGCCGGAAGGTCGTCGTCATCATGCGCATCGTGCGCGGACGCGTGAGGGCGAAGAGGACGACGTCGGCGACGTCCTCGGCGGTCATCATCGTCTCGAGCATCGGGTCGCCGGCGGTGCGTCCGGTCCCGATCGCGAAGTCCGTGTTCACGCCGCCGGGGGCGATCGTCGTGCAGCGCACCCCGTGCTCGCGCAACTCGAGGTCCAGCGCACGGGTGAAGCCCACCTGCCCGAACTTGGAGGCGTTGTACACCGCCTCGCCGGGGAAGGCGTTGACGCCGGCCACCGAGGCGAGCGAGACGAAGTCCCCGTCACCGGCGGCCACGAGATGTGGAACGGTGGCGGCTGCGGTGTACAGCACGCCCTTGAGGTTGGTGTCGATCATCTCCTCCAGCGCCTCGGGCGCCAGTTCGGTGAACGGCCCGTAGCTGCCGACCCCCGCGTTGGCGACGACGACGTGCAGCGCACCGAAGCGCTCGACAGCGGCGTCGGTGGCCGCCTGTACCGCGGCGCGATCACGGACGTCGCAGGCGATCCCGAGCGCCCCCTCGAGGCCGAGATCGTCCCCGCGGCGTGACAGCAGCGCCACCTGCGCTCCGGCCTGGTGCAGTGCGCGGGCCGTGGCCGCGCCCACGCCGCCGCTGGCGCCGGTGACAAGCGCAGCGCGCCCTTGAAGGTCTTGCATGTGGTTCTCCTGGTGTGGTGTGCGACGGACGGCGTGGCGACGGGCGTCAGGCCCGGCCGGACGCAACGCGTCCCTTGCGTGAGAGCGAGTCGACCGACACGGCCGCCAGCAGCACGAGCGCCGTGACGATGTACTTCGTCCCCGCGGTCGTGTTCAGCAGGCCCAGCCCGTTGTCGATGCTCGCGATGACGACAGCACCGAGCAGCGCGCTGCGGATGGTGCCGCGGCCGCCGAAGAGGCTGGTGCCGCCGATGACCGGGGCGGCGATGGAGTATAGAAGGATCGTTCCCCCGCCGGCGTTCGTGTCGACCGAGCTCAGCCGAGAGGCGAGGATGATCCCGCCCAGCGCCGCCATCGTCCCGGCGATGCCGAAGACCGCGACGCGGACGCCGTCCACGCGGATGCCCGCCCGCCGTGCGGCTTCGATGCTGCCGCCGACCGCGTAGACGTGGCGCCCGAAGCGCGTGCGGTCGGTGACGAACGTCAGGATGAGCATGAGCGCGATGAGCAGCAGGAACACGTACGGCAGCCCCCGGTTCAGCGCCGAGTTGGCGACGGCGACGACGATCGCGCCGACTCCGGCGAGCACGCCGATGCGGAGCAGGATGAGCGACGTCGGGAGGTTGGGCAGCCCGGCCTTGGCACGGTTGCGCACCGCGAGGTACTGCAGCGCCGCGTAGATGAGGACCGCGCCCTCCACGGAGAGCCAGGCCGCGCCGCTCGACAGGTAGTCGTTCGCGATGCCGTTGACGAACGGGTCCTGGATCGCGACGGTGCCGCGGTCGCCGATGAGCAGCAGGACCACGCCGTTCCAGCCCAGCAGGCCGGCCAGCGTCACGACGAACGAGGGGATCCCGATCTTGGTGAAGAGCAGGCCCTGGACGACGCCGATGATGGCGCCTGCGCCGAGGGCGGCGGCGATCGCGACCGCCGGCGACACCTGGTTGCCGTCCGGCACGAGCAGCAGGGCGGTGATGACGCCGCCCACGCCGCTGACGTACCCGATCGACAGGTCGATCTCGCCGAGCAGCAGGACGAAGACGACGCCCATGCCGATGACGGCGTACGGCGCCGTCTGGGCGATGAGGTTGACGAAGTTGCCGGCGCTCAGGAACTGGCTGTTGCGCGCCTGGAAGTAGATCGCGATGGCGATGATGCCGATGATGATCGGCAGGGATCCGAGGTCCCCGGTCTTCAGGGCCTCGATGCGGCCGCGCGCGTAGGTGCCGAGCGTGGCGTCGGGTTCGAGGAGCGCGGCGTCGGTCCCGGCGGGGACGACGGACTCCTCACGATCGGCCGTATCGGTCATGCCGTCGCCTCCGTCTGGCCGGGCACGCTCGCGATCGAGCCGGCGGTGATGAGCTGGACGACCTCCTGCTGGGTGGAGCCCTTCCTGGAGACCTCCGCGACGGAACGCCCCAGTCGCAGGACCGTGATGCGGTCGGCGACCTCGAAGATGTCGTGCAGGTTGTGGGAGATGAGGACCACCGCGAGTCCCGTCTGCCCCAGGCGCTTGACGAGGTCGAGCACCTGGCGCGTCTGTGCGACGCCGAGCGCCGCGGTCGGCTCGTCGAGGATGACGAGCTTGGAGTTCCACATGACGGCCTTGGCGACCGCCACGGACTGGCGCTGGCCGCCGGAGAGCGCCGCCACGGGCTGGCGCACCGAGCGGATGGTCGTCACCGCCAGCGACGCGAGCGTCTCGCGCGCGGTGCGCTCCATCGTCGTCTCGTCCAGGCGGCGAAAGGAGCTCATCGCCTCCCGGCCGAGGTACATGTTCTGGACGACGTCGAGGTTGTCGCACAACGCGAGGTCCTGGTAGACGACCTCGATCCCGAGCTTGGCCGCATCCTTGGGTCCGTGGATGTTGACCCGCGTGCCGGCGAACGCGATCGTGCCGGCGTCGATCGGATGGATCCCGGCGATGCTCTTGATGAGCGTGGACTTGCCGGCGCCGTTGTCGCCGACGAGGGCCATCACCTCACCCTCGCGAACGGAGAAGTCGACCTCGGTGAGGGCATTGACCGCACCGAACGTCTTCGTCACCCCTTTGAGCTCCAACAACGGTTCCTGCGACATGACCTGTTCTCCTCTTACGTATGACAGTCCCGCCGGCGGAGGGGCGCGGCCGTGCGCCCCTCCGTGGCGGATACGACCGGGCTAGCTGACGCCCGCCTTCGTGCAAAGCGCGGCGTACTTGCCGGTGCACACGTCGCTGACCTTCAGGAAGCCGTCCTTGATGACGGTGTCCTGGATGTTGTCCTTCGTGACCGAGACGGGCGTCAGCAGCACCGACGGGGTCTTCGTGCCCTTGTTGTCGACGGACTGGTTGGCCGTGGGCGTCTCGCCCTTGGCCAGCGCGATCGCCAGCTTGCTCGCGGCGTCGGCCTCCGCCTTGACGGCCTTGTAGACCGTCATGCACTGCTCACCGGCGAGGATGTGCTGGATGCCCTGGGCCGTCGCGTCCTGCCCGGTGACCGGGAGGGCCGGCAGCTTGCGGGCGTTCAGCGCCGAGATGGCGGCGTTCGCCAGACCGTCGTTGGCGGCGAGCACACCGTTGATCTTGTTGTTCGTCTTCTGCAGCATCTGCTCGAAGATCGTCAGCGCCTGCTGGTTGTCCCAGTCCGGCACGGACTGATTGGGGCCCTTGACGAATTTACCGCTTGAGTACAGCGGGTCGAGCACGCCGTTGTACCCGTTGGCGAACAACGTCGCGTTGTTGTCGGTCGGGGAGCCGTTGAGCTCGGCGACGACGGGCTTCGTCTTGCCGTCCAGGCACTTCACGAGGCCTTCGCCCTGGAGCTTGCCGACGGCGGTGTTGTCGAAGGACACGTAGTAGTCCGCGCCACCACCGAGCGTCAGGCGATCGTAGTCGATGACCTTGACGTTGTTCTTCTTCGCGTTGGCGATGATCGCCGAGCCCGAGCCGGGATCCAGGTCGACGAGCAGCAGGACCTTGGCCCCGTTGGTGATGGCCTGCTCGGCCTGCGTCCGCTGCGTCGCCGGGTCGCCCTCGGCGTTCACGATCGTGCTGTCGACGCCGGCGGCCTTGAAGGCATCGCCGAGGTACCTGCGGTCCTGCGTCTCCCAGCGCACGGAAGACTTCGAGTCGGGCAGCAGCACCGCGACCTTGCCGGCCTTGGTGGCCGTCGTGCTCGTGCCGCTCGAGCTGCTGCTCGACGACGTGGTGTCGTTGTTACTGCTGCCGCAGGCCGCAATGCCGAAGCACGCGGTGCACATCACGACGCCGAGCGCCAATGTGCTGCGGGGGGTGGAAAACCTGCTCATGAACTCCTCCTGGTTTGGGACATGGTGTGGACTTGGGCCGTGAGGGCCTCGGCGGAGTTCGTCCCCGCCAGTGCTAGCGCCCCCAGTACCTCGGCCCGCTCGTGCAGCACCCCGGGAAGGATGCTGACCCCCTCTGCCGCCGCCGGAAGGGCGAACTGCTCGATGGCCGCGGTGAGCGGCTCCATCAGCAGGTCGCCCGCGGTGGCGAGCTCGCCACCGATGACGATGGCATCGGGGTTGAGGTAGTTGCAGAGATCGGCCAGGGCCCGCCCGATGACCCGACCCGCGTCCTGCACGACGCGACGACACCCGGGATCGTTGTCCCGGGCACGCTGCATGAGCTGCGGCACCGTCAGCTCGCCGTGTGAGCGCCGCAGCAGCTCGCACAGGGCCGGACCGGCGACGAGCGTCTCCAGGCAACCACGGTTGCCGCAACGGCAGATCGGGCCGTTAGGATCGACGAGGACGTGCCCGATCTCTCCCGCGATGCCGTGGGCCCCGCGGAACGGGACGCCGTCGAAGACGAGCCCGAGCCCGATGCCGGCCGACAGCCGCACGTACGCGACGACACGGCTGCCCTGCCCGGCGCCGAACGTGCATTCGCCCAGCGCGCCGACGTTGGCGTCGTTGTCGAGGTGCACGATGACGCCGAGGCGCTCCTGCATTTCGGCCACGGGGTCCAGCCCGATCCACGAGGGCAGGATCGGCTGGGAGCGGACGAGTCCTGTGGAGCGGTCGACCGGGCCTGGGAGTCCCATGCCGGCGCCCAGGACCCGGCTGAGGTCTACGCCGGCGCCCATCAGCTCATCCTGGACGAGGGCGGCCGCGGCGTCCAGGCTCTCCCCGGCGGCGTCGTCGACCTCGCGGTCGATGGACCCCTCAGCGAGGATCTCGTAGCTCAGGTCGGCGATCGCGACCCGGACGTGGTCGTGGCCGAAGTCGATCCCGACGATTGCGCCGGCGGAGCGGTCCAGGGCCACGAGGACGCCGGGGCGGCCGCCCTCCGGACCGCGCGGGCTGGAGTCGGGCTCCCGTTCGAGGACGAGCCCGGTCTCCTGCAGATCCGTGACGAGGCTTGAGACCGTCGAGCGCGACAGACCCGTCTGACGGGCGATCTCGGCCCGGCTGATCGCGCCTTGGGTGCGCAGCACGTCGACGACGAGCCGGCTGTTCCGTGCTCGCAGGGACTCAAGTGACCCGGTGGGATGCGACGCCATCGCACCAACCTTCTTCGGTTCCTCATCGGTTTGTCAAGAGTCCGGACGAACTTGGCGGTTTTCTCCGGGGGCTTTGTCGACAGTCCGGACAAACCACACCGGCTCGTGAACGAGATTTTGAACGACGAAGGGACCCTTTCGGGTCCCTTCGTCGTTGCGGCCGTTTGTGTGAGCCGCGGCTCAGGCGACGTCGCGCAACTTCTGCGCCTCGGCCAGCGACTGCAGCTTCTTGAGCGACTGGTTCTCGATCTGACGGATGCGTTCACGCGTGACGTTGAACGTGCGGCCGACCTCGTCCAGCGTGCGGGGGTGCTCGCCGCCGAGGCCGTAGCGGAGCTCCAGCACGCGGCGCTCGCGGTAGGAGAGGTTCTCCAGCGCTTCGCGCAGCGCCTCCTTGGTGAGGATCTCCGCCGCGCGCTCGTACGGCGACTCAGCGCGCTCGTCGGCGATGAACTGCCCGAACTCGGACTCCTCTTCGTCGCCGACGGGCTTCTCCAGCGAGACGGGAGCCTGCGCGGAGCGCTTGATCGAGTCGACCTCCTCCGGATCGATGCCGGTGACGTCGGCGATCTCTTCCGCGGTGGGCTCACGACCGAGCTCCGTCACGAGCTTGCGCTCGGCGCGGCCGATCTTGTTCAGCTTCTCGACGACGTGCACGGGGATGCGGATCGTCCGGGCCTTGTCGGCCAGGGCGCGCGCGATCGCCTGGCGGATCCACCAGGTCGCGTACG
>JAOPZJ010000227.1 GCA_025964155.1 Solirubrobacterales bacterium
CGCGAGGTCGACGGCGGCCTCCGTCTGGCCGGTGCGCTCCAGCACCCCGCCCCCCTTGGCCTTCAGGGGGAACATGTGCCCGGGCTGGACGAGCGCGTCGGGGCCCGAGGACGGGTCTATCGCCGCCTGCACGGTGCGGGCGCGGTCGGCGGCCGAGATGCCGGTCGTCGTCCCGTGGCGCGCCTCGATGGAGACCGTGAACGCCGTCTCGAACGTCGACTCGTTCGTCTGGGTCATGAGGTCAAGGCCGAGCGCCTCGCAGCGCTCCGGCGGCAGGGCGAGGCAGATGAGGCCCCGCCCATGCTTCGCCATGAAGTTGATCGAGTCCGGCGTGGCGAACTGGGCCGCGAGGGTGAGGTCGCCCTCGTTCTCGCGGTCCTCGTCGTCACACACGACCACCATGCGGCCGGCCCGGAGGTCGTCGAGGGCTTCGTCGATGGTGCTGAAAGGGCTCATGTAGGAAGCAGCTTGGACCCCCCGCCTCGTGGGGTCATTGCCCCCTTGGTGGAGTCTCACCCCCCGAAGGGGGTCCTGCCTCAGCCGACGTCCAGACCACGCGGGAAGTAGCCGCGGTCCTCACGCTCGGGCATCGCGGCCCACGGCTGCGCCGAGCTCGTCCAGGCCTCCAGCTCCGGCTCGAGCCAGCTGGCGTCGTCGAGCGTCCCGGCCTTGATCCAGGCGATGTCCTCGGCGTTGCTGAGCACCGAGATGATCGGCGAGCCGCAGGTGCCGCAGAAGTTCCTGGCCGCCGTGGCGCCCGTGTCGTCGCCGATCGTCTCGAACACCTTCAGCGAGTCACCCTTGATGTCCAGTTGCTCGCGGGGGACCCCCACGATGATCGAGAACGCCGTGCCGGCCTGCCGCTGGCACTCGGTGCAGTGGCAGATCGCCGTCATGATGGGTTCGGCGTCACACGTGTACGTGATCGAGCCGCAAAGGCAGTGACCGTCGAGGTTGTTGCTCATGGGACGTCTCCTGTCGGTGGGTGGTGCGAAGGGGGACCGGCTGCTTACATGCGGAACAGCGGCTTGCGGCGCGGACCGAGGGGCGCGTTGGCGCAGGCCGACAGCGCAAGGCCCAGCACGTCGCGCGTGCTGCGCGGGTCGATGACGCCGTCGTCCCACAGCCGGGCGCTGGCGTAGTACGGATGGCCCTGCCGCTCGAACTGCTCCCGGATCCGGGCCTTGCCCGCCTCGATCTTCTCGGGATCGGTCTCGCGGCCGACGCTCGCCAGCACGTTCGCGGCCTGCTCGCCGCCCATGACGCTGATGCGCGCGTTGGGCCACATCCACATGAAGCGGGGGAAGTACGGCCGGCCGCACATGCCGTAGTTGCCGGCGCCGAACGAGCCGCCGACGATCACCGTGAGCTTGGGCACCCGCGCCACCGACACGGCGGAGATCATCTTCGCCCCGTCCTTGGCGATGCCGCCCTCCTCGGCCTCCTTGCCGACCATGAAGCCGGTGATGTTCTGCAGGAAGACGAGCGGAATCCCGCGCTGGTCGCACATCTCGATGAAGTGCGCGCCCTTCAGCGCGCTGGCGGAGAAGATCACGCCCTGGTTGGCGAGGATGCCGACCTGGTGGCCGTGCAGGTGGGCCAGACCGCAGACGAGCGTCGTCCCGTAGCCGGCCTTGAACTCGTGGAAGCGGCTGCCATCGACGACCCGGGAGATGATCTCCCGCGGGTCGTACGGCGTGCGCAGGTCCGCGGGGACCGCACCGGTGAGCTGCGCCGGATCGACGGCGGGCGCCTCGGGCGCGATGCGGTCCCACGGTGTCGGCCGGCGGCGGCCGAGGCTGGCGACGATCGAGCGCACGATCGCCAGCGCCTCCTCGTCGTCGGCGGCGAGGTGGTCGGCGACGCCGGACTTCTTCGTGTGCAGGTCGCCGCCGCCGAGGTCCTCCGCGCTGACGTCCTCGCCGGTCGCCGCCTTCACGAGCGGCGGGCCGCCGAGGAAGATCGTGCCCTGGTTGCGCACGATGACGCTCTCGTCGCACATCGCGGGGATGTACGCGCCGCCGGCCGTGCACGACCCCAGCACCGCGGCGATCTGGGCGATGCCCTCGGCGGACAGGTTCGCCTGATTGTAGAAGCTCTGGCCGAAGCCGCGGACGTCGGGAAACAGCTCGTCCTGCAGTGGCAGGTAGCCGCCGCCGGAGTCGACGAGGTAGACGCACGGCAGCCGGTTCTGCAGCGCGATCTCCTGCGCCCGCGTCTGCTTGCGCGCGGTCATCGGGTAGTAGGAGCCACCCTTCACGGTCGCGTCGTTGCACACGACCATGACCTCGCGCCCGCTCACCCGCCCGATCCCGGTGATCATGCCCGCGCCCGGCGCCTCGTCGTCGTACATCCCGTGCGCCGCGAGGGCGGACAGCTCGAGGAACGGCGAGCCGCGGTCGAGCAGGCGCGCGACGCGCTCGCGCGGCAGCAGCTTGCCGCGCCCGGTGTGCCTGGCGGCGGCCCGCTCACCGCCGCCGGCCCGCACCATGGCGAGCTGGGCCTGCAGGTCCTCGGCGAGCGCGGCATGCGCGGCCTGGTTGGCGGCGAACGTCTGCGACGCGGGATCCGCGGTGCTGCGCAGGACGATGCTCATGCGACCACCTCTTCCGTGTCGAGCTCGACGATGGCTTGACCCTGACGCACGGACTGCCCCTCGGTGACGTGGACGCCGGCCACCGTCGCCGCGGCGGGCGCAGTGAGGCTCAGCTCCATCTTCATGGACTCGATGACAACGAGCACGTCGCCCTTGACCACGAGGTCGCCGGCGGCGGCGCGCACGGAGAGCACGGTGCCGGGCATCGGCGCCTCCAGCGCACCAGATGCGGAGGCGTCGGCGCCCTGGACAGCCGGCTCGTGGACGTCGAACGCGAACGCATCCGCGCCTGCCGCGACCCAGCGGTGTGCACCGGCGGCGGCGCGGTGCCAGACCTTGCGGCGGCCACCGACCCGAACCGCCACACGCGTGGCGTCCATGCGCTCGGCGGCGCCGCGCCAGGTGCGCTCACCAAGGGTGACCTCAAGATCCGACGGCGCGCCGCCGACCCGCAGCAGCAGCGGCGCGTCGAGGGCGGGCGAGCCGAGGCGGAACTCGACAGGGGCCTGCCCTTCGATGCGCCAGCCGACGAGCGTGTCCCACGGGTCCCCGCCGGCCCCCTGCTCGACGAGGATCAGCGTCTCGATCATCGCGAGCGCCACGGCCGCGCCGATGACCTCGTCCTCGCCGGGGCCGATGTCGGCAAGCTCGCGCTCGATCATGCCGGTGTCCATGTCACCCCGGCGCACCTGCGGGCTCTCGAGCAGCCGCGCGAGGAACCCGGTGTTCGTCGTGACGCCAAGCAGGTGCAGAGCACCGGCGGCGTGCACGGCGAGGTCGAGCGCCGTCTCGCGATCCGGACCGTAGGTGATGACCTTGGCCAGCAGCGAGTCGTAGCTGCTGCCGACCTCCGAGCCGAGCTGGATGCCGCTGTCGACCCGGATTCCGGGGCCCCGCGGCTCGACGTAGCCCTCGAGGGTGCCGGTCGCCGGGAGGAACCCCGACGACGGGTCCTCGGCACAGATGCGCAGCTCGACCGCGTGACCGGTCAGCATGACGTCCTCCTGGGACAGGCCGAGTGGATGGCCGCCGGCGATCCGCAGCTGCAGCTCCACGAGATCCAGGCCGGTGACGAGCTCGGTGACCGGATGCTCGACCTGCAGCCGGGCGTTGACCTCGAGGAAGAAGAACTCGTCCGGGGCGTCGTAGGGCACGAGGAACTCGCACGTTCCGGCGCCGACGTAGCCGGCGTGCCGGAACAGCTCCACGGCCGCCGTGCCCATCCGCGCGCGCGTCGCGGCGGTGATGGCGGGGGAGGGGCTCTCCTCGACGACCTTCTGGTGTCGGCGCTGCAGGGAGCACTCGCGTTCGCCGAGATGCACGACGTTGCCGTGCTGGTCTGCGACGACCTGGACCTCGACGTGGCGCGAGCGCGGGACGTAGCGCTCGACGAGCAGCGTGTCGTCGCCGAATCCGGCCAGCGCCTCGCGCCGGGCGGCGCCGAGGGCCTCGCGCAGCCCGTCGCGCTCGTGAACGACGCGCATGCCGCGCCCGCCGCC
>JAOPZJ010000282.1 GCA_025964155.1 Solirubrobacterales bacterium
CGGGAGCTGTCGCCCAGCGATCGGCCGCTCATCGCGCTGGACCCCGACGGGGACGTGCTCGGCGCGCCGGGGGTGGCGCCGATCCCGCCGCGCGCCGTCCTGGCCTTCGGCACCGAGCGCGACGGCCTGAGCGACGCGTTGCTCGCGCGCGCCGACGCCCGCCTGGCGCTGCCGATGCAGCCGGGCGTCTCGAGCCTGAACCTGGCGACGTCGGTGGCGGCCGTGCTCTACGGGATCCTGGGCGGCCGCCTTCGCTGAGCAGCTCGGATTGCCGTGGCGACGGACGGGGTGGGAGGGTGGGGCCATGGATCGCTCCACCGCCCTCATCGCGTCGCTGCTCGTCGGCCTGCTCATCGCCGCCCAGCCGCCCGCCAACGCGTCCCTCGGTCGGCACGTCGGTGACCTCGGCGCGGCGTTCGTCAGCCTGGCGATCTCGCTCCTGATCGTCGCGGTGCTGCTCGTGGCGGCCGGGGACGTCGGCAGGCTCACGTCCGGGCTGTCGCAGTTCCGCCCCGAGTACGCGCTCGGCGGCCTGGGCGGGGCGGCGATCGTCCTCGTGTCCCTCATCGCGGTGCGGTCGCTCGGCGCGGGCGGCGTGGCGGCGGCGCTCGTCAGCTCGCAGCTCATCGGCTCCATCGTCCTGGACCGGCTCGGTGTCCTCGGCCTCGACGGCTCGCCGATCACGCTGCAGCGCATGGCCGGGGTCGCGTTGCTGATCGGCGGGACGGTGCTCGTGACGGCGTCGGCGTAGCGCGCCGCTACGTCTCGGCCACGAACTCCGCGATGAGGCGTGCGAGCGCCGCCGGCTGGTCGAGCGGGATCAGGGTGCGGCTGTCGGCGACCTCGACGTAGCGGCCCTGGGGCAGGAGCTCGGCCAGCCGGCGGCCGTGTTCGGCGGGCATGACACGGTCCTCGGCCGCCCATACGATCAGGGCGGGACGGTCGAAGTTGCGCAGGCGCTCGGCGTTGCGCGTGAACTCCTGCCGATCCACCGCGCGCAGGTACTTCGTCAGGTCGCGCCGGATCGCCTTCTGGGTCTGTAGGGGCTCGAGCCATCCGTCGAACATGTCGTGCGGGATCGGACGCTTCGTCATGAGCCCGAACGTCAGCGGCGAGCGGCGCAGTGGCCGGACGCGCAGCTGCTGCATGGCGAAGTTCACGCCGCCGGGGAGCTTGCCGACCGCGCCGACGACCTTGCCCGGGATGCCCGGGGGATAGTTGTCGAAGGCCTCGCACGAGGTGATGACGACGCGGGCGAGCCAGTCCGGCGCGTCGGCGGCGATGAGCTGCGCCATGCCGGTGTCGTTCTCGACGAGCGTGACATCCGTCAGACCCAGACGCTCCATCGTCTCGCTGACGATGCGGGCGTGGCCGGCCAGCGACAGGTCGGCGTCCTCGTGCATGGGGGTCTGATGTGCGCCCCACGGAAGGGTGGGCACGATGCAGCGGTGATCGCCGCGCAGCTCCTGGACGACCGCAGTCCACAGCGTGGGCCCGATCGCCAGGCCCCCGAACAGGACGACCACCGGACCGTCCCCGCCCGTGTCCAGATACTCGATGGGACCGGCTCCGACCTGCACCTGCGGCATGGCGCCTCCTTGCTCGACTCCACTAGATAGATCGCTCTAGCGGGAACCTAGCGTACGATGGGCGCCATGACCAGCACGAAGGACCGGATCCTCTACGCCAGCGCCGAGCTCTTCCGGCGCAAGGGCTACACCGGAACCGGCCTGAAGGAGGTCACGACGCAGGCGCAGGCGCCGTTCGGCTCGCTCTACCACCATTTCCCCGGCGGCAAGGAGCAGTTGGGCGAGGACGTCATCCGGGTGTCGGGCGCGTTCTTCCTGCAGCTGTTCGTGTTCATCGCCGACGAGGCGCCCGACGTCGTGACGGCCGTGCAGGACTTCTTCCGCGGCGCCGGGGAGACGCTCGTGGCCACCGACTACGAGGACGCCTGTCCGATCGCCGTGATCGCCCTGGAGGTCGCGTCGACCAACGAGACCCTGCGCGTGGCGACCGCCGACGTGTTCACGAGCTGGCTCGACGAGGCCGCGACGCGCTTCGTGGCGGCCGGCATCCCCGCGGCGCGCGCGCGGGAGCTCGCGCTGTCGTTCCTCAGCGCGCTCGAGGGCGCGTTCATTCTCTGCCGCGCGCTGCGCTCGACCGAGCCGATGGCGGCGGCCGGCGCCGCCGCGGCCAGTGAGGTGCGGGCGGCGCTCACGACCGTCGCGTGACGCCCGACGTCAACTGCTGTGCACCCCGTGGCGGCCGGGCCTGAACGCCGCGATCAGGGCGCCGAGCCCGGGCGTCCGGCGGACTTCGCGGCCCTGGAGCAGGTGACGGGCTCGTTCGTGCAGGAGGGCGACGTGGTCCAGCGTCGGCCGGAACGGGTCGGCGACCACGTCGCCGGTGTCGAGCGACCGGGCTGCCCACAGCACGCCGCCGACCTCGGCCACGAGGCAGGCGCCGGCGAGCTGCGGGCGGCTGTCGAGAGCGGCCAGGCGGGCCAGGGAGACGGCGTCCTCCCCGGTCGCCAGACGGATGGTGACGTCCGCATCGACACGATTGGACAGGTGGAGGGTTGCATTGGTCTGGGACATAGGCCTAGTATTCCGCGAATGGACCAGTCTCACCAGGGCCAATTGGCGGTCCAATTCGTGACCGACACGGAATTCACGGCCGCGCTCGGCGCATGGACCCATCGCCCTGGGCCGCGGTACGCGCGCCTGGCCGAGGCGGCGGGGGACGCCATTGCCCAAGGTCTCCTGCCCGCGGGGACGCGCCTGCCGACCGAGCGGTCGCTGGCCCAGCAGCTGCAGGTCAGCCGCGGCACGATCGTGGCCGCGTACGCCGAGCTGGCCGACCGTGGTCTCGTGGCACGCCGGCAGGGCAGCGGCACCACGGTGACCGCTCCCGGGCGCCGGACCACCGGGCGTCACCTGCGTAACCAGGGCTTTGACCGCCAGATCAGCGGGCCGCCCGTGCCCATCGACCTGTCGATGGCCGCGCCGGTGTACGACGCGATCGTCGCCGACCTGGGGGCGGACACCACGGCGGTGCTGGCGGCCGGGGCGCCGGTCCACGGTTACGCGCCGCTCGGGCTGCCCGCGCTGCGGGAGGGGATCGCGGACCGCCTGACCGCACGCGGAGTCCCCACGACCGCCGCGCAGATCCTCGTGACGGCCGGCGCGCAGGGGGCGCTGCAGCTCATCATCGCCGCGTTCGTCCGGGCCGGCGATCACGTCGTCGTCGAGAACCCGACCTACCCGGGGGCGCTCGAGCTGCTGTCGCGGTCGGGTGCGGCGCTCGACGGGATCCCGCGCGATCACGCCGGTCCGCGCCCCGGGCTCTTCAGGCGGGCGCTCGAGGCCGGGGATACGGCGCTGGCGCTACTCGTGCCCACCTGTCACAACCCGACAGGCACGACGATGAGCGAGCAGCGCCGGCACGAAGTCCTGGCCGCCGTCCGGGACCACGACGCGCTGCTGGTCGAGGATCTGACGATGGCCGACATGAGCTTCTCGGGCGTCGCGCCGGCTGACCTCGTGGCGCTGGCTCCGGACCGGGTCATCGCGCTCGGCTCGTTCAGCAAGATCCTCTGGGGCGGGCTGCGCACCGGCTGGATCCGCGCCGATCCGGCGACGATCCTTCGGCTCGGGCGTCTGCGGACCGCCCAGGACATGGGCTCCGGGCAGCTGGACCAGGCGGCCTGCCTCGCGGCGTTGCCGCGGCTCGACGAGATCATCGCCGCCCGCCGGCGCATGGCCCGCGAGCGCCACGACGTGTTGCGTCAGGCGCTGGCCGAGCAGCTGCCCGACTGGGAGGTCCAGCGCTGCGAGGGCGGGTACTCGCTGTGGATCCGCCTCCCGCGCGCCAACGCGGCGCAGGTCGTCGCCGCCGCGCTGCAGCACGGCGTGGCGATCGCCGGCGGCGGCATCGGCGGACTGGACGACAGCAACCTGGACCACGTGCGCGTGTGCTTCACGCTCGAGCCGGACGTGCTCGTCGAAGCCGCGTCGCGACTGCGCCGCGCCTGGGAGCAGGTCTGCGCGGGCGGCGAGACCGCCCCGGCGCTGGCGGCGATCTGACCGGCGCTACCGCCGGCAGACGAGCTGCACGTAGCCGTCCGCGAGCGCGTCCACCTTCACCCGTCCGCCCGGCCGGTACCACTGGGCGGTGTGGTTGACCATGCCCAGCAGCGCCGACAGCAGCACGCGGCGGTCACCGGTGGCGGCGCCCTCGTCGATGGCCTCGCCGAGCAGGCGCTCCACCAGGCGCTCGAACGCCTTGCGGCTCTCCCGGACGCCCTTCCACTGCGCGCCGTGCTCGATGACGTGGCGCTCCTGCTGGAAGACGAGCATGTGGTCGCGGTGCTCGACCACGTGCGCGACCCAGGCTCGCACGAGCGCGCGCAGCCGGTCCGACGCGCTGTCGTCGGTCGCGGCGATCTGGCGGGCGGTGGTGAGGATCGGCTCCATGAGCTCGTCGCAGATGCCGATCAGCAGCTGTTCCTTGCCGGCGAAGTAGTGGTAGAGCCCGCCCGCGGCGAGGTCCAGCTCGTCCGTGAGCTCGGCGACCGAGGTCTGGTCGTAGCCGCTGCGGGCGAAGACCGCGGCCGCGTCCAGGACGAGCTGGGCGCGGCGACGGTCGTACTTCGCCCGCAAGGCCGGGCTGGTGGGAGGGCTGGCCACGGACCGGACTGTACCGAGCGATCGTTCAAACTTCGAATGGTCGTTCGGTCTTACGGCGGTCCGTGGTCGCCTGATGGCGGGCGCCTACCGAGCCGCTGCCGATCGAGCGTCACGAATCCGTCACCTGACAGCAGATACGTCACGCTCGATCGGCGGGGTCGGGGCGGGGCGGCTGGCTCGCGGCGGTCGGGGGAGGTCACGAGGCACGTTCAATGATGGAACGAGCTGCGCGAGTCGTCCGGCGGGATCGGCGAGCCGTGCTCTTCTAGGCGCTCTACGACACGTCGCACGTCGCGCAGCAGCAGGCCCGCGAGGTCGCGCGAGAAGCCGTGGCGCACGCAGACGCGCAGGACGGCCATGTCGTGGATGCCGTCCGGCATCCGGTAGGCGGGGACGATCCAGCCGTGCGTGCGCAGCAGTTCGGAGACGTCGTAGACCGAGTAGTGCGTGACGTCGTCCTTGAGGCGGAAGGCCAACACCGGCAGGTCCGAGCCGTCGGAGACGAGCGTGAACGGGCCGATGTCCGCGAGCTGCGCCGACAGGAACTTCGCTGTGTCGCGCGAGGTCTGCTGCAGGGCCCGGAAGCCCTCGAAGCCCAGGCGCACGAGCGTGTAGTACTGCGCCGCGACCTGCGCGCCCGGACGCGAGAAGTTCAGCGCGAAGGTCGGCATCTCGCCGCCCAGGTAGTCGACCTCGAAGACGAGCTCCTGAGGTAGCGCGTCGCGCTCACGCCACACGATCCAGCCGACGCCGGGGTAGACGAGCCCGTACTTGTGACCGGAGGCGTTGATCGACTGCACCCGGCGCAGGCTGAAGTCCCACACCAGCTCGGGGTCCACGAACGGGGCGACGAACCCGCCGGAGGCCGCGTCCACGTGCAGGGGGACATCGAGCCCGTGTTCGGCCTGCAGGACGTCGAGCGCCGCGGAGATCTCCGCGACCGGCTCGTAGCTGCCGTCGAACGTCGAGCCGAGGATGGCGACGACGCCGATCGTGTTCTCGTCGCACGCCGCGGCCGCGCCGGCGGCCGTGAGGTACGGGTGCTCGGCGGTGACGGGGACGCAACGGGGCTCGACGTCCCAGTAGCGGCAGAACTTCTCCCAGCAGACCTGGACGTTGGCGCCCATGACGAGGTTGGGACGGTCGGCCGGCTGACCGGCGGCCCGCCGGCGTTCGCGCCAGCGCCACTTCAGCGCGAGGCCGCCCATCATGCAGGCCTCGCTCGATCCCGTGGTCGAGCAACCGGTGGCGCCGTCGCTCTCCTTCGCGTGCCAGAGGTCGGCCAGGATGTTGACGCAGCGGCGCTCGAGCTCCGCCGTCTGTGGGTACTCGTCCTTGTCGACCATGTTCTTGTCCAGGCACTCGTCGATGAGCACCCGGGCTTGCGGCTCCATCCACGTCGTGACGAACGTCGCCAGGTTCAGTCGCGCGTTGCCGTCGAGCATCAGCTCGTCGTGCACCAGCTGGTAGGCGTCGTCGGCCGGCAGGCCCGTCGCGGCGATGCGCAGGCGCGGCACCTCCTGCACGGCCATCGCGGGTCGCGGCAGGCGGAGGTCGAGCGTGTCGTCGTCGCTGCTGGGCAGGTGCTCGTGCAGGGCCATGGGGGCGAGGGTACCCGCGGCCCGGTGCGTCAACGCGCCCGAGCCTCCCGCATGTTCGAACGTTCCTTCGAAATTTGAATGCATATTCGGTATTGTCCGGCACATGTTCTTCGATCTGCCCGACGAGACCCGTGCGCTGCAGGAGTCCGTCCGTGACTTCGCGCGCAGTGAGGTGGCCCCGGCCGCCGAGCACCTGGACGCGACCAAGTCCTTCCCGTACGAGCTCGTCGCCAAGATGGGCGAGCTCGGGTGGATGGGCATTCCGTTCCCGGAGGAGGTCGGCGGCTCGGGCGGCAACAGCCTCCAGTACGCGGTCGCCGTGGAAGAGCTCACGCGTATCGACTCGAGCGTCGCCATCACGCTCTGCGCCCATACGTCGCTCGGCACGCAGCCCGTCTACCTCTTCGGCTCCGAGGACCAGAAGGCGCGCCTGCTGCCGGACCTGTGCGCCGGCCGCAAGCTCGGCGCCTTCGGCCTGACCGAGCCCGAGGCGGGCAGCGACGCCGGCAACGTGAAGACCCGCGCGACGCTCTCGGACAGCACGTGGACGATCGACGGCGCCAAGCAGTTCATCACGAACGCCGGCACCGACATCTCCGGCCACGTCGCGATCACCGCCGTCACGGGGACGGTGACCGGATCCCACCCACCCCGCAAGGAGATCTCGAACATCATCGTCGAGAACGGCACCCCCGGCTACGAGCAGGGCACGCCCTACCGCAAGATGGGCTGGAACGCCTCGGACACGCGCCCGCTGACGTTCACCGACTGCGAGGTCCCGGAAGAGAACCTCCTCGGCCCGCGCGGACAGGGCTTCAAGCAGTTCCTCCACATCCTCGACATCGGGCGCATCGGCGTGGCGGCGATGGGCGTCGGCCTGGCGCAGGGCGCGCTGGACGAGGCCGTCAAGTACGCGCAGGAGCGCCAGGCCTTCGGCCAGTCGATCTCCAAGTTCCAAGCCATCCAGGCCAAGCTCGCCGACATGGCGACCGAGATCGAGGCCGCCCGCCTGCTGACCTACAAGGCGGCGTGGGAGAAGGACGAGGGCCGCAACTTCACGCTGACGGCCGCCCAGGCGAAGCTCAAGACCGGGCGCCTGGCCGTCCGCGCCGCCGAAGAGGCCGTGCAGATCCACGGCGGCTACGGCTACATCGAGGAGTACCCCGTCTGCCGCATGTACCGCGACGCGACGATCCTCACGATCGGCGAGGGCACCGCCGAGGTCCAGCCGAGGGGCATCGCCCGCGCGCTCGGCGCGTAGGCCGGAACCTCACCATGTTCGGGGGCCCCATCCTGATCGCCAACCGCGGCGAGATCGCCGTGCGCGTCGCGCGCACCGTGCACGACCAGGGCCTGCGCTCGGTCGCCGTCTTCACCGACGCCGACGCCTCGGCGCCCCACGTGGACGCCTGCGATGTCGCGGTCCACATCGGGTCCTACCTGGACGCCGAGGCGGTGCTCGAGGCCGCGCAGCGCATGGGGGCGCAGGCGATCCACCCCGGCTACGGCTTCCTCAGCGAGAACGCCGCGTTCGCCCGCGCGGTGCTCGCCGCCGGTCTGACGTGGGTCGGCCCGCCGCCGGCGGCGATCGAGCTCATGGGGGACAAGGGCGCGGCCAAGGACGCCGCCGTCGCTGCGGGCGTTCCGGTCGTTCCGGCCGGCGACGCCGGCGGGTATCCGGTCGTCGTCAAGGCGGTCGCCGGTGGTGGCGGCAAGGGCATGCGCGTCGTACGCAGCGCCGACGAGCTGGAGCCTGCGACCGCCGCCGCCAAGCGCGAGGCCATGAGCGCCTTCGGGGATGACCGCGTCATCATCGAGCGCTATCTCGAACGCCCGCGCCACATCGAGGTGCAGGTGCTCGCCGACGCGCATGGCAGCGTCGTGCACCTGGGCGAGCGCGAGTGCTCGCTGCAGCGCCGTCACCAGAAGGTCATCGAGGAGGCGCCGTCCCCGGTCGTGGACGCGGCGCTGCGGCAGCGGATGGGCGACGCCGCCGTGCGCCTGGCCGCGGCCTGCGGCTACGAGGGCGCGGGCACGGTCGAGTTCATCGTCCCGGAGACGGCCCCCGGCCAGACCCCGGTCGACTTCTTCTTCCTGGAGATGAACACCCGCCTGCAGGTCGAGCACCCCGTGACCGAGCTCGTCTACGGGGTGGATCTCGTCGAGCAGCAGTTGCGTGTCGCGGCCGGGGAAGCACTGACGCTGACGCAGGAGGAGCTGCAGCCGCACGGCCACGCCATCGAGGCGCGGCTCTACGCGGAGGACCCCGCCACCGGCTTTCTCCCGTCGACCGGCACGATCGTGCACTACGCCGAGCCCTTCGGCGCCGGCGTCCGGATGGACTCCGGCGTGCGCGCCGGCAGCGAGGTCGGCACGCAGTACGACCCGATGCTCGCCAAGGTCATCGCGTCCGGTGAGGACCGCGCCACGGCGTTGCGTCGCCTGGACGGTGCGCTCGCCGAACTGGAGCTGCTCGGCGTCGCGACGAACGCCGCGTTCACCCGCAGCCTCCTCGCGCGCGCGGACGTCGCCGCCGGCGCGATGGACACCGGCCTGCTCGAGCGCGTGCTCGCCGGCGACGAGCCCGAATCGCTGGAGCTCTCTACGCCGGGCGACCTGCTGGCCGCCGCCGCGCTCGCGGCCGCGGGCACCGCACATCCCAAGGGCCCGTGGCGGCGGCGCTTCGCCGGCGACACGAGCGGTGAGCACGTCGACGTCACGGTCCGTCGCGGGGAGGTCAGCGTGGACGGCACGACCTACGCCCAGGCCGCCGTGCGCCCCGTCCCGGGAGAGGACGGGGTCGTGCGCGTCACCCTCGACGGCGTCTCGCGCCGCTACGCCGTCCACGTCACCGACGACGTCATCCACGTCGCACGCGATGGTCACCACCTGGCTGCATACACGCATCGCCCGGCCCGTGCGGGGGCCGGCGCGCTGGCCGGCTCGCTGGAGGCGCCGATGCCCGGGACCGTCCTGCTCGTCCACGTCGCCAACGGGGACACCGTCACCGAGGGAGATGTCCTGCTCGTGCTGGAGTCGATGAAGATGGAGCTCTCGATCACGGCGCCGCGCGACGGCACCGTCGAGGGGCTACAGCTCGCCGTCGGCGACCGCGTGGCGCTCAAGCAGCCGCTCATCGCGGTTCTCGCCGATGCCGACGGGGAGGTCACGGCATGAGTTTCCGCGAAGGGAACGAGGCGCTCATCGCCGAGCTGAACGAGCGGCTGGCGCGCGCCCGCGGCGGCGGTGGTGTGAAATCGCGGGAGCGCCACGTGTCGCGCGGCAAGCTCCTGGCCCGCGACCGCGTCGGCCGCCTGTGCGACCCCGGCACCGCGTTCCTGGAGTTCTCCACGCTGGCGGCCACGGGCCTCTACGACGACGCCGCTCCATCCGCGGGGATCGTCACCGGGATCGCCACGATCCACGGGCGCCCGTGCGTCATCGTCGCCAACGACGCGACCGTCAAGGGCGGCACGTATTACCCGATCACGGTCAAGAAGCACCTGCGGGCCCAGGAGATCGCGCTGCAGAACCGCCTGCCGTGCGTCTACCTCGTGGACTCCGGCGGCGCGTTCCTGCCCAAGCAGGACGAGGTCTTCCCCGACCGCGAGCACTTCGGGCGCATCTTCTACAACCAGGCGACGATGTCGGCGAAGGGCATCCCGCAAATCAGCGCGGTCATGGGCTCCTGCACCGCCGGGGGCGCGTACGTCCCGGCGATGAGCGACGAGACGGTCATCGTCCGCAACCAGGGCACGATCTTCCTCGGCGGACCGCCGCTCGTGAAGGCCGCCACCGGCGAGGTCGTCACCGCGGAGGAGCTCGGCGGCGGGGACGTACACGCACGCACAAGCGGCGTCGTCGACCACCTTGCCCAAGACGACGAGCATGCGCTGCAGATCGTCCGCGACATCGTGGCGACGCTCCCGGCGCCGTCGCCCGCGCCGTGGGTGAGGCAGGAGCCGCGACCACCGCGGGAGGACCCCGAGCAGCTGCTGGACCTCCTGCCGCTGGACACCCGCACGCCGTACGACGCGCGCGACGTGCTGCGCAAGATCGTCGACGACAGCGTCCTGCAGGAGTTCAAGGAGCTCTACGGGACGACCGTGGTCTGCGCCTTCGCCCATATCGACGGGCACCCGGTCGGGATCATCGCCAACAACGGCATCCTCTTCAGCGAGTCCTCGCTGAAGGCTGCGCACTTCATCGAGCTGTGCGACCGGCGCAAGATCCCGCTGCTCTTCGTGCAGAACATCACGGGCTTCATGGTCGGCAAGGACTACGAGGCCGGTGGCATCGCCAAGGACGGCGCCAAGCTCGTCACCGCCGTCGCATGCGCCCGTGTCCCCAAGCTCACGCTCATCATCGGCGGCTCCTACGGCGCCGGCAACTACGGCATGTGCGGGCGCGCGTACTCCCCGCGCCTGCTGTTCATGTGGCCCGGCGCGCGCATCAGCGTGATGGGCGGCGAGCAGGCGGCCACCGTCATGACGGAGGTCGGGCAGCCGGAGGTCGGCGCTGCCCTGAAGGCGCAGTACGACGAGCAGGGCAAGCCCTGGTACTCCACGGCCCGCATCTGGGACGACGGCGTCATCGATCCGCGCGACACCCGCGAGGTGCTGGCGCAGTCGCTGGCGGCGTGCGCGTGCGCCCCGCTGGAGGAGATCGCCTACGGCGTCTTCCGGATGTGAGCTGAAAGGGGTTTCGTCAAGCCTGTGTCAGCATGCAGTTCCGTGGGCCGCTCGATTCAACCGCGTCATCTCGGGTAACACCCGCGGACGTGCCTTCCCCTGACGCCACCGCTTCGACGCGCCGCATCGGCCGCTATCGCCTCCAGGAGGAGCTGGGCCGCGGCGGTATGGGCGTGGTCTATGCCGCCCTGGACGAGACCCAGGGCCGTCGCGTCGCGCTGAAGCTCCTGCGGCCCGCGGGGCCGGACGACGACGCCGCGCGAGGCGAGCGCTTCGCGCAGGAGATGCAGATCGCGATCTCGCTGGAGCACCCCAACATCGTGCCCGTCTACGAGACCGGCACCGAGGACGGCGTGCGTTACATCGCGATGCGCCTGGTCGACGGCGAGGACCTGGGCGCCGTCATCCGCCGCGAGGGCGCGCTGGACGCGGTGCGGGCGGCGCGCCTGGGCCGGCAGATCGCCTCGGCGCTGGATGCCGCGCACGCACGCGGGCTCGTGCACCGTGACGTCAAGCCGGGCAACGTCCTGCTGACCGGCTCCGGGGACGAGGAGCACGCGTACCTCACCGACTTCGGGCTGACCCGTGACGCCGACGGCGGCCTCACGCAGACCGGGCAGTGGGTCGGGACGGTCGACTACGCCGCACCCGAGCAGATCGAGGCCGCTCCACTCAGCGCCCGGACCGACGTCTACTCGCTCGGCTGTGTCTTCTTCCATGCGCTGACCGGGCGGCTGCCGTTCGCCGGGTCCTTCGCCGCCAAGGCCACCGCCCACGTCACCGCGCCGCTGCCGAGCGTGGGGCTGCCCGCGGCGCGGCACGGCGCGCAGATCGACAAGGTGCTGGCGGTCGCGACGGCGAAGGACCCGGCGCGCCGGCACGCCTCCGCCGGGGCGCTGGCCCGGGCGCTGGCGCGCGTGATCGCCGCCG
>JAOPZJ010000315.1 GCA_025964155.1 Solirubrobacterales bacterium
AGCGGCGGCGCCGCCGCGCCGAGCTGTGCCACGACGCCGCGGCCCTCCTCCGCCGCGGGCTCCAGACGGCGGACCGCCGGGCGGACCTCGCGGACCGCGGACGCGAGCGACGTCAGCACCGGCGTAGCGGTGTCGGTGACGCGCCCAACCGTCCCCGAGGTCTTGCGAACCTGGGCCAGGGTGGCCGGCAGCTCGCGGATCAGGCGGCTGAGCGCCTGGTCCTTGTCGGCGATCGCCCGGAGGCTGACGAGGCCCTTCTGGCCCACGGTCCCGATCGCGGCCTCGCGCTCGCCGATCGCGGCGGTCACGTTGCCGAGCTGCTGCACCAGGCGGCTGACCTGCTTGCGGTCCACGTAGCCGGTGTGGACGACGTCGGCGAACGGGTTGATCGTGCCGGTGACGCCGCGGACGAGGCCGTTGAGCTGCTCGCCGCGACCGTCGAGGGCGCCGCCTGTCGCCTGGATCAGGTCCCGGGCGCGCTGCTGCGTCGGGCCGCTGAGCGTCGACAGGACCTGGTCGACGTCGACGAACTCGCCCGCCTGCTTCATCGGGACGGTCGCGCCGTCCGCCAGCGTCGCCTTCGACGTGCCGGGGTCGATCGAGATGTAGTTCTCCCCGACCGGCGTGTGCTGGCGCAGGCGGACGGTGGAGTCCTTCGGCAGCGGGAAGACGCGGTCGTCGGTGATCTGCAGCCTGACGATCGCGCCGAGCCCGTCGCGCTTGACGGACTTGACCTTGCCGACCTCGGCGCCGGACATGGTCACGCGCGATCCCGGCGTGAGCGAGGCGACCGTCGGCATGACCGCCTTGATCTCGTAGGACGTGCCGAAGGTCGGCAGGCCGCCCCCGATGTACAGGCAGGCGAAGAAGAACGCGCCGGCGACCACGACAAGGGCGAGGGCGGCGATCGCGTGGCCGCGGTATCCGGGGATCTTCGTCTGCATCAGCGACCGTCGCTCGGCTTCGCGGGCCGCCCGCCGATGGGCCGCCCTGGGGCACACGAGCTCGGGAAGAACTCGTCGGGGTCGTTCAGGACGCTGCTGGACTGCGCGCCCGCCACGAGGTTGCCGCGGGGGAACGGCGCCCGGCTGTCACCGAGCTTGCTGATCGACGCGTTCCACTGGAAGAAACCGATCACGCCCTTCTTGCAGGCCACCAGATCCTCGGTGACCTTGTTGACGGTGTGGACCTGAGGCTGCAGGGCGTCGACCGCCTGCGCGAGCTCGCTCGATAGGGGCTTCAGCGTCCGGGTGAACGGCACGAGCTTCTGCACCGGCGTCTGCAGCGCGCGAACCGCCGGGGCGGCGGAGGTGTTGAGCCCGCGCAGCGACGCCAGCGACGCGGGCAGCGCGTCCGCGACGGGACCCAGGGCCCGCATCGCGCCGTCGACGTCGCCGACGACGCCGCGCACCGCTGTGAACGAGGAGTCGACCGACGCCAGCGTCGGCGGCAGCGCCTCGAGCGTCGCGCCGAGGTCGCCGCTGGAGTCCTTCAGCGTGGTGAGCGTGCGGCTGCCGCTGTCGACCAGTGTGTTGAGCTGCTCCTGACGCTGCCCGAGCGTCTGGCTCAGGACCGACGTGTTTCCGACCAGGCGGCGGACCATCGGCGCGCGGACGGCGAGCTGCCGGCTGACCTGGCCGACGCGGTCGATGAACGGGACGAACTGTGCGAACGCGGTACGCAGCCGCGCCCCGTGGTCGACGAGGCCGTTGCCGAGCTGGTCGAGCAGCGTCGCCAGCCGCACGCGGACGGGCGCCTGGAAGACGTTCAGCACCTCGTCGATGCTCACGGGCACCTGCGTGCGCCCGGCCGCCAGCGGATCGGATCCGCGCAGCACGCCGGCGGACGTCGTCCCGCGGTCGACGATATCGAGGTACATGTCCTGCAGCGCCGTGTTCGGCCGCAGCTGCGCGCGGGCGTTGCGGTAGATCTCGCCGTACTTCTTCTGGACCTTCGCGGTGATCACCGCGTGCTCGTCCTTGATCTCGATGCTCGTGACGCGGCCGATGCCGATGCCCTTCAGCCGGACCTCGTCGACGCCCTTGACGACACCCGTCGCGTCGTCGACGACGAACGCGAGCTGCTCCGTGCTGGAGAACAGCGTCTTGCTGATGTGCGTGGCGATGTAGCCGGCGACGAGGAGGCCGACGGCGACGCCGAGGACGACGGTCACCATCGGCTTGGCGCCGCGGCGCGCCTCCAGCTCCAGCCGCCGGCGGCCGTTGCGCTGGCTGAGGCGGTCACGGACCTCGATCTCCTCTTCCTCAGGATCGAAGCTGTCGCTCATCGCTTCCTCCGAGCCGGCGGCGGGTCACCCTCGGTGGTGCCCGGGGCGGGCTCCAGCGGGTTGTAGGCGGCCAGGCGCTTGAGCGTGTCCTGCAGCGCCTCGCACTCGATGGCCTTCGCCTTGTCCGGATTGTTCAGGTAGGTCTGGCACGGCAGGTACAGCGGCGCGCTGCCGACGCTGAGCGCGAACCGCAGGAAGTGCCCGTTGGAGTCCATCTGCCCGGCCGAGCCCGCGCCGAGGCCGGCGAACGTGCCGCCGATCATCACGGTGGTGGACTTCCCGGTCCCCGGGTCCTTCGCCGCGAGGTAGGGCAGAATCGAGTGCTGCGCGCGGTCCACGGACGGCTGCAGCTCGGTCAGCAGCGGCAGGCCGCGCTTGGCGGTGTCGGCCAGCGAGCGGACGGCGGGGCGCAGGTCGCGCAGCAGCGGCGCGGCCTTCGTCAGCAGCGCGTCGGCGCCGCGGACCGTCGGGTTCAGGGCGCGCAGCGTCGGCCCGACCTGCGGCGCGGAGTCCTGCAGCCGCTCGACGAGCGGGTCGGCCAGCTGCAGCGTCGTGTCCAGGTTCGTGAGCGTGCGGTCGGTGCGCGCCATCACGCCCGGCGCGAGCGCGAGCGTCGCGTCGATCGCGGCGGCGTGGGTTCCGGTCGCGGTCAGCGTCGCGGCCGCGCCACCGACGACGGCCCGCAGCCGCTCCGGCGAGCGCCCGAGGATGTCGACGGTCTCGGCGACGCCCTTGACCAGCCCCTGCAGGTCGTCGTCCTGGGCCTGGCCGCGCAGCGCACGCAGCGCGACCTCGATGTCGGGTGAGTTGTCGGCCGCCTTGTCCAGCACCTGCCCGGGGACCGCATGGTCGCGCAGCGCCTGCGACAGCTCGTGCGGGAGACGCTGCAGACCGGTCTTGGCGCCGCCCTGCGCGATCGAGGTGACGTCGTCGAGCTCGACCTGGTTGGTCGTGCGCCCGACGGGGATGTCGCCGCGCAGCGGCCCGTCGCTCGGATGCCCGCGCCCGAGGTCGACGACGAACGCCGCGCCGAGGACCGTCCGCCAGTGCAGCGTCGCGGTCGCGTCGCCGTAGAGGTTGCCGGCCGAGCGCTCGATGCTCATCGTGACCTTCGTCGCCCGGCCGCCGTTGACCGACGCGATCTCCTTGACCTTGCCGACGTTGACGCCGTCGATGCGCACGAGGTTGCCCTTGTGCAGCTGCTGCGAGGAGGCAAAGGTCGCCGTCACGTCGTGCTTGCCGCCGCTGGAGGCGATGTCCCGCGCGATCCCCGTGAAGTTGAGGATCACCGCGAGCAGCGCCACCGTGAGGGTGACGAGGCCGACGAGCGACGTCCGGCCGCCGAGGCGCTGGGCGAGGGAGTCGATCACGGCTTGGGGATGTGGGGGTAGGTGGTCGGGCCGTACTTGCAGGGCGCCGGGTAGCCGTCCTTGATCAGCAGCCCCGTGTGGTCGACCAGCTGCGTGGCCTCGCCGAGCGCGGGGACGATCGCCTGCAGGCGGAAGTTCTTCAGCGGCCCGTTCGGGCCGGTGCCGGTGCCGCCCGAGCCGGTCATCGACCGGAACGTCGTGCCGAGGTTGACGATGTCGCAGCCGTAGTCGCCCAGGGTGGTGACCATCGGCGTCAGGTCGTCGCTCGCGGCGTGCAGGCCGGGGAGCACCGGGCGCAGCGCATCCGCGACGCGGAGCACCTGCGGGACGGTCGGCGCCGCCTCCCGCAGCAGCGCGTCGGTGCGCTTCAGCGGAGTGCCGGCCTCCTGAAGCAGCGCGGCCGCGGAGTGCAGGCCCCGCGGCGCCGGCGGCAGCGTGCGGACGGCCGCGTCCGCCACGCTGCGCACGGCGGCCAGCAGGCGCACGCCCTTGGCGAGGCCGGCGTTCGCCGCGTCGAGGGACGGCGGCGCCGCAGCCAGGAGCGAGCGCACCCCATCGCGCTCACTGACGAACGGCGCCAGCGCGTCGGACGTCGCGCCGAACAGCGCCGTGAGGTTGTCGCGGCCAGAGTCCAGGGGTGCGACGCCGGCCTTGACCGACGGCAGCAGCGCCTCGACGGACCCCGCCGGCGCGAGCGTCGTCTCGATCAGGTCCTGCGCGTGCGTGATCTCGTCGCTCGCGCGGCGGAAGAAGGTGTTCAGGCCGGTGCCGCGTCCCGCCAGGCCCGTACCGAGGCCGCTCAGCATGTCCTGCAGCCGGCCGCGCGTCTTGGCGTCCAGCGTGTCGAGCGTCTCGGGCACGCCGAAGGTGATGGACTCGGCGGCGGCCTTGACATCGCCGCCGTCGCGCAGCTCCGCCGTGCTGCGGCCGGGGACGAGCTGGACGAAGCGGCCGCCGAGCAGCCCGTTGGCGCGGACCACGACCGTCGTGTCCATCGGCAGCCGGGTGCCCGGATCGAGCTTGAGCTTCAGCAGCGCGCGGCCGTCCGTCGTCGTGTCGACCGCCGCAACCTGCCCGACGCGGACGCCGTCGACACGCACGGGATCGTGCTGGATGAGGTTGCCGACGACCGGCACCGCGGCCTGCACGTCGATGTAGCTGCGGCCCGGGACGCCGCTGTAGAGCGTCACCGCGAAGGCGATGAACGCGACGACCAGGGCCGTGACGATCCCACCGCGCAGGAAGACCTGCGCGGGCGGCACCTGGTTCGTGCGGGGGCGGCGGAGGGGGCGGCGGCCGGCCATGTTCAGGGCCCGAGGAGGAAGTCGAGGAGGGACTGGGCGGACTTACCCGGATCGGACGCGGGCGGGTCCGATCCCGGCTGCGACTGCGCGCCGCCGGCCTTCGGGCCCAGCAGCTGCTCGAGCACGTCGGTGACGGTCTTCGTGGTGCCGTCGGTGACCTTCTTGACCGGGTTCTCGGGCTTGGCAGCGGGTGCGTCCGGCGTCGTGGGGCCCGACGGCGCGGCCGGTGCGTCCGTTGAACCCTCGGGCGTGCTCTTGCGCGCCGGGGCCTTGCCCGCAGCCCGGTTCGCGTCGGCGGGCTTCGTGAGGCGGTCGAGCACGCTCGTGAGCAGGTCGGGGCTGAAGGTCGCCTCGCCGCGGAAGATGTGGCTCACGCCGTCGCGCAGCTGGATCGCCTGCGACCAGTTCTCGATCGTCGCGAGCAGGTTGTCGGCACTGTGGTCGAGCGTGCTGGACAGCGGCGGCAGCGCCTTCGCCAGGCCGGCGAGCGAGCGGACGACCGGCTCGGCCTTGCGCAGCGTCGGCGTGGCGCCGATGGCCAGCTGCGTGAGCTTCGGCGCGACGGAGGTGGCCGTGCGCAGCGTCGGATCGGCGGCGGTGCGGAACGCGTCCACCCGCGACAGCGTCTGGTCCAGCGCGGGGGCGGCGGCGGTGATCTCGCGGGCCGCCGGGCCGAGCGGCACCGTCGTCCGCTCGAGCTCGTCGAGGAAGCGGCGCAGCGTCGTCAACGTGCCGGGCGCCTTGGCGAGCGTGGCCCGCAGGTCCGTCCGCTTGGTCTCGACGGTCTTCGCGGTCTGGCCGAGCGTGTCGACCATCCGCGTGAGGTCCGCGCGCTTGGCCGTAGTGCTGGCGATGAAGCGGTCGCTGGAGGTGACGAGGTCCGACAGCGTGTGGTTGTCGGTCACGAGGCGGTCGAGCAGCGTGTTGGCGTCCGCCAGCGTCGTCGGGGCCTCCTGCACGAAGTGCCCGATGTCCCACTTGCGGCCCATCACGGAGGCGCCGGCCTCGTTGACGACGATCGCCAGGCGCGTGCGCGTGTCCGCGTCGAGCGTGTTCAGGACCTGGTCCAGGTCGGTCGACGTCGTGACGCGCGAGGCGGGGAACTCGTAGCCGTCCGGCGCGGGCTTGCTGATGTCACCGCCGCTGAACGAGATCTGCTTCTGGCCCAGGAAGTTCACCGCGGAGATGGCGATCCGCGCGTCCTTCGGGATGACCTTGCCCTTGTCGAGCGTGATGTCGACGTCCACCTTGTCGCCCTTGCCGAGCTTCAGGTCCGCCCTGCCGACGCTCACGCCGCCGATCGACGCCTGCGAGCCGTTCTGCAGACCGCCGGCGCTGTCGAGCGTGAGCTTCAGATGCGTGCGGCCGTCGTCGCGACCGCCGAGGACGATCACCAGCACGAACACGGCGACGACGCCGAGGACCCACGGGACGATGCGGGCGGTGCGCGCGGTCATTTGCGCGCCTCCGAGTCCAGGAACGGGTTGACCTGGTCGGCCGTCACGCCGCAGTCCGGCTGGTACCACGGCTGGCCGGCCACGCCGCCGGGCGGACGCGGGAAGCCGAACTCGGTGCCGGGGAAGAGCTGCTTCGCGGTGCCCGAGTTGTAGGGCAGCGCGTTGAAGGACGCGGGCAGCGGCACGATGACGTTCGCGCGGATGAACTTGTCGCGGCCGTCGGTGTCGGAGAGGAAGTCGCCCCAGTTGCTGAAGAACGACGCAATCTCCGGCGAGTAGGGCCGCAGGCACGTCAGCTGCTCGGTCGCCTGCTTGCCGATGTCGCCCAGCTGCGGCAGCTGGGCGGTCACCTTGGTGAGCAGCGGGTTCAGGTCGGGGACGGCCTTGCGCGCCGTCGTCAGCGTGTCACGGGCGTCCGGGCCGACCTTGACGACGGTCCCGAGGACGTGGTTCAGCGGGGAGGCGATGCGGCGCAGCTCGGTGACGCCCGGGCTCAGGCGCTGCGTCAGCTTCGCCGCGGCGGTCAGCGTCGTGTCGGCGGACGCGAGCGTCGTGCGGGCGTGGGCGAAGGTCCCCGGCGCGGCCTGGAGCGTCTGCTTGAGTTGCCCTTGGCGGGCGGCGACCGCGTCGAAGGTCTGCGCCGCGCCGGTCAGCAGCGTCTGCAGGCCGGGATCGGCGGTCTGGACGGCGTTCACGACGCTGTCGGCCTGGCGCAGCAAGGTGTCGAGGGCGCGCTGGTCGGCGGTCAGGTCGACCATGACGTGCGACGCCTCGTCCAGCGCCTGCGGCGTCTTGGCAAGGGCGCGCGTCAGGCCGGGCCGGGCCTGCTTGAGCGTGGCGCCGGCGTCGTCGATCGCGCCGCGCAGGTCGGTGCGAACCTTCGGCGTGAAGGTCGCAAGGAAGGTGTCGAGCTCCACCGGGGTGGTGAAGTCGGCCGACGGGAACCGCGCGCCGTCGGCGATCGGCGGCGCGCTGCGCGGGCCGAGCGTCAGCGCGATGTAGCGGTCGTCGTAGTTGGCCGTGCCGCCCCACCGCAGCTGCATCGTGGAGCCCGTCGGCAGCGGCCAGGCCGCATCGTCCAGCCGCAGGCCGAGCCGGACCTTGCGCCCGCGCTGGACCGGCTCGATCGACGTGATCTCGCCGACCGCCACGCCGCCGGCGCGGATGCGCTGGCCGACGACCGTGCTCGCCGCGTCGTCGACGGTCACGTGCAGCTCGTGGCCCGCGTCCCCCCCGCCCGCGATGACGATGATCAGGGCGACGGCGGCCACGGCCGCGACAAGCGAGCTGAGCAGTGCGCGCATCGCCCCTCAGCCGCCGATCGGGAGCTTCGTGCTGCCGCCGTAGAAGAGGATCGCGAAGAACGCGGCGATCACGTGCAAGATCACGACGTTGACGAGGATCCCCTTGGCGACCGAGCTGCCGACCGCGGCGGGGCCGCCGCTCGTCCGTAGCCCGAAGAACATCGCGGTGGCCGCGGTGGTGATCGCCATCACCATGATCGTGATCAGCACGTAGAACTGGTCGTTGAGCGTCTGGACGGCCCAGTTGAGGTTCAGCAGCGTGTCGGAGGAGAGGCCGTGCACGACCGTCACGACGATCACGTAGACGCCGATGATCTGGCCGATCAGCGCGATCGCGCAGGCGATCGGGACGAACAGGATCACGGCGACCATGCGCGTGCCGACGATGTAGCGCATGGTGTCCACGCCGGTGGACTCGAGGGCGTCGATCTCCTGCTGGATCTTCATCGCGCCGAGCTCGGCGGTGATGCCGCAGCAGATCTTCGAGCAGAAGACGTAGCCGAACATCGTCGTCGCCGTCTGGCGCGGGCCGATCAGGCCGCTGATGAGGCCCATGAAGTCGCCGGCCCCGAGCGCCCGCAGCAGGAAGAAGCCGAAGTTGCCGATCGACATCCCCTGGAAGATGTTCATCACCAGCATCAGGACGAGCGTGCCCTTGATCATCCCGCTCGCCTGGCGCAGCGACTCGCTGAAGTAGCGGAACGTGCCCGCGGTGCCGACGAGCGAGCGGCCGAGGAACTCGGTCCACTCGCCGGTCCCGTGCAGTGCGCCGGCGACGCGGCCGAGCTTGCGCGGTGGTGTCGTCGTCCCACCCACCCCGGCCGGAGGCGGCGGCGTGGCGTGGGGTGCGTCCTGGACGGCCATCGCTCAGCCCCGGAACTGGCCGGTATCGGGGAATAGCGTCAGGTACCCGAGGTTGAAGACGCTGTTGAACAGCCAGATGCCGAAGAACGTGATGACGACGGTCTGGTTGACCGCCCGCCCGACGCCCTCCGCACCCGCCTTGCACGTCAGCCCCTTGTGACAGGCGACCACGCCGACGAAGAACCCGAGGATCGTGTTCTTGATCAGCGTCGGGAAGATGAGGTCCAGCGGCAGGATGTTCGCCTTCAGGTTGTGCGCCCACACCCCATTGGAAAACCCGAGCGTCGTCGGCGCCAGGATGAAGTTGATGAGGATCACGACCGCGAGGCTCAGGATCACGAGCAGCGGCATGGCGACGGTCGTCGCGACGACCCGCGGGACGACGAGCGTGTCGACCTTCCGCACCCCGAGCACGTCCAGCGCGTCGAGCTCCTCCCGGATCTTCCGCGCGCCGATGTCGGCGGTGATCGCGCTGCCGACGATCCCCGCGAAGACCATGCCGGTGATCCAGGTGGCGATCTCGCGCGCCCAGATGAGGAAGATCGCGCCAGACTCGCGCTCGACGACCCCGAGGTTCGCGAGGATCGCGCCGAACAGGATGATCCCGTAGCCGATCAGGTAGACGCTGTGCGAGACGATCAGCGGCAGGACACAGCGCCGGAACGCGCTCGAGACCTCGACGACCGCGTCGCGGTACCAGCGGAACGGTGGCTTGACGGCGAGGCGCACGGACTTGACCGCGAGCGCGCCCATGTCGCCCGCCGATTGCAGGCGCTCGTAGAGCGTCGCGTCGGTGAGCTTCCAGGTCGGGACGCGCGGCGGCACGACCCCCTTGGCCGCCCGGACTGGCGGCTGAGTCTCGACTCCCACGGCTGCGACGCTAGCGGCGCGACACACCCCCGCGATAGCCCCCATCCGGGGGTGCTGACACCCCCAACAGCAGGTTTGCACACATTGTCTGACACACGCCCACCCGTCGGCTCCGCACTGCGGTAGGTTGCGGCCGTCGAGCAACGAGGGAGCGAGACCATGACGGGCACGGTTCAGAGCGAGATCGACGAGGCGGACCGGACGCTCGCCGACGACGGGCGGGTGCTGGAGCACGTGCAGCGCCTCGAGCGCGTGCCCGTCATGCACCGGCGGCTGCGGGCCTGCACGGGCGTCGCCGCGATGCTCGCGCAGGCGGCCGACCTGACCCGCTCGGAATGCGGCTTTGCGCGTGCGCTGGTGCTCAGCGTGGGGCCCGGCCAGCTGACCGCAGCCGGCACGCACGCGCTGAGCGATCCGGCCAGCGACAAGCTCCGCCGGCGTGTCCAGGGCTCGCCCGTGATGCTCGTCGCGGGGACGGCCGAGAGCGACATCATCCGTGGCGGCCGGCGACGGCAGCCCCGCACCGCGCCGACGAGCCTGCTCGCCGAGACCCTGGGCCTTGAACACTATGGTTTCGGCGCGATCGCCCCCGAGTCCCAGGCGCTCGGGCTGCTTGTGGTCGAACGCCCCGATCGCCCCCTCGACGCGCTGGACCGTGCGCTGGTCACGAGCGTCGCGGCGATGGTCGGCGTCACCCTCGAGCACCTGATCCTGCACGCGCGGATGACCGAGGTCTCGATGGAGCTGCGCAACCTCACCTCCTCGGCGCAGGCGCTGATGACCGAGGTGCTCCACGCGCCGATGACGATCCCGACCGAGCGCCGGCACAGCACCGCCTTCCCCCGGGCGGGCCTGGCCTCGATGCCGGCCCGTGGGAACGTCCGCGAGATCCTGACGGACCGCGAGATCGAGATCGCGGCCCTGCTCGTGGAAGGGCGCTCCAACCGCGAGATCGCCGCACACCTGATCCTCTCGCCCGAGACCGTCAAGGACTGCGTGGTCCGGATCCGTCGCAAGCTGCAGGCCGGCAACCGCGTCGAGGCGGCCGCCCGCTACCTGCAGCTCACCCAGGCGGACAGCGGCTAGCGGACACCCCCGGACGGGGGTGTACCGCCGCGCAGGGACTGGCGCTTGTGCGCTGGCGCGAGTGAGCTTGGCGTGGTGCGCCGCGCTTGGGACAGCCGCATTGACGGGGGCGTGCGAAGGCCGCGGTGCTTTGGGGCGCACCGCCGCCGTAAGCGGCAACGCGCCAGCCACGACGGGTCCGCCGCCCACGCGCCGTCCCTCCGGCACCCCGGCTCAGCGCCGGCTCAGCCCCTCGGTGGTGTTGGCGAGCCGCGCGCGCGTCACCGGGCCCGTGCCGCGGCGCGGGTTCGACGTGACCTCCAGGTCGCAGAAGCCGACGCGGCCGTCGAGCTGCACCTCGCACATCGCGTCGATGCACGACACACCGTGGTGCTCGGAGAGCACGGCGTCGACCGGCGACGCCTCGACCCGGAACGTCTGGCCGTCCGGGAACGTCCACGTCGCGTACCCGCCGCGGTAGGAGACCCCGTCGGCCTCCATGACCACGGCGACGTCGATCGCCTCGGCGCGGACGACCTCGCCGTCGCGCACGATGTAGCCGAACTGGCCGAGCGAGCCGTCGACCGCGTGCCAGGAGATGCAGCCGAACGACAGGTCGGGGCCGAATGTCCCCGGCATCCAGCGGTGGTTCAGCAGCGTGTCCCACTTGCGGATGCCCCAGCTGCGGTCGCGGTGGCAGAGCCCGTCCCGGATCTCGTACCGCCGCCCGTCCAGCTCGACCGTGCCCGTGATGCGGCCGGACGTCTCGAAGTGGCTCGAGGCGAAGTCGTCCACGAGCGCGCTCGCGTCGGACGGGAAGAAGTCCGTCCGCGGGTAGAAGTCCTCGACCTCCAGGTCGATCCGGCAGCCGTCCTCGTCGACGCGGTAGTGCAGGACGTCGTCGTAGACCAGCAGGTGGCGGCCGTCGTGGGCGCCGAAGCCGTCCTTCCGAAGGTCGTGGTCCGTCAGCGGCGTGGCGACGTTGCGGCGGAAGCGCTTGCCGTCGCGGGTGACGACGCCGCACCACAGCGCGGCGATGCCGTCTTCGTGGTGCGGCTCGTGCCCGATGCGCGTGACGCCGCCGATCCCGGCGTCATGCGAGTACCACGTCAGGAACGCGCTGTCCTGCCACCACTCGTCCGCCTCGGGCTCCTGGCGAAGCTCCGAGCGGGCGTCGTGCTGGACCGTGGTCGCGCCCATCAGCGGTTGCCGATGAAGCTCTGCGCCTCGCCGGTGGGCGCCTCGACGCCGATCAGCTTGGCCAGCAGCTGGCTCGCCGGGTTGTTGTACTTCATGGGCGCGTCGGGGGGCAGCAGCCCGATCTCGATCATGAGGTTGCCGGCGCGGTGCATCAGCGTCGACAGGCGCAGCGCGGCCCAGACCTCGTAGTAGTCGACGTCGCGGGCCGGCCGGCCGCTGAAGCGCTCGTAGGTCGCGATCGCCTCCTCACGGGTCAGCATGCCCTCGGGCAGCGGCGCGCCGATGCCCTCGGTGTGGTGGCGCATGAGCAGCAGCCACCAGCCGAGCTCGACCTCGGGGGCGCCCAGCGACACCATCTCCCAGTCAAGGACCGCGTTGACGGTCATGTCCGGCGCGAACATCATGTTGCCGACGCGCGCGTCACCCCAGTTGAGGACCGGCTCACGGTCGTCCACCGGGCGGTTCTCCTCGATCCACGTGAAGCCCGCCTCGACCGTCGTGTTCGTGTCACCCGCGCGGCCCCAGTCGTACACGCGCTTCCAGAGGTCCAGCTCGGCGTCGAACGGCGTGGAGCCGTCAGCCGGCACCAGGAAGTCCAGGCCGAGGGCGCGCCAGTCCGCGCGGTGGATGTCGGCCAGCACGCCGAGCGAGTTCTCGCACAGCGTGCGCCGCAGCTCGGGGCTGAGGTCGAGCACCCAGCCCGAGACGGTGAACGGCGGGTCGTCCGAGGGGATCTCACCGGCGGCGCGGTCCATCACGAGGAACTGGGCGCCGAGGACGGACGGGTCCTCCTCGACCCAGCGGGCCCGCGGAACCGGAACGCTCGTGCGCTCGGCCAGCGCCTGCATGACCCGGAACTCCTTGACCAGGTCGTACTGCATGAAGACGGCCGGCCCCTCGGGGGCGACGCGCGCGACGAGCTGCTCGGTCGTCGCCTCACCGGGTGGGTCGGACGGCATCCTGTAGGACGCGTCGAACAGGATGGTCAGGTTGGACATCCCGCTCGCAGCCGGGACGTCGAGGTTGTCGATGGTGACATCGGTCGCGTCGGGCAACTGCGCCTGCAGCCACGCCTGAAGCTCGCCCTTGATCTCCTGCGGGTCCTTGTTGGACAGCGCCATGGTGTTCTCCCTCTGCCTTTGGTGGACTACGCGCCGGCGGTGGCCCGCGCGCGCTGCTTCATCGCCTGCTGGTAGGTGTCGAACCACAGCTCCTGGTAGGTGGCGTGGGTAACCCGGCCCTGCTCGTCCTCCCAGCGGTAGACGCTGTCGTGGAAGGACGTGTTCGGCCACGCGGGCAGCGAGGCCGCGGCGATCGCCTCGCCCGTGAAGTGGTAGACGCGGCCGGTGTCGTCCTCGGCCTCGATCTCCTGCCGCATCGGCAGGTAGATGTCCGGGTGGTACTCCAGGACGTTCCGGCGAACCCGGACGATCTCGCGGGTCTCGCCGCCCACGTGGACCCACGCGTAGTGGTGGGAGGGCCGGTCGCCCACCTCGAACAGCCCCTTCCAGGCGGGGTCGGTGTCGAGCGGCTCGAAGCTGATCTGGTTGAAGATGAGGTCCTCGCCGAAGTACATCGGCGACCACCCCACCGGCGGGACGGGCACCGCGCCATGCTTCTCGACACGGACCTGGCGCCACGAGCGGTCACGCGGCGCGTGGCAGTCGACGGCGTACTGAACACCGCGGAGCCTCAGCGTGCCGACGCAGTGCATGAACTGCTCGCTGCCGCCGGGCTCGATGACCGCGTCGGGCTTTGCGCCGTGGTGCTTCTCCTCGCCCGGCATGACGTGCCCGCGGGCGAGCAGCGGCGTGACCGCGGTCTGGACGACGTCGATCTCGCAGGCGCCGTCGCCGCTCGCGTACGTGATGCGGGCTTGGCGGCCGAGCTCGAGGAACTCGATCTTGAGGCCGTTGGCGGTCGTGATGGCGTGGGCGGCGGGGTTCACATCGGGCCACGGCATGGTCATCTCGTAGTCGACGAAGGCCATGTCCTGGATCTCGACGTTGTCGGTCCCCTGGAAGACGCACACGCCGCCCTGACAGAGCGGAAAATACGGCTGGTAGCGGACGTAGAGGAACGCCCCGATACCCGCCTCGGGGATCGAGAAGCCGAAGTAGTGCGTGTGGATCGTGTGCGGATCCCAGCGGTCCTCGGGGGCGGGCAGCGGGAGGACGAGGTCGGTCTCGGGCGGGTGGGTGGCGATGGCCATGTCGGGCGGGTCTCCTGGAGGGGTGCTCAGGCGGTGGGGGTGGTGGCGAGCATCGGGGTCGGGGTCGGGGTCATCCGACCGACCCCGCCGGCTCGCGAGCCGGCGTCGGCGTCTGGGGCGCCGGCGGTCCCGCTGGGTGCCCGGCGCTCGGCGTCACGATCAGCGCCTTGAGCTTGGCGAAGATCGACTCGTCCGCGACCTCGGTGGCGGGCCGGGCTACGACCAGCGAGATCATCCAGACGGCGTAGAGCGCGAGACCGAGCGTCACGAAACCGGCGAGGTAGGTCCACACGAAGGAGACGTCGGTCTGGTTGAGCGCGATCCACATCGGCCACGCGGTCGTGCCGTTGGCCAGGCCGTCCGCCATCGGGACCAGCGGGATGATGCCGAGCATCTTCCAGGCCGAGCCCTTGGACAGGAGCGGGCGTAGCTTGTAGATCAGCATGCCCGTGACCATCGGCATGACCGGGTTCACGAACGCCCACCAGAACGGGAAGCCCCACGGGTTGAACGGCTGGTGCCCGTAGTAGGAGTACGTGTCGAGGAGGATGCCCGGGCTCTCGAGGAACACGTCGGCGACGGCGTCGAGTGCCCAGAGCTGGAACAGCCCCTTTGTCGTGATGCCGCGGTCGAAGAGCTTGTACGCGAGGTACCCGAGCCCGCCGACGTACCACGGGTAGACGAAGCAGATGTACAGCGGCATCGTCCGGTCGAGGATCGTGAACGTGCCGAGCGCGTTGTTCTCTTTCAAGTACACGAGGCCGAGCACGTCGACGATCGGCTCCATCGTCGCCGCGAAGGCGCCGCCGATGATGCAGTACAGGAGCAGCGGGCCCTTGCCGCCCACGATGTGCCGGACGGCGATCGCCAGCGCGATCCCCAGCGGGATGAAGATGAAGACGTTGAAGACCGTCTCTGCGGTCTTCGGCATCTCGCCGTTGATGGGCGGCTGCGGAATCGCGGCCAGGACACTGGACAGCATCGTTCTCCCCTTCGTTGGACCGAGCCGGTGAGGTGCTCGTGGGGCGAGCATAACCAGATTATGAAATTAATTTCAACACTGATCTTTATTTCATGTCCGCGGCGTGGCAGCATGGTCCCGTGGCCGAACTGCGCAACGACCTCGCCCCCACCCGCACCGACCGGCGCCGCGAGCGGACCCGGACGCGGCTGACCGATGCGACGCGCGCCCTCATCACCGAGAAGGGCGTCGGCGGCCTGCGCATCAGCGAGATCACCGACCGCGCCGACGTCGCGCTCGGCTCGTTCTACAACCACTTCGATTCCAAGGAGGAGATCGTCGAGGCGGTCGTCACCGACAGCCTGCGCGAGCTCGCCGAAGCGGTCGCGACGCGGACCGGCGAGGACCAGGATCCCGCCGAGCTCGTCAGCGCGGCGATCCGCCGCTTCGTCCGCCTCGCCTATGACGACCCCGGCTTCGCGCGGCTCGTCGTCTACCTCAACCACGCCGACGCCCTGTTCGCGACGGCCGTGCATCCGGCCGCACGCGGTGCGGTGGAGGCCGGAGTGGCCTCTGGCCGCTTCCAGATCGCGGACATCGAGGCGTTCGTGACCGGGGTCGTCGGCGGCGCGCTGGCCGTGATGCGCGGGATCGTCGACGAGCGCCTCGGCGACGGTGCCGAGATCGCCTACGCGGAGATGACGCTCCGCGCCCTCGCGCTTACGCCGGCCGAGGCCGCCGAGATCGTCCGCCGCCCGATCCCGGGCGAGGAGGGCTGAACGCCGCCGGGCGTCCCCGGTGGGTAGCGACACTCGAGGTCGCTTGAGGAATCGAGCTACGCCGGGGCGTAGCTGTCGCGGTCGACGGCTCCCTGGATGAAGTCGATGATCGCCTGCGTCGGCGCGCCGGGCGTGAACACCTCGGCCACCCCCAGGCGCTTGAGCTCGGGAATATCATCCGACGGAATCGTGCCCCCCACGGTGACCAGCACATCGGTCACGCCCTGAGCGGCCAGCAGATCCACGACCTTCGGCACCAGCGTCATGTGCGCACCCGACAGGATCGACAACCCCACCGCATCCGCGTCCTCCTGGATCACCGTCTCGACGATCTGCTCCGGCGTCTGATGCAAC
>JAOPZJ010000333.1 GCA_025964155.1 Solirubrobacterales bacterium
GCGAGACGACGCGCGGCGGTGACGACGGCGAGGCGGCGGACCCGCTGCCGCCCGGGGCGGGGCCGGGCGAACGCGGGGGCAGGACCCGCGTCACCACGATCGTCTGCTCGATGCGCCGGATGACGACGCGCCGTCTGACAGCGGCAGCGCTGGAAGCCACGGTGCCGGTTGAAGCGGACGTTCCGGCGCCGAGCGCCGGGTCGTGGCCAGTGAGCATCTGACCCCCGAGCGCGGCGGTGGCGGCGGCGAACGTCGCGCCGGTGACCGTGTACACCTGGATTGCCCGCGTGCGGCGGGGCGGGCGGTCAGTCACCGTCGCCCTCCGACCCACCGCCACCCTCCGACTCGTCGCCACTCTCGGACTCGCCGCCGTGGTCCTCGCCGGCGGCAGACTGCAACTCTTGGCCACGGTCGTCCGTGCCCGCGTCCTCGCCGGATCCGCCGCTGGAGTCGGTGCTCAGCGGCGTCGTGGTCACCGGCGTGACGGTGGTCGCCGGCGGCGCGGGCGCGACGCTGGTATCGGCGGGCGCGACGGTAGGAGCGGACGCGGTACTCGCCGGCGCGGCGGCAGGAACGGCGGAGCGCGGCGCGTTCGCGCGGCGCGTGCGGTACACGACCTTCTTGACGACGACCGTCCGCACCTCCACCGGCGCCGGCGTGGTGACGGGCTGTGCGGTCGTGGCGGTGCTGGACGCGGTGGACGCGGTGCTCGTGTTCGTCCCGGAGGCGGCGACGGCGCCGAGTGCTCCGAGCGCGGCGATCGTGCCTCCGGCGGCGATCTTCGTACGGGTCTGGGCCATGATCGTTCCCTCGGTCGTGGGGCGGAGTCGCGCAGTGTGCAGCGCGGTCCGGCAAGCCCCCGCCAAGCCCCGGTAAAACCTTGGCCAAGTCGCTGGTCGTCGCCGGGGTACGTTGTCGTGGTATGGCCGCTGTTCCTGTCGTGCTCCTCGTCGAAGACGAGCTCTCCATCGCCGAGCCCTTCTCCGGTGCGCTGATGCGCGAGGGCTTCGCCCCCGTCCTGGCGGGCACGGCGGCCGACGCGATCCGGCGCTTCGAGGAGAGCGCTCCGGACGTCGTCATCCTCGACGTCGGGCTTCCCGACGGGGACGGCCGTGACGTGTGCCGCGAACTGCGCCGGCGGTCGACGGTCCCGATCATCATGCTCACCGCACGCGGGACGGAGACCGATCGCATCGTCGGCCTCGAGCTCGGCGCCGACGACTATGTCGTCAAGCCCTTCAGCTCCGGGGAGGTGATCGCCCGCATCCGAGCGATCCTGCGCCGCGTCACGCCGATCGCTGCCGCCGACGGTGCCGGCGTCGATCGGCAGGTGTTCGGAGATCTCGTGATCGCGCCGGGCTCACGCCGCGTCCGGCTGCGTGGAGAGGACCTGCCGCTGTCGCGCAAGGAATTCGATCTGCTGGCGTGCCTCGCCCGTGACGCCGGCCGGGTCGTCCGGCGGGAGGAGCTCATGAGCGAGGTCTGGGACGAGAACTGGTTCGGCTCCACCAAGACGCTCGACGTCCACATCGGGTGGCTGCGCCGCAAGCTCGGGGACGATCCCGCCGCCCCGCGGTACATCCACACGGTGCGGGGCGTCGGCTTCCGTTTCGCCGAGCCGGAGGGGGACGGCGGGTGAGCACGCGGACGCTCCTGCTCCTCGCCTTCAGCTACCTCCTCGTCCTGTCGCTCGCGGCGTTCGGAGTCCCGCTCGGGTTCAGCCTTGCCCACCGGGTGGACGGCGAGATCCGCGCCCAGGCCCGAAGTCAGGCGGACGTGGTGGCCGTCAGCGCGGGGGCGCTGCTGCGCCGCTCCGACCGTGCCCAGCTCCGGCGGCTCGTCGTCGCGGCGGGGACACCGGTCCGCGGGCGCGTCGTGATCGTCGACGCGCGGGGGCGGGTCATCGCCGACAGCGCGACCGAGCGCACGCTCGGGGACATGTACGCCAACGCCACGCGGCCGGAGGTCGGCGCCGCGCTCGCCGGTCGGCGCGTGCAGGAGCGGCGCCAGAGCCGCACCCTGGGGCAGGAGCTGCTCGTCACCGCGGCGCCCATCCGTGATGCACGCGGCCGTCCGAGTGGAGCGGTGCGCGTCACCCAGAGCGTGAGCGCGGTGAGCCGTGCCGTGCGGCGCAACGTCCTCGGGCTGAGTGCGGTCGGCGCGGCGGTGCTGCTCCTCGGATTGGGCGCGGCGACGCTGCTCGCGCGTCGCTTGTCCATGCCGCTCCGCGATCTGGAGCACGCCGCCGGCCGGGTGGCCGGTGGGGACCTGCAGGCGCAGGCACCGGTCCGCGGCGCGCGTGAGCACCGCGCGCTCGCGGTTGCGTTCAACACGATGACGGCGCGGGTGGAGCGGACGCTGCGGGGTCAGCGGGACTTCGTCGCCGATGCCTCGCATCAGCTGCGCACCCCGCTGACCGGCGTGCGCCTGCGCCTGGAGGAGGCGCAGGCGGGGCGGCTCGATGGCCCCGCTGCGCACCATCTCGCGGCGGCGACCGGCGAGTTGGATCGCCTGAGTCACACGATCGACGAGCTGCTGGTGCTCAGCGGCGGCGGCGAGCGGGACGCCCCTGGCGCCGGCGTCGTGCTGGGGCAGGCCGCGACCGCGGCGGCGGCGCGCTGGGAGGCCGCAGCCGCGCAGCGCGGTCACGAGCTGCGCGTGACCGGCGCGGACGACGCCGGCATCGTCTGGTGCGCCCGGGTCGACCTGGACCGCGCCCTGGACGGCGTGCTGGAGAACGCGGTGCGTTACACCCCTGCGGGTGGTCACATCGAGGTCGTCGTCCACGCGGCCGGGATCGATGTCCTGGACGACGGCGACGGGATCGCGCCTGACGAGCTGTCGCAGGTCATGGATCGCTTCCGGCGCGGGCGCACCGGTCGCGCGGTGGGTCCCGGGACGGGTCTGGGGCTGACGATCTCCCGGGAGCTGCTGCGTCGCTGGGACGGTGACGTCACGCTGTCGGTGCGCCCGTCCGGCGGGTTGTGCGTCCGACTGACGCTCCCCCGTTTTACCGGGGCTTTGCCCGGGGTGCCCTAGCGTGCCGAGGATGCGGAGCGCGATGCTGTGGATCGCCTTGGCCGTCGCCGGCGTCGGCGTGACCGGTGCGGCCACGTACGCTACGAGTCGGCTGAGCGATCAGGCGGTCGGCCGCCCGTCGGCGCCCCGGCTGGCCGCGGCCGAACTAGCGCCCCCGCCGCCGGGCGCGACAGCTTCTACGGTCGCCCGGCCCGTGACGCGGCGAGCGCGGCGCCGACCCACGACCACCTCCACCTCGTCCACGACGCTGACGGCCACGCCGGCGCCGACGGCCGCGCCGGCACCGACGCCGGCGTCGACGGCCGCGCCGGCACCGACGCCCAGGCCGACGTCGAAGGCCACGCCGACGCCGCAGATCGCGACGCCGACGCCGTCCACGACGACGTCACCGGCCCATGCGGACGACGAAGCTGATAACCACCCCTCACGCGAGGGTCGGGGGCCCGACGACGGCGGCGACGGCTCGGACGACTGACCGCTCGCCGTCATCCGACGTGTGTGCAGAAGTTGTCGGATAACGACAGCGAAAGCACACAGACGGTTCCCGAGGCGTTCTCGACGCTCGCAACGAGCGGGAAACCCGCCCGCGCATCTCCGGTCCCCCTGCTCCTGCCTATGGAGAGCGCGAGCGCGGATTCGGTCGTTTAGGCTCGCCGCATGCGTGCGCCCCACTCGGACCCGAGATCGAAGCCCACGGCATGAAGATCCACGCCCTCACGACCGGCGCGGTGCGCCTCAAGCAAGCCTTCCTGCACCCGAGGTCCGGCCCGCGGCGCCAGTTGGACCTGTTCCTGCCCAGCCCGTGGTCCGAGCCGATGCCGATCCACTGTTGGGCAATCGAGCACGAGGGGCGCCTGCTGCTCGTCGACACCGGCGAGGTGGCGACGGCGCGCAACATTTCGTTCGCCCGCTTCGAGGTGGCACGCGAGCAGGAGCTACCGAGCGCCATGGCGGCCGCCGGCTTGTCGCTGGAGGACGTTTCCGCGGTCGTGCTCACCCATCACCACGGCGACCACGTCGACGGGCTCTCGCATGTGCGCGCGCCCGTGCGGATCCACGATGCCGAGCTGCAGTTCCTTGGGGGCGCCTTCCCGCGGGTCATGCGTCGCGTCCTGCGCCAGCCACTGCCGGACGGCTTCGCCCCGGAGCCCTTCGCGCTGGATGGCGGGCCTTTCGGGGCGTTCGCCCGCAGCCGTGCGCTCAGCGACGACGGCCGCGTCGTCGCCGTCGAAACTCCCGGGCACACGCCCGGCCACGTCTCGGTGATCTGCGTCGATGACTCAGGCCGTCACGTGATGCTCGCCGGCGACGCTACCGACTCGCTTGAGCAGCTGAAAGCCCGGCGCGCCGACGCGATCGGACCGGACCCCAAGGTGCACGTCGCGACATTGGACACGATCCTGGCCCACTGCGCACAGCATCCGACCGTCTACCTGCCCTCGCACGACCCCGACTCCGCGGCACGACTGGCCGGCGCGGTCACCGTCAGCTGAGACGGCGGTCGCTACCTCCTTCGCGTCGCGCCTCGTTCCCTTACGTTGTTCGTGGTAGCGATCGCGCTGTGGCAGTTGCGCGACCGTGAGCAGCAGCTCAGCGAACGAATCAACACGCGCGCCGTTTCGCTCGGCGTCGAAAACCGACACGCCACCCCGTCGAGCGGAAGCGGCGGGAAGGCGGGCTCGACTGGAAGGCGTGGAAGATGTGGCGTGCGGTCTTCTTCGCGTTCGGCGTCGCGGACCTTGTCGCGCTCGTCTGCCCGACACAACCCCGCGCGGGCGTACCAGGGCGTAGACCGTCTCCAGGATGGACCGCAGGCAGTCGGCGCGCATCCCCTCCCAGGCGTGCTGCGCGCGCCGGGACGGTGCCGTGGCTCGGTCCGCCCCCTTCCGTAGGGTTGCCCGGTGCGCTTGATCGTCGCCCGCTGCTCCGTCGACTACACCGGCCGTCTGACGACCCATCTGCCCGAGGCGGTGCGGCTCATCATGCTCAAGGACGACGGCGGCCTGAGCATCTGGCACGATGGGGGGTCTAGCGTCAAGCCACAGAACTGGATGACCCCGCCGACGGCGCTGGAGTTCGAGGGGGAGCCACTGGAGCGGATCGTCGTGCGCAAGTTCGCCGGTAAGACCGAAGACCGGCTGGACATTCGCATCGTCGAGGTGGTGTCCGACGTGACGCACGACATGGGCGAGGCCGCCGAACTCGAGAAGGACGGCGTGGAGAAGCACCTGCAGGAGTTGCTCGCCGACCAGCCGCACTGGTGCGGCGAGGGCTTTCGCCTCGTCCGGCGCGAGTGGCCGACGGACATCGGGCCCGTGGACCTCATGTGCCGCGACGACGCCGACGGCTGGATCGCCGTCGAGATCAAGCGCGTGGCGACGATCGATGCGGTCGAGCAGCTGACCCGCTACCTCGGCTTCATCCGCCAGGATCCGGCGTTGGCCGGTTGCACCGGCGTCCTGGCCGCGCAGCAGATCAAGCCGCAGGCCCGGACGCTCGCCGAGTCGCGGGGACTGCGCTGCGTCGAGGTGGATTTGGCGGTCCTGCGCGGCGAGCGCGAGCCGGACCTCACGCTGTTTGTGGCCTGAGAAGCCGTCTCAATACTCCCGCCGCCTCAGACCACGTCCGGGTATCGAGACACCTTCTGAGGCTCAGCGCACGACCCGTGCGGCGAGGACGGCGTAGCGCAGGCCGCGGGTCATCGTGCGCACGTGATGGCCGATGTTGCCCTCGACCGTGCGCACGCTGCCGTTGCGCGGCCGGCTCGTGACGATCGCCAGGTGCGAGGCCTGCGAGGAGCCGCTGTGCAGGGCGAAGAACAGCAGGTCCCCGGGGCGCACGTCGCTCGTGGCGATCGCTCGCAGGCCGCGGCGGCCGGCGACGGCGTCGCTGTAGCTGCGTGCGGGGTCGATCAGCCGAGGGGAGAGCCGGATGCCGGCCCGCAGGAACGCCTGGTGGACGAACGCGCCGCACCATGGGCGACAGGGCGGGACGTCGAGGCCCATGTCGCGCTCCCAGCGCGTGATGCGGCTGGAGCAGTTGCTCGTGCCGACCTCGCGGTGGCCGTTCTGATGGACGGCCCACTTGATCGCCGTGTCGCTGACGCGGTCGGCGGAGGCGGTGCCGGCGCCCGGGCCGGCTCCGACGAGCAGCAGCAGCGTCAGGGGGAGCAGCCGGCTGAGGCGACGGTGGCGGTCACGGGCGACGCAGGCGGCACGCACGCCGCGATTCTACGACGCACCCGCCGCTCGTCGCACGGGAGGTGAGGGCGCGAACAGCGCGGCGACCGCGGGGTCCATGTAGTAGTCGGTGCCGCCGTCGGGGCGACCCTCGGTGAGGATCGGCAGCTCGCGGTCGAGCTTGCGGCTGTAGCGACCGGGCCAGGCAAGGATGCCTGCGACGCCATGGGCGCCCTTCTCCAGGCCGAGGCGGGCGGCGACGTCGTTGCCGCCGAAGCGCTCGCCGGGGTGGGCGGCGAGCAGATCGAAGAGGGCGCGCGCCGGTGGCGCGAGCTTGCGCAGGAGCCATTCGGCCTGGTCGGTGTCGTCCGCGGTCCAGGGCTGGGTTTCGTGGTGATGACCGCGCATCCCCCGGCCTCGTCCGCGACCCATCGCGCCGGGACCGAACGGCCCCGACCCGGTCCCGCCCGCCCCGCCCCCGGCGCGGTCCGCCGCCAGGAAGGCGGCGAACCAGGCGTAGAACTCCGGCACGCGGTCTTCAGGGACCCCCACCGTGATCTGCTTGTCTGCCATCAGGCGGCCGGCGCCTGCGGGGGCTCCGTGTCACCGGCAGCGGTCTGCTCCGGCATGACGTCTGATTCCTCGTGGCGCCCGCCGCAGCCGTAGCCGTGCGAGCCGCGACACCGGCCGCGCCGCCGGCCGGGTCGGGCGGCGGCCAGGAAGCGCGCGTAGAACGCGTAGAACTCGGGGACACGGTCCTCGGGGACCGGGATCGTGACCTGCTTCTCCTGCGTGGGGGTGAGGTCGGGAGCATCGGTTCCCATGTGCCTCTCCTTTGTCGGGTGCTGGTAAAGGCAAGGTAGCACAAGTAAATACATAAGTAAATCGTGACCGGGAGGCGTACGCGCACCTCCGACGTGGACGCGCTCGGTGCCCTTAGGGTCACCAACCCACGGGCCGCATGGGATGTGAACGGAGTTTCATCCACCTCTGTGGGGCCTCAGGCTCCA
>JAOPZJ010000346.1 GCA_025964155.1 Solirubrobacterales bacterium
CGGCGCCGCGGGTGCTGACCATCGAGATGTTCTCCTCCAGGCTCATCGACATCACGAGGCCCGAGGCCTTGCGGTCAGCGCCGACGAGCCCGAGCCCGGCCGCGATCGCCCGCTGCGGGGAGCGCGCGTCGAGCGGCGCGTCGTCGAGCAGCACCGTGCCGTCCGACCGCCGCCGGACGCCGAAGAGGACCTCCAGCAGCTCGCTGCGGCCGGAGCCCATCAGGCCGGCGAGGCCGACGATCTCGCCGGCGCCCACGTCGAGGTCGACGGCGTCCAGGACCCGCGGCGAGCTCAAGCGCTGGACCCGTAGGACGGGCGGGGCGGCGGGCGTCGCGTCGTGCGTGGCGGCGCCGAGCGCCTTCGACGCCGGGCGGCCCGACATCGCGTCGACCAGCGCGTCCGAATCGAACTCCGCCGCCGCGCCCGCCGCCACGGTCAGCCCGCCCCGCAGCACGGTCAGGCGGTCGGCGACCGCGAAGATCTCGGGCATCCGGTGCGAGACGGTGATGACCGCCACGCGCTGGTCGCACAGCGAACGGACGACCGCGAACAGCTTGGCGACCTCCTCGTCGGTCAGCGAACTCGTCGCCTCGTCGAGGATCAGCAGCCGCGCGGACCGCGACACGGCGCGCGCGATCTCGACCAGCTGGCGCTCGTCGGGACGCAGCTGCGCGACCGGCCGGCGCGTGTCGAGATCCAGCCCGAGGCGCTCCAGCGCGACACCGGCCTGCGCGTGCAGCGCGCGCCAGTCGACGCCGAAGCGCCCGCGCGGCTTGACGGGCCCGAGCATGATGTTCTCCGCGATCGACAGCTGCGGGACCAGCGTCGTCTCCTGCGTCACGATCGCGATGCCGGCCCGCGCCGACGCGCGCGGCCGCCCGAAGGCGAGCGGCGCGCCGTCCAGCAGCACCGTCCCCGCGTCGGGCGTCTGCTGCCCGGACAGGACCCCGAGGAGCGTCGACTTACCGGAGCCGTTGGCGCCGACGAGCGCGTGGACCTCGGCCGCGCCGACGACGAGGTCCGCCCCGCGCAGCGCGTGCACGCCGCCGTAGCGCTTGTGCAGGCCTGCGACGCGGAGCACATCGGTCACCACCGCCCCCGGAAGAGGGGACGGAGGCGGCGGTGACGGGTGGGGAGCGGGCGGGGCCATCCCGTGCTCAGCCGGCGTCCGCCAGCTGCTGGTCCCAGTTCTTGGCGGAGCCGACGTTGGAGGGGTTGATCTCCTTCGGCTTCGGGACGAGGACGGCCGGCGGGATCTTCACCGTGGACGCGGCGTTCAGCGCGGCGTCGGCGGTCAGCGCGCCGGTCGCGAGCGAGTCGAACTGCCAGGTCGCGGTGAGCTTGCCGTTCTTCACGCCCTGCAGGCCCTCGGTGGCGCCGTTGTTGGAGAAGATCGCGATGTCCTTCTGCTTGCCAGCGGAGCGGATCGCGCTGTAGGCGCCGAGGGCGGAGTCCTCGTTGTAGGCGAAGATCGCGTCGAGGTCGGAGTACCGGCCGAGCAGGCCCGTGGCCGCGGTCGTGCCGCCGGCGATCGAGTCGTCCTTGTTGTCGGACTCGCCGACCACGGTCAGGCCGAACTTCTTCGCCCAGAAGCCGACGCGCGTGACGATCGTCTTGATGTACGGGACGGGCGCCGCGAAGCCGATCAGGCCGACCTTCGCGCCGGGCTTGGCGGCGGCCATGCCCTTGGCGATCTCGTAGGCGTTCTCGTCCGGGCCGAGCCAGACCTGGGTCGCGAAGCCGGTCGCCGGCTGCGTGGAGTCGAGCGTGACCTCGTCCCCGACGACCGGGATTCCGGCGGCGTTCGCGCGCTTGACGAGCGGCGCGAGCGCACCGGGATCCAGCGGGTAGACGGCGATCGCGTCGACCTTCTGGTCGATCAGCGTCTGGAACTGGCTGACCTGCTGGTCGACGGAGAGCTTCGCGTCCAGTGCGGTGACCTTCGCGCCGTACTTGGCCGCCTCGCGCTCGAAGCCGTGCTGCATCGCGTTGAGGGACTCCTGGCCGCTGGACGGGTTCAGGTAGCCGAGGGTGAGCGTGCCCGCGGTCGGCGTCGGGTAGCTCGTGGGCAGCGTGCTCTCGGCGCCCGCGAACGGGACGGCGGCCGGGGCCGCCGCCGTCGTCGTAGTGCCCGTGCTCGCGGGCGTGGACGCGGGGGCGCTCGCGGAGGACGAGGAGTCCGACGAGCCGCAGCCGGCGGCGAGGACCGCGGACGCCGCCAGGACCAGCGCGACGGCGACGGTCCCGCGGACCCGGCGGGTGAAGGGAAGAGATGTCACGACGTGTGCCTCCAACTCGATGCTTTCCAGGAATGGACGGGTGTTGCGCCTGCGTCTGCGGTGGATGAGCGCGGCGGCGCGTGCAGCGCCGCCGCCGTGGGCCTAGTCGTAGAAGTCGGGCGCGCGGCGGATCTGCACCCACTGCTCCGGGTCGTGGCCGAAGAGGATCGAGGCGCCCCGGGCCGCCGCGACGCTCAGCAGGTGCCGGCCGCTCGCGCGGGCGGTCTCAACATCCGGCTGGCCGACCCAGGAGTCGGTGTCGACCTGGTGCTTGCTGAGGATCGCGTCAATCGCGAGGATCACCGGGCCGGACTCCGGCAGGTCGATCAGGAACGAGCGGTGGTGCGGTGCGTGGCCGGGGGTCTCGATGACGCTGATCCCTTTGAAGAGCTCGGTCTGCCCGTCGGTGTCGACCCAGTTCAGCTCGGGCAGTTCGAAGTAGCGCGGCGGAAAGAACGCCGGGTCCGCGCGGGCGGCCGCCAGATGGGCGCCGGACACGAGGATCGGCTGCCCCTTGAAGTGGAAGTGCTGCCCGCAGTGGTCGTAGTGCAGGTGCGAGCTCACGACGTGCGTGACGTCGTCGACGGTCAGGTCGAGCAGGCCGAGCTGATGCTCGATGCGGTGCTCCGGCGCCATGGCCTCGCGCATGGCGGAGGCCATCATGGGCACGTCGCGCCACGTCATCCCGGGGTCCGCGATGTGGTCGGGGTGCAGTCCGGTGTCGATCAGCACGCGCTCGCCGTCGTCGGTCTCGACGAGGTAGGCGGGGACGGGTGTCATGACCCACTCGCCCAGGTCAATGCCGGGCGTGAGCATGACGCCCTTGTCGACCTCGCTGGCCCCGAGGGAGAGGACGTGCAGCCGCATCGTCAGCCCCGGTGCGCGGCGGCGTAGGCGGGCAGGAACTCGGCCATCGTGCGCACGCCGGCGTCGAAGCTGGCCAGCGTGAAGTGCTCGTCGGGCGCGTGGAAGGCGTCGGTCGGGGACGAGGAGGCCAGCTGGACGGCGGGGATGCCGAGGTGCCGGTCGACGATCTCGTTCACGGGCACGGACACGCCGAGCCGGCACAGCACCGCCTCGCGGCCGAATCCCGCCGTCAGCGCGGTGCGCGCGGCGGTCACGGCGGGATGGTCGGCGGGCATGACCATCGGCGGCGTCCCCTCGAGCGTGGAGACGATGCGCAGTTGCGCACCGTCGCGCGTGTGGCGCTCCAGGTGCGTGATCACCCGGGCCAGAACCTCGTCCATGCGCTGCCCAGGCACGAGCCGACAGGACAGCTTGGCGTGCCCCTGCGCGGGGATGACGGTCTTGACGCCCTGGCCCTGGAACCCGCCCCAGACCCCGTTGAGGTCGAGCGTCGGCTGCGACCACTGGCGCTCGAGCGTCGACGGCTCGGGGCCGCCCATCAGCGCGGGCACGCCGGCCTGCGCGCGGATGTCCGCGTCGTCGAGCGGGAGGGCGGCCCACGCGGCGAGCTCGGCTTCCGGGACGGGCAGCACGCCGTCGTAGAACCCGTCCACGAGGACGCGGCCGTCCGGGGCGCGCAGCGTCGCCAGCAGCTGGGTCAGGGCGTGCAGCGCGTTCGGCACGACGCCGCCGAAGAGGCCGGAGTGCAGGTCTCCGGCGGCGGTCGTGAGGGTCAGCTCGATGGCGACCATCCCGCGCAGGCCGACCGGGACCGACGGCTGGCCGGGCGCGAGGAACGCGCCGTCGGTGTTCACCAGCAGGTCGGCGGCGAGCAGGTCGCGGCGCCGGTCGATGAGCGCGTCCAGGCGGTCGGAGCGCAGCTCCTCCTCGCCCTCGACGATCACCTTGACGTTGCACGCGAGGCGCCCCTCGGCAGCCAGCGTCGACCCGATGCCGGCCAGCGCGGCGAAGATCGGGCCCTTGTTGTCGGAGATGCCGCGGGCGAACATCGCGCCGTCGCGGACCGTCGGGGTGAAGGGCGGCGTCGTCCACAGCTCGAACGGGTCGGCCGGCTGCACGTCGTAGTGGCCGTAGACGAGGATCGTCGGCGCGTCCGACCCGGCGCCGAGCCACTCTCCGTAGGCGACGGGGTTGCCGCCGGCCTCGAGCAGCTGCACGTTGTCGAGGCCGAGGCCCGCGAGGTGCTGCTCGAGCCAGCCGGCGCACGCGAGCAGGTCCTGGCGATGCTCGTCGAGCGCGCTCACGGACGGGAACGCGGCGAACGTCGCGAGTTCTTCGAGCTGGCGTTCGCGGTGCGCACGCAGATACTCGGCAAGCTCCATGGACTGGAATCCTAGACCAATGATGCGGCGGCTGCAACCACGCCGAGGCCTCTGGTAGATTCGGGCCCGTGACCACCCCGCCCGCCAGTGACCGGAGGCAGATCGAGCTGACGGCGCTCGCGGGTCGCGGCACCATCCGCGACGTCGTCTCCCAGATCGGCTCTGCCATCCAGCGCGGCGACCTGCGCCTCGGCGACCGCCTCCCGGTCGAGCGCACGCTCGCCGAGCAGCTCGGGGTGAGCCGCATGACGGTCCGCAAGGGGCTCACGCGCCTGCGCGAGGCGGGCGTGCTGGAGGCGCGCTCGGGACAGGGCCGCAACAGCGGCACGTTCGTGAAGTCCGAGGCCGTCCCGCTGGAGCTGCTCGACTCCCCCGGCGGCGTGGAGCTCGATGAGATCGCCGACGCCCTCCACGCCCGCCGACTGCTCGAGCCGCAGGTCGCCAGACTGGCCGGAGAGAGCGCAAAAGCTGAGGATCTGCAGGCTCTGCGGCAGGTCCTGTACGAGCAGGTCCGCGCCGGGAATGACACCCAGCGCGTCCGCGAGCTCGATCCCTCGTTCCACATCGGCATCGCCCGCGCGACGCACAACGAGGTCGTGGTCGCGCTCGTGCAGACACTCCTCGAGCGGCTCGAGCTGACGCGCAACCCGCCCGCCGAGGATCCGGAAGAGGCGCAGCGGACGATCGACATGCACCAGGAGACGATCGACGCGATCGCCTCCCGCGATCCGCAGCGGATCGAGACGACGATGCGCCGCCATCTGGGGATGCTCGAGGGCACGTGGGAGGCGTTCACCGGGCGCGCGATGCCGCCCTGGCCGACCTCGGCCGGCGACGCGTAACCGGCCGCGCGCCGCCCGTCCGTCCTCCCCGCCGATCGCTCGGAGCGCTGGTGCGCCCGCCGGGGCGGGGTCTGAGGCGCCGTGCTCAGGTATCACTTGCCGTGTGTGGTACATCTTTATAGCCCATTTCTTTGGACCCCTGTCCCCGCCCCGGAGGCCCTTTTGTCCGCGACTCACACCTTCGACATCGCCGCCGTCCGCGAGCGCTTCTCCTCGCTCTCCGGCGGCTTCGTGTTCTTCGACGGCCCCGGTGGCACGCAGGTGCCGGACTCGGTCGGCGATGCGATCGCGGCGGCGATGCGCGAGTCCAGCGCGAACCTCGGCGCGCCCTACGCCACGAGCCGCCGCGCGACCGCCATCCTCGAGGAGGCCGAGCGCCGCGCGGGCGCGTTCTTCTCGTGCCGGCCCGACGAGATCACGTTCGGGATGAACATGACGTCGCTGAACTTCACGCTGTCCCGGACCGCGTCGCGCGACTGGCAGGCCGGCGACCGCGTGCTCGTGTCCGCCCTGGACCACGACGCGAACGTCGCCCCGTGGATCGAGGTCGCGCGTGACCACGACCTGGACCTGCAGACGATCGCCGTCCGGCCCGACACGACGCTCGACCTCGACGACCTGCGCGCGAAGCTCAACGACCGCACCCGCGTCGTGGCGTTCACGGCGGCCTCCAACGCGGTCGGCACCCTGACGCCGGTCCGCGAGATCAGCGACCTGGCGCACGCGGTCGGCGCGCTCAGCTGGGTCGACGGCGTGCACTTCTCCGCGCACGAGCCCGTGGACGTCGAGGCGCTCGGCGCCGACGTGATGCTCTGCTCGACGTACAAGTTCTGCGGGCCGCACCTCGGCTTCGCCTACGCCCGCGCCGCGGTCGCGGAGACGTGGCGCCCGTACAAGGTGCGCCCGCTCCCCACGCCCACGACCGGGCGCAAGATGAGCACGGGCACGTTCCCGTTCGAGGCGCTCGCGGGCCTCAACGCCACGTTCGACTACCTCGACGAGATCGGCGGCATGGCGGCGATCGGCGCCTACGAGCGCACCCTCGCGGAGCGCTTTCTGACCACGCTGCCGGAGAGCGTCATCCGCTACGGGCTCCCGGGCCTGGAGGGGCGGCTGCCGACGTTCGTCGTCAACGTGGACGGCGTCCCGGCGGACGTCGTCTCCGAGCAGCTCGGCGCGCGCGGCGTCGGGGTCTGGAGCAGCGACACCTGGTACTCGCTGGGCCTCTACGAGACGCTCGGCTTCGGCGACCGCTCGCTGCGGATCGGCATGACGCACTACAACACCGCCGAAGAGGTCGACCGCCTCGTCGCCGAGCTGTCGAGCTTCGGCTGAGCGGTGCGGGTACGAGCGCGGTGCGGCGGCGGGCCCGTGGCCCTCAGCCGCCAGCCCGCGTTTGATGGCGAAGCCGCCCCTCGCCCGCTTGTCCCGCACCGCCCGCCCGCCCCGCGGCTGCCGGGCGTCCCCCACGACGGTGCCGCTGTCCACGTGCTAGCGCGGGACGAAGGCCAGCACGCGCGAGGGCGAGCCGGTCCCGTCGACGAGCTTCAGCGGGGCGACCACGATCAGCGCGCCGGCCGCCGGCAGGGCCTCCAGGTTCGCGAGCTGCGTGAGGCCATAGCGGCCCGCCCCGAGGAGGAAGTTGTGCACGGGGAAGCCGGGATCGAAGCCGCCCGCGGCACCTGCGTCGATGCCGACGGTCTCCACGCCGAAGCCGACGACGTTCGGATGCTCGGCGAGCCACCTGGCGGCGGCGACGTCCGGGCCGGGGGTGACCGGGCCCTCGGGGCCGGCGTTCAGGAACGCGGCCTCGGCGCTCGCGCGCGAGCCCCAGCCGGTGCGGAACAGGATCCACGAGCCGGGCGCGATCGCGCCATGCTCGGCCTCGTACGCGGCGAGGTCGTCCGGCGTCAGCAGGTACCCCGGGTCGGCGGCGACCTCGGCCGTCTTGTCGATGACGACGGCCGGGCCGACGAGGCGCCCGGGCGGGATCGACGCGACGTCCTCGCCGTCCTTGCCGGTGATCCAGTGGATCGGCGCATCGAGGTGCGTGCCGGTGTGCTCACCGAGCTCGAGGACGTCCCACGCCCACGCCGGGCCGTTGTCGTCGAACTTGCTCAGCGTCTTGCGGGAGAGGTGCGGCGTGTTCGCGAACGGGTCCGGGAGGACCAGGACCGGCGTGGTCTCGCTGAGGGGCTGCGTGAGGTCGATGACCTCGACGGAGCCGTCGGCGAGACCGGCGACGAGGTCGGTGACGCTGGTGCTGGTCATGTCGGTGGGTGCTCCTCGGTGATGGATGGGTTGGGGGCGGCGGCGTCAGCCGCTATCGTACACACATCACCACGTTGATATGCAGACTTTTTATGGGCGCGGGTCCAGCGCGCCTGACGCCGGTCGCCGGCGGGGACGAGGCCCAGGTCGGCCGCCTGGATCAGCGCCATCACCGGGTAGGCGTCGTAGAGGAAGACGCCGTCGACATCTTCGGGGCGGATCGGGCCCCCCGCCTCCACTGCGCGCGGCTCCGTCCGCCGCGCCCAGGTATGTTGCGCAGGTCAGCGTGTCGCCATGCAGATCATGAACGATCCCCCTCTCGCCCCCCACTCCGCCTTCGACGCGTTCTACGGGCTCCGGGCGGTGCGCTGCGATGACGACGGGGCGTTCGGCGAGCTCGTGGTGCAGCCGCATCACCCGCAGCCGACGCAGGTCGTCCGCGGCGGCGTCGACATCAGCGACGACACCGGTCGCCTCTGCGCGAGCGGGCGGGTCTCGCTCGCCCTCCGGCCGCATCCCGTCGCGGAGGCTGCGGCCTGATGGCGAGCAACGGCCACACACCGCCGACCCCGCAGCCCCAGGATCTAATCCTCACGATCTTCGGCGCCTACGTGCGCGAGCCCGGCGAGACCGTCTGGTCGGGCGGGATGGTCGAGATCCTCGGCGCCCTCGGCTTCTCGACCGAGGCGGCGCGGGCGGCGCTCGCGCGCCTGGTGACCCGCGGCCTGCTGGCGCGGCACAAGTCCGGCCGGCTCGTCTCCTACTCGATGACGAGCCGCGCGGACGAGCTGATGGCCGAAGGCGACCGCCGCATCTTCAGCTTCGGCCGCACCGCTCCGGCCACCGACATCTGGACCGTGCTCTGGCACGCGATCCCGGAGACGCGGCG
>JAOPZJ010000359.1 GCA_025964155.1 Solirubrobacterales bacterium
GGGTGATGCGCGGTCTCGCGGAATCGACAACGCGGAGCAGGGCTACCACCTCATGGAGACCTGACCGACAATGCGCTGGCGGTCGATGCCGTCCCTGAGAGCGTTGGATCGCCGCCGGGCGCGACCCGTGCCCCACGCGGCCGGCGAGCGGCTGGAACCCTGCCCCACCGAACCCACGACGAAGGAAAGCTGATGGACATCTTCGAGGTGGAGCAGAAGGAGCGCCTCGGCCGCGAGGAGGTCGCAGCGCGGCTGCCCAACACTGGTGACATCGGCCCCCGCCCGATCGGCCAGCGCTCGAACCCCCCGGCGCCGCGGTGGCCGGGGCGCTAGAGCGCGCGCAGGGCCGGTAGCAACTCCTTCTCAGCCCACGACATGAACCGGTCCTGGTGCTCGCCGCCGATCTGCACGAGCGCGACCTCCGTGAAGCCCGCGTCGATGAACGGCTTGATCTTTTCCACGTGCTCGTCGAGGTCCGGCCCGCACGGGAGCTGCTCGGCGACCTGCTCGGGCGTGATGAACTGTGTCGCGTCCTCGAAGGACGGCGGTCCCGGAAGGTCCGTGTTGACCTTCCACCCGAGCCCGAACCAGCGGAACTGCTCATGGGCGCGTTGCACGGCCGCGTTGCGGTCGGGGTCGTAGGCCACCGCGATCTGCCCTACCTTTGGCTTGCCCGCCCCGCCCGCGGCGTCGAACATCTCGCTCAGTTCGGGCTTGGGCTCGGTGGCGACCATGACGTCGGCCTTCCGGCCGGCCAGACGGCACGAATCCGGGCCGGAGACGGCGATGCCGATCGGCACCCGTTCATCGGGGAGGTCCCAGAGCCTGGCCGACTCGACGTCGAAGTGCTTGCCGCGGTAGTTGACCGAGTTTTCGCCGTCGAAGAGCGCGGAGATGATGTCCACCGCCTCGGAGAGCTTCTCGTGCCGGACGCCCACCGCCGGCCAGCCCTGACCGACGACGTGCTCGTTGAGGTTCTCACCCGCGCCGAGCCCCAGGCGGAACCGGCCGCCCGACAGGATCTGCATCGTCGCGGCCTTCTGCGCGACGATCGCCGGGTGATAGCGCAGGATCGGGCACGTCACGTACGTCATGAGCGGGATCCGCTCAGTGGCCTGCGCTGCCGCCCCGAGGATCGACCACGCATAGCCGGAGTGGCCCTGGGCCGAGACCCACGGCTGGTAGTGGTCGCTGATGACCGAGAAGTCGAACCCGGCCTCCTCGGCCGAGCGCAGATCGCGCACGAGCCGGTCAGGAGGCGACTGCTCGCACATCATCGTGTAGCCAAACTCCGTCATGCCGCGTGGAGGTTCCCTTTCTGGGTTGTGGCATGCCCAGGTCGCGGGGTCGCGAACCGCCTCGTCCCACCGTGGTCACCGCGTTAGCGTGCCTCGGACCCACGTCCTCACGACTGGAGCACGCATCAACCGGGCGCCACCCTCAAGTCGTAACCCGGGAGGACGCTGACTCGGTTCCCTGGATCCGGGCCCGGCCCGGGAGTACCATCGGTGCAAGGAGCTTTCTGTGTCGTCACTCGGCCTCGCGCTGTTGGTCATGGGCACCGCACTCGCGGTGGCCGAGGCGCACGTCGTCTCGCACGGAGTCCTCGGCGGGGCCGCGGTGGCGGCGCTGGCCACGGGCATCGTCCTGGTGATAGAGGGCGCCGGCGGCGGCCTCGTCCTCGGGCTGGCGGTCGGGCTGGCGGCGGGCGCGGTCGGCGCGGCCTACCTCGCCGTCGTCGTCAGCCGCCTGCTCGTCGTGCGGCGCACACCGGTGCGCGGCGGCGCCGCCGGCCTGATCGGACGGCGCGGCGAGCTGCGGGCCATCCCGGCCCCGGTCGGCTGCGTGCTGGTCGACGGCGCGCTCTGGCGCGCGCGTGTCTGGGAGCACGAGGAGGAACTCGTCCCCGGCGACCCGATCGTCGTGGAACATGTCGACGGCCTGACGCTGACCGTGCGCCGTGCCGAGGAATGGGAGATGGCACCATGATGGTCCTGATCGTGGCGGCGCTGTTGGTCGTCTTCCTGGCCGCGTGCCTGCTCGGCGCGTCCGTGCGGGTGCTGCGTGAGTACGAGCGCGCCGTCGTCTTCCGGCTCGGCCGGCTGATGTCCATCCGCGGCCCGGGGCTCATCCTGCTCATGCCCGGCGTCGACCGGATGGTGCGGGTCTCGCTGCGAACGGTGACCCTGAACGTCCCGCCGCAGGACGTCATCACGCGCGACAACGTCCCGGCGCGCGTGGACGCCGTCGTCTACTTCCGCGTCGTCGACGCGTGCGCCTCCGTGGTGAGCATCGAAGACGCGCGCAAGGCGACGTCGCAGATCGCCCAGACCACGTTGCGCTCCGTCCTGGGCAAGGCCGACCTCGACGCGCTCCTGGCCGAGCGAGAGCGGCTGAACGAGGATCTCCAGCAGATCATCGACGAGCAGACCGAGCCCTGGGGCATCAAGGTCACGACGGTCGAGATCAAAGACGTGGGCATCCCCACCACCATGCAGCGCGCGATGGCCCGCCAGGCTGAGGCCGAGCGCGAGCGCCGCGCCAAGGTGATCCACGCCGAGGGCGAGTTGCAGGCGTCGTCCTCGCTGGGCGAGGCGGCGGCGATCATGTCGCGCAACCCGGCGGCGATCCAGCTGCGCTACCTGCAGACGATGTCCGAGCTCGGCAGCGGCGAGAACAACTCCACGATCGTGTTCCCGCTTCCGATGGATCTGATCACGCCGATACTCCGCGGGGTCGCGGCCGGGCCGGCGGCCGAGTCGACGGCGGCGCAGGCCCCAGCCCAGCTCAGCCCCGGCGAGTCCGGCAACGGCGCTCCGATCCTCGCGAAGGAACCCGAGCGCGCGCCACCGCAGCGAAAGCCCGCCTAAGAAGTCACATCAATACCCGGACGTGGTCTGATCGGGAGCTCGACCACCATCGAGGTTCCCTCGCCCGGCGGGCTGGACACCACGATCGTCCCACCCAGCGCCTCGACGCGGTCGCAGAGGCTGACGATTCCCGAGCCGCGCGCGGGATCCGCTCCCCCGACGCCGTCGTCGCGTACCTGGACGTGCAGCCTGCCGTTGCGGGCCTCGAGAGCGACGTGCGCGGCCGACGCGTTCGCGTGCTTGGCCGCATTCGTCAACGCCTCCGAGATCGCGTAGTACGCGGCCACCTCCACGGGCTCCGGCAGCGGCTCCGGGGCCCGGACGTCAAGCTGCACCGGCAGGCTCGAGCGGCGGGCAAGCGCGCCGAGAGCGGGCACGAGGCCCCCCTTCGAAAGGATCGCGGGATGCAGCCCGCGCGCGATCTCGCGGACTTCGTCGAGCAACCCCTGGAGCTCTTCCTCCGCGTGCGACAACTGAACCCGCAGCCCTGGCAGCTCGGCCGGAATGGCGTCCGCGGCGCTGTGCAGGAGGAGAGCGAGCGCAACCAGCCGCTGCTGGGTGCCGTCGTGGAGGTCCCGCTCGATCCGGCGCCGCGTCTCGTCGGAGGCAGCAACGACGCGCGCGCGTGAGGCGGCAAGCTCGGCGCGGGTCTGCGCGTTCGAGATCGCGGTCGCCACCAGCTCGGTGAAGCCGGCGATGCGCGCCTCGGCCTCGGGTGGCATGCGCCCAGGCCGAATCGTGGCGGCGATCAGCACGCCCCAGAGACGGCCGTCGACGACGATCGGACTCCCGACCACGTCGTCGCGGCGCGCGGTCCGGCCGGTGCGCAGAACCGTCGTCCGGATGTTGTCTTGACCCTTGGGAGAGCGGACCCCGACCTCGAGGTCCTCGCTCCCCCACACCGCTACCGCCACCGACGAGCCATCCTTGTCATACCGGTGTATCTGCACGAGCTCGGCGCAAGCCAGTCGGCTCGCCTCCTGAGCCACCGCGGCAAAGATCTCATTTTGCGGTACTCCGCGGGCGACGAGCACCGCGACGCGCCGCAGCGCTGCCTGCTCCTCTCGCAGGGCACGCTCGTCCGAGAGGAGCGCCAGCGTGCGCATCGTCATCGAGGTCACGCGCGCCATCCCGCGCAGCACGCTCGTCTCCTCGGCGCTCAGGCTCCGGGGTCCGGACCGCGCCAGGACGAGCGTCGCGTCCGGGGGATGCTCGAGTGGTGCCCTCGCTGCGGGGCAGACCCCGACACCCGGGACGGCGAGCTCCCGGCTGACGCCACGTGCGACCGCATCCAGCTCGGCGACGGGGGTGGCACCCGCCGGATACCCGACCGCGGCGACGAGCTTGCCGCGGGACACGATCGCGGCGACCTCGGCGTCGAGCGCCTCGGCCACTCGCTCGACCGCCCTGAGCCCCGCCGAGGCCTCGGTCTCGAACGACGAGACGGCAGTGAGGAACTCCCCGAGCTGCTGGCTGGCCCAGGCGGGCGGGAGCGTCATCTCAGCCGATCGACAGAACGACGAGCGTCTGGTTGTGGAAACCACTCAGGCCGTGCGTGCGAGCGATCTCACCGTACGTGTAGAAGCCCGCCACGGGCGCTCCCGCGGCACTCAGCGCGACCCGGTCGATCTCCTTCCGGATCCCGTCATCTCCGAGCACGCCGCGCCTTGCGATGCAGTCAAACGCGAGCATGCCGAGCGGCGACCGGCCTTCGAACGACGCGAGCGAATCGCTGCAGGCGGCGTCGGTCGCCTCGAGCATCGATGCGGCATCGCCCTCCATGATCCACACCAGCCCACCCTGCGGGACGTCGGCAATGCACGACAACGACCGATCGGCGAAGTCGCCACCGCCGACGAAGCGGACGTGCTCCTCGCCGTCGCGGCGGCCGAGCCCGAGGGGGTGGGTCAGCGCAAGGCGCGCGAGCTCTTCCTGGCTCGCGCGCGCCGGCGCGGGCGCGGCGAGGCGCTCCAAGTAGACGTCAAGCGCCGGCCGGTCGTCCAGCGTGTAGACCCGATTTCCGCCACTGCGCGTCACGAGCATCGGCTCGCCGACCTTGCGCCAGCCGTGTCGCACGCCGATCCCGAGCGGCGCGTCGGAACCGATCGCTGCGGCTACGACGGCGTCGGTCAGGACCCGATCGCCATACAGCTGGGACGTCCTCGTCATCCGCAGCTCGTCGCCGGCGCAGCCGCCGACGATCGGGACGCCCGCCCCGAGCACCCCGTACGCGCCCCGCACGATCTCCTGCTGATCGCCGGCAAGGCCATCCGTCAGGAGCAGCAAAACGCGGTGGGCCCGATCCTCGATCGAGCCCAGGCAGTCCGCCGCGTGCGCCCCCGCGACGCGCAGATCATGGGACAGCCCGGTCGCAACGGTCGTAGCCACCGAGAAGCCGTCTCCGCCCAGCGCAGTCACGACGACGCCGGCGTCACCGGGACCGCTCGTCGCGATTTCGCCGGCGGTCGTGCATCCGATGAGAGGCACGCCCCCGGAACGGGCGCTGATCTGCCGGACCATGGCGGACAGGTCATGTGACTCAGAGGCGAAGACGACCAGGAGTTTCGCGTCGTCGCCGACAAGAGCCTGATCCGTGGCGCGTACTCCTGCGTCCGGCCCCGATGTGTCGGCGTGGCCCACCCCGAGCCAACGCGAAGACGGCATCATTCACCTCGGAGCCAGGGACCTTGCTCCCTGGCTGGAATAGGACGCGCCTCAGGAACTACGGCCCGCATCTCCATCGGGCTCGTCACCAAGCAGGTCGTGGATGGCGCGGGCAGACAGTTGGGACTTGGGGATGAACCCGATCGCGGGGCTTGCGATGATCAGATCCGTGAAGTCGGACTCCGCGTGCGTCGAGATCAGGATGACGCTGGCGGTGTCGACGCTGGCCAGCCGGCTTCCGAGCTCGAAGCCGCTGTACTCCCCGAGGTCGATATCGACGAGCACGACGCGCGGCCGCAGCCGCTCCACCTCCCGCACTGCCTCGGTCGGATTCGAGGCGACGCCCACCACCTCGATCCCCTCGTTCTCGAGGAGGGGTCGTGCCGCGGCAAGGAACTGCGGGCTGTCATCGACGATGAGGCATCGAAGCGCCACGTGTCGAGCATCGCACGCACGGGCGGCTACCACCATTGCAGCTAGCTTGAATCAATGCTCACGCAGGCTCGCCCGCCGGTCGTGACATCGCCTCCACAACGTAGTCCACGACGGTGCGGGCGAAGCGGTCGTTGAGTGGGGCTTGACGATGCAGCGTCCGGTGGTAGACGGGGCCGTAGAGGAGGTCGAGGGCAACCTCGGTATCGGTGGTGTCGGCCGCGATCTCGCCGTGGGCGAACGCGAGGCTGGGGCTTCGTGGGCACATGACAAGCGGCTCGTCTCGTTATACGGGGCGCTTGACCGGCGGGCGTTGCTTCGAGCGGACCACGATGGGCGTGTTCGGGTTGAGGATGCTCGCGTTGGACGTGAATGTGACGGCGGATGAAAGGCGCATGGTGGGCTCCTTGGCGGTCTCCGGAGTTGCGGGTGCAACCGACCATACGACCGCGATCCAGCGCCGCCAAGTCAGGAGGCCGAACGCCCGATAACCGTCCACGTTCATGGGCTCACGGTGATAGCGAACGTGACACGTGCGTTCGCGAAGTCCTGTCGCTGCACGCGACGGCCAAGGCTACGGTCGGCGCGACCCGCGACCCCTCGGACAGGAGACGACCGTGCACCGTCACGACCCGTGTGCCAGCAATGATTCCGCCCGCCCAGCACCGCGGAGGCCGTGGGGGAGCGCCCTCGCTCGGGGCCTCGCACCGGCGCCGGAGCGGACTGGAAGCGTCGAGATCCACGGGTTTGTCGCGCGCGATGGGCAGGGCCACCTGTGCTTCTTCGCCACGTCAGGGTCGCCCGGTGTGCCGCTCCCGGAGCTCGGTCGGCCAGGATACGTGGATCGTGCCGAGGCCCTGCTCCACGCGGTCATCGCGGCCCCGACCCGGACGAAGACCCGCCAGCAGATCGAGGCCCTCGATCCCGAGCGCGAAGGCGCGCCCGCGTCCGGCGCCGGCAACCGGCACCGAACGCTCCCATGAACCGATCCGCCGCCGCCGGCCGTTTCCGCGATGATGACCGCGACCGCTTCTCCCGACGCGGCCCCCGACAGGCGTTACGGGTTCGGAACGGACCGCAACGGGGCGGGCTCGTGCGGCGCGACGCCGAAGGTATGGCGCTGCGGCCGCGCGGAGTCGGCCAGGTGCTCGGCCGACCACTCGTACAGCGCCATGAGCAGCGCGGTCACGCTCCAGCCCAGTGAGGTCAGCGAGTACTCCACGCGCGGCGGCACCTCCGGGTAGGGCCGTCGTGAGACCAGGCCCTCACGCTCCAGCGTGCGCAGCGTCTGGGTGAGCGTCTTCTTCGAGATCTCGCCCACCTCGTGGAGCACTTCGCTGTAGCGACGCGTGCCGCTCGCGAGGAGGTACAGGACCTCGACCGACCACTTGCCCGAAAGGAGCGAGATGGCGCGCCGCGTACCGCGCACCATCTCGTAGTCGGACGCTTCGAGCGGTGGCGGCGGAACGCTGTGGATGTGTTGTGGCTGTGCGCTCATGAGGGAGGATCCCCTTCCGGATCGGTGGTGGAGCCGTGGGCTTGGCTCAGCGGAGCTTCAGCCCTCTGGTGCGCGTGCGCTGGACGTTGCCGGCGAAGTCGGTCGCGCGGGTGCGGGCGCTGGACGTCCCGCGGGGCAGGTGCCCCAGCTCCTCGAAGAACCCGTGGGCGGCTCCGCCCTTGGCGTGGACGCCGCGCCGACGCGCGCGCTCGCGGGTGAACTGCGCCGGCTTTTCGATGAGGTCGTGGTGATCGGTCATCGGGAGGTCCTTGCGCGGCTGGGGTCAGGCCACCAGTTCGATGGGGGGCCGCGAGCTGTCCGCCCGGGTGGTCCTTGCGGCCTTCGCTATTCCGCGCAGGAACTCGAGCGTGGCCAGGTTCTCCGTGTCGGGATGGGTGATCACGGCGTTCTGGAAGGCTGGTGCGGATGCCTCGAGGGGCACGAAGCAGACGCCGGGGATGGTGTAACGCTCGGTGACCGACTCAGGCAACAGCGCCATGCCGGCGCCCGCCGCGACGGCGAGCAGGGCGTCCTCCACGCGGGGAGCGCCGATCTCGATCAGTGTCGGCGACAGCCCGGCGGTGTGACAGAGCGACACCACGGCGTTGTAGAACGCCGGATTGACGTCGCGTGGCAGCACGACCAACCGCTCTGGGGCCAGCCTGTCGAGGGCGATGGCGGCGTCGCACGCGTGTGCGTGACTCAAGGGGAGGGCGGCCACCGCCCGCTGATGGTCCAGGAGCGTCGCGCGCAACCCGCTCGTGGGGGCGGGCAAACTCGTGACAGCGGCGTCCAGGCGCCGAGCACGGACCTCTTCGATCAACCTCAGCGCAGAGCCCGTCTCGAGGTGGACCCGGACGCGCGGAGCAGCGATGGCGAGATGGCTCAGCGCCCGCGGCACGGCGGCCGGCAGCGAGTCCGGCAGGTAGCCGATCCGCAGCGGCATCGTGGCGTGGTCGCCTGCGGTCTTGGCCGCCTGTTGCGCGAGCTCGGCGTGGCGCAGCACGTGCCGGGCCTCGTCGAGCAGGGCGCTGCCCGCCGTCGTCAGCGAGACGCTGCGCTGGGTGCGGTCGAACAGCTTGACCCCCAGCTCCTGCTCGAGCTTGCGCACCTGTTCGCTGACCGCCGGCTGTGCCACGTACAGACGCTCCGCGGCGCGGCGGAAGTGCATCTCCTCGGCGACGGCGACGAAGTACCTCAGGTGACGGAGCTCCATGGCCGGCTCACCTGACCTCGCGTGGGGCCGGCGGTGCGTTGCGCACGCTGACGCGGTTTCCGCGGACGCATCCGCGCCGGATCTCGACGACCTTTGGAGTGAGCATGGGGTCCTCCCTGGGAGGTGGTTTACGGTGGGACCTGCCGGTCAGCGGGATGACCGCGCACGTCGGACCGGTCTCGTTGTCGGTGGTGAGTTGCCTTGTGACGATTGGTGAGAGCACGGAGGCTCCCCGGGCGAGTGCCTTGACCGCTCGAACGAGCTCAGCGGGCTCGGTGTCCTTGAGCAGCAGGCCTCCGGCTCCGGCGCGCAGGGCCGCGAAGATGCGATCGTCGCCCTGGGAGCCGGCCAGAAGCATCACGGCGACCCCCGGCTCGGCGAGGATGCCGCGCATGGCGCGGACGGGGTCCAGGCCCGGCAGGTGGACGTCCACCAGCACGACGTCCGGGCGGGTATGGCGGACTAGGGCGACGGCCTCTTCGCCGGTCGCGGCCTCGCCGACCACGACGATCCCGGCCTCGCGCTCGAGCACGACGCGAAAGCCGGCGCGCAGCAGCGCCTGGCTATCGGCGACCGCCACCCGGATCGTGCCGGTGGCGCGCTCCTGCCCGCGGACAAGCCTCAGCTTGCGAGGCGCCTCATGGTCCGTGGCCGGCACGTCCTCCATCAGTGCGCACGTTGTGGTCAGCATGATCGACGGCCTCCGATGGAGCGCGCGCTGGGCAGAGAACAAGGCATGGCGCCCGTGTTGCGGGGGCCGCCCGGGTAGCGCATCTGTAGGCCCCCAGTCATGCCCCCTAGTCCCTCGCGCCGCTCGACGATGTCCATCGCGCCGCTGCGGGCCGGGTTCATACGGCGGACCGGCTTTGAGAAAGTGATGGTGATGGCGGAACACATGTCGGACGCTCCTTCGGTGCCTGCCCCGCAGGCTCGCGGTCGAGTACCGCCATTCAATATGCGCCCCAGGGCTCGAACTGTCTGCACCGCCACCGCCCATCCGGACTGCTGGTCCCCTGCAGTTGCCGGACCCCAGCTAGCCGGTAGCCGCGAGGCACCAGCGGGCCGATTCGGGTAGGCCCGGTCGAGATTCCTGCTAGCTGCAATGTTCCACCCTTGCTCAAGATGAGAGCCTTGAACGAGTGGCCATCACCTGCCTTATCGTCGACGACAACGCAGCCTTCCTACGGGTCGCCCGCGACCTGCTGGAGCGGCAGGGCGTCGCCGTCGTGGGTATGGCGTCCACGAGCGCCGAGGCGCTCCTGCGCGCCGACGAACTGCGGCCCGACGTCATGCTCGTCGACATCGAGTTGGCCGGTGAGAGCGGCTTTGACCTGACGGACCGGCTCGCGTCGGTGCCATGCGACCGGCGATCGCCGGTGATCCTGGTCTCGACGTACGCCGAGAAGGACTTCGCGGATCTCATCGCGACCAGCCCGGCCGTCGGCTTTCTGTCGAAGTCGACCCTCTCGGGGACCGCGATCTCCGAGGTCCTCGCCCGCGCGGACGGGCCCGGGTTGACCGATCCGCGCTAACGCGCCTCGAGGAATCTCACGACCGCGAGCACGCGCCGATGGTCGTCCTGCGTCTCGGACAGGTCCAACTTGGACAGGATGCTGTGGACGTGCTTCTCGACGGTGCCCTCGGTGACCCAGAGCAGGCGGGCGATGCCGCCGTTCGAGCGCCCTTCGGCCATCAGGCCGAGCACCTCGCGTTCGCGCTGCGACAGGGCCTCGAGCGGGTCATCCGTCCGTCGGGCGTCGACGAGCTCGCGCACGAGTCCCGGATCGACGACCGAGCCACCCTGCGCGATCCGCTGGACCGTCTCGACGAAGTCGGCAACCTCTGTCACGCGGCTCTTCAGCAGGTAGCCGATCTGGTGCCCGCTGGCGAGAAGCTCCATCGCCTGGTCGACCTCGACGTGCGCCGACAGCACCAGGATCCCCACCTCCGGGAACTCTTCGCGGATGACGCGCGCAGCCTCGAGACCCTCGGTCTCTTGGGCCGGCGGCATGCGGATGTCGACGATCACGAGCTGTGGCCGCTGCTCGCGGACGACGGCGAGGAGCTCACCGGCATCGCCCGCCTGGCCCACGATCTCAAAGCCGGACCGCTCGAGCAGGCTGGCCAGACCTTCGCGGAGCAGGATGTCGTCGTCCGCCAGCGCGATACGGGGGCGTTCGTTCATCCAGCGAGTATCGCTGAGCACGGCTCGGCGCGCTCCCGAAGATGGGTTAGCCTCATTTGGTGCGCTCCGGACGTGGGCTGATCCGCCGGACGGCGATCGCGAGCGGCTTGCTCGTCCTGATCGTCGGCGGTGCGTTCGCGGTCCTGCTCACCACGATCGATGATCTCCGGAGCACGACGAAGCTTTCGAGGAACTCTCAGGAGGTGCTCGTCGCGGCGGACAGCCTCGGGCGTTCCGTCCTCGACCTCGAGACAGGCGCGCGCGGGTTCCTCATCACGGACCAGGACCGCTTCCTCGAGCCGTGGTACGTCGGTCTAGCTGCGTTTCCCGAGGAGAGTCGGGACCTCGTCAGGCTTGCCTCGGTCCCCGCGCAGCAACAGCTGGCGCGCCAGATCGTGCAGGCGGTGAAGGAGTACGTCAACAACTACTCCGTGCCGCTGGTGGCCGCGGCGCGGCGGGGCGATCCCTCCGCGCGAAGCGACGCGACGACGTTGGCCGGCAAGCGGCGCGTCGACGCGATACGCGGGCAGTTCGATCGCCTTATCGCTACCGAGCGGGCCCTTGGCGCCGCCCGCCAGGACCGGTCGATCACCACGGCCCGGCGGGCGGTGCTGATCGCAACGGCGGGGCTTGCGGGCTCGGTCGTCCTCATCGTCCTCTTCTCGGGCTACCTCATCCGCGCGATCGTCGTGCCCGTCCGCCGCGCGGCCGTGATGGCCGGCCGGCTCGCCGGCGGTGACCTCGCCGTTCGCATGCCTGACACCGGGTCGATGGAGATCGGGGCGCTCGAGCGGGCGTTCAACACGATGGCCGGCTCACTCGAGGAGAGCCGCGACGAGCTCCGCCTGCTCGCCGACGAGCAGGCTGCCCTGCGACGCGTCGCGACGCTCGTCGCGCGCCGGGTCGCCTCGTCCGAGGTGTTCAACGCGGTCGCCGTCGAGGTAGGCCGGCTCTTCGCCGCCGACACGACGTGGTTGTTCCAATGCGAGTCCGACGGCACCTCGACCATCGTGGCGGTCCACGGCGACATCCCCGAGAGGGTGGCCCGGATCGGTCAGCGGCTGGACTTCCCCGAGGACAGCCTGGTGGCAAGGGTCACGCGCACCGGGCGCGCCGGGCGCCGGGACGACCCGGCAGAGGGCTCGCACGACGTTGCCGCCCGGGCCGCCGAGCTGGGCATCCGCTCGGGCATCGCGGCGCCGATCGTGGTGGAGGGCCGCGTATGGGGCGCGATGCTCCTTGCTCGGAGGCTCACGGAGCCGGCGCCGCTCGGCGCCGAGGACCGCCTGAACGACTTCACCGAGCTCGTGGCCACGGCGATCGCGAACGCCGACAGCCGCGCGCAGCTCGCCGCCTCGCGCGCGCGGGTCGTTGCCGCCGGCGACGAGTCCCGTCGCCGGATCGAGCGCGACCTGCACGACGGCACGCAGCAGCGGCTTGTCTCGCTAGGGCTCGAGCTGCGTGCCGCGGAGGCGAGGGTGCCGGCGGAGCTTCCGGCGCTCAAGGGGCAGATCGCCCACGCCGCCACCGGGCTGGCCGGCGCGGTCGAGGATCTCCAGGAGATCGCGCGGGGCATCCATCCGGCGATCCTCTCGAAGGGCGGCCTGGGGCCCGCGCTCAGGACGCTTGCCCGCCGCTCCGCCGTCCCCGTGAAGCTCAGCTTGCCTCCAGACCGGCGCCTGCCCGAGCGCGCGGAGGCCGCCTCGTACTACGTCGTGGCGGAAGCGCTCACGAACGCGGCCAAGCATGCCCGCGCCTCGGGCGTGCGGATCGACCTCGACATCGATGTCGACGTCGAGGACAACCCTGCCATCGTCCGGCTGATGATCCGCGACGACGGCATCGGTGGAGCTGACCCCGGCCGAGGATCGGGGCTCGTCGGCCTGAGGGACCGTGTCGAGGCGCTCGGCGGAACGCTCGAGATCGCGAGCCCGTCTGGGGTGGGGACCTCGCTGCGGGTGGAGATCCCCACCGAGTGGGCGGGGGGCAACCGAGCGTGAGCGTCCGATGAGGCATTCATCCACAGCTCACCGACGGCTCTCCGGTTCACGTCCATCTCATGGCCACTTCGTACGGTGCCAGGCGTCACTCACCCCACCCCAAGGAGTCCACGATGTTCGAGAAGTTCCACCGGAAGTCCATCACCGCCACCCTCGCCGCCCTGATGGCCGCGATGGGCGTCGGCGGCGTCGCAATGGCGCAGAGCAGCGGGTCGAGCTCGACGCCGCCCAGCTCCGCGCCGATCCCCGCCCCGCAGAGCCCGTCGAGCACCCCGAGTGCCGACAAGCCCGAGTCGCCCAGCGACAAGGCCGACACCGGGACCTCCGGCGCGGCCGACACGCCGGAGTCGCCCAGCGACCAGGCTGACACCCCCGGCCAGGAGTCCGGCTCCGAGGTCGCCAACAACGACGGCCCCGGCGGCCACGCCGACGAGCCCGGCAACCCCAACGCCGACCATCAGGCCCAGGGCGTCGAGTAGCGACTCGCCCTCACCGAAGGATTCGGGCACGACGCGGCCCCCGGACATCGTCCGGGGGCCGCTCTGGTGTCGCCACGCACGGCACGCCCGTCCCGTCCGCACCGATACACACCCGCATCCCAGGCTCCACTCATCCTGCCTTCATCCTCGGGGGCCACCCTCGAAGCATGCTCATACCCGTTCCCTCGCAGATCGGCTATCCGGCACTGGCCGCCCTCATCCTCGGGGAGTCCGCGGGCCTCCCCCTTCCGGGCGAGACAGCGCTGATCACGGCGGGCGGGCTGGCCGCAGGCGGCCACCTCGCGCTCCCGATCGTCATCCTTGTCGCCGGTTGCGCCGCCGTCGTCGGGGACACGGTCGGCTACTGGCTCGGCCGCAGGGGCGGTCGCGCGTTCCTGCTGCGCGACGGCTTCGGCGCCATCCACCGACGACATGCCGTCGAGCGCGCCGACACGTTCTTCGCGCGTTACGGGGTCGCGACCGTGTTCTTCGGACGGTGGGTCCCGGGCGTGCGCATCGTCGCTGCGGTCATGGCGGGCGCCACGCGGATGCCGTGGCCCCGCTTCGCGCTTGCCAACGCGGCCGGAGCGTTCGCCTGGGCCGCCACCGTGGCGACACTCGCGATGCTGGCCGGGCCGAACGGCTCCCTTGCGCTCGCCGCGGGAGGGCTGGCGCTCGGCGGTCTGACGCTGGCGGCGGGCTGGTGGAAGCACCGCCGCAACATGCGAGTCGCCACGACGCAGGTCTGACCGGTTCGTCGGGCTGCACGCTTACGCGACGGGTAGCGGGCGGCCGGCGGCGCACATCCATCGGCCCCACGACGACAAACGTGCGACGCCGGGCCCCGGACCACGGCCCGCACGCCCCCGTCAATGTCGCTGTTTCAAGCGCTCCACCCCCGCCAAGCTCCATCGCGTAGGCCCGGATGAACAACGTGCTCACGAACTACACCTCGTCCTGCCCCTCCAGCAGCGTGGGCACCGTTCCGAGGAATCCGACCACCACGAACGCGAGCAGCGCCACGACGCCCACCGCATGGGCCCACCCGGCCTCGGCCACGGTCAGCGTCCCCACGCCGACCACCAGGCACGCGGCCGCCGCGCGACCGGCGAGGGCCGGGCGGGCCGGCAGCAGCCTGCCGCCGGAGGGCTCGGGCGCGGCGGCGACCGCTGGGTGCTCGTCGTGTTCGAGCCGACCGCCGATCGACAGGCGCAGCAGCAGCGTCAGCGACGGGAACAGGATGATCGCGCCGCCGACCACCGCGGCGATCACCGTCACCAGCGTGTCGTGTGGCGCCGCGGCCCTCTCGATGGTCAGCCCGGGAAGGAAGCGCGGCTGCTGCGCCAGCGCCCAGCCCACGACGACCGCCGCGACCGCGAGCGCGGCGGTGTACCGCGCCGGCTCGAAGCGATCGCGCAGCACGAGCACACCCGTGGCGATGCCCGCGAGCACCGAGACGATGAGCGCCGGCAGCCCGTCGCCGGTCACCAGCCCGCGATAGAGCTCGTGGGCGTCCTGGTGCAGGACGACGATCCCGACCGCCGCCAGCAGACCGGCCAGCGCGCCGGCCACGAGCGCGCGCCGTCGGTAGGGCGCCACCAGCTCCGGCTTGCCGCGGCGGACTGCGTCGGCGCACAGGTACACGGCGGCGAGGTAGGCCGAGACCACGACGGCCAGCACCCCGATGAGGATGGAGATGGGGTTCAGCCAGCTCGAGAACAGGTCGCCCTTCGCGTTGCCGT
>JAOPZJ010000364.1 GCA_025964155.1 Solirubrobacterales bacterium
CAGCGCCGCCGAGGTAGATGGCAGTCAGGGTCGAAAAGATGAAGGCCTGCAGCGTGGCGACGAGGCCGATCTCGAAGAGAAAGAAGGCCACGGCCATGGTGCCGGTGACGATGCCGAGGACGAGCGAACCCGCCACGGCGAGGTTCAAGAGCACCACGAGGCCACCACCCATGAACAGGATGAGGAGGTGACCCGCGAGGATGTTCGCGAACAGTCGGACGCTCAGCGAGACGACCCGGACGAAGTCCGAGATGAGCTCGATGACGAAGATGGGACCGGCGGCCGGACCTTCCACCCCGGCAGGCACGAGGCCCCGGTAGAAGCCGATGACGCCCTTGGCCCGGAAGCCCTCGATGTGGTACGCGATCCACACGACGAGGGTGAGCACGAGCGGCACCGAGAGGTTCGCGGTCGCGGCGTAGAGCGCGAGCGAGGGAACCTTGAGGCCGGCGATGTCGACCTTGTGCTCGGTGTTGGTCGGCAGCGGCAGGTAGCCCAGCATGTTGCTGAACCAGATGAAGAGGAAGAGCGTGGCGATGAAGGGGAACCACTTCGCCGCCATCTTGCGATCCATGTTGCCGCCGGCGATGTTGTCGCGCATGAGCGTGTACGCCGCCTCGATCGCCGTCTGGATGCGGTTCGGGCGCTCCTGCATCCGGCGGGCGACGTAGACCATGGACAGGGTCGTGATGAGCGTCGCGACGATGACGTAGAAGACGGCCTTGTTGATGTCGAACGGCCCGGGGAGATTGATCCAGGGGTCGAGCTTGAACTCGTTCTGCGGGTGGTAGTTCTCGTTGATGTTCAGCGCCAGCGCACCGGAGGGGTTCGCCAGCAGGGCGGCCAGCGGCAGGACGGCAAGTGAGAGGCGCTTGATCACGAGGAAAGCTCTTTGGTGTCGAGGGGGCGCATGAGGAGGGTGATCGTGAAGTAGGCGGTGAACAGCACGATCACGAGGACGGCCGCGGAGAGACCCGCGTCGTTCTCCTTCAGCCCCGCGGCGAAGATCGTAAGCGCTGTCAGCCAACCGCGTCCGATCATCGAACCCGCGGTGATGCCTGCCACCCTACGCAGATCCTCCGATTCGCGGGCTGCGCGGTCCAGGCGGACCTGGATCAGGCGCTGGACGAGCCACGCGACGGCGGCCGCGGCGTAGCCCAGCATCGGGAAGCCCGCGAGCAGGAAGACGGGCAGCGCGAGCGCGAGGATGACCAAGTCGAGGAAGCGGAGGAGGACCATGACACGCGGACCGGGATCAGCGGTCGCCCAGCGGACGCGGGAGCGTCCGGGGGCTGCAGCGGTGGCGACCGCGGACGTCGTGGAGGGTCCGGCGGCCGCGCGTGGCGCGGCGACGGCGACCGGGCTGGCGCGGCCGCGGGGAGCGCGCGCCGGAGTCGGCGTTCGGGGCTCCTTCGCGGTCATCGGCTCCAGGCTCGATCGGATCGTCTTCAGGCATGGCGGCGGCGTCACCCTACAGGCGTTCGGCCTGCGCAGGCGCACAGGTATGGGACAGTGGGGACGAGGCTGCGCCAGTCCCCGCGACGGCCAGGCCACCCTATCAGGAATGGTCGACTTTGTGACGACTTTGTGACAGCTCGTGGCAGACGTTGCGAGCCTGTCGACACCGTGTCAGCGGCGGCGCGCCGACGCCGTGCGCCGGGCGGCCGCGATCCTGGCGATCCGCGCCTTCACCACGAGGAACGACGGGCGCGGCCTGCCGTCCAGACCGAACAGCGCGGAGTCCCACGAATCCCGGGGCCCAGCCGGGTTCCAGTGGTACAGGTAGACGCGGGTGATGCGCGGGCTGAGGGGCACGAGGCGATCGAAGATCCAGCGCGTGGCCACGCCGGCGTGCGCCACCGTCTCGGGGAAGCCACCCGCCTTGTTCGTCGTGCGGCGCTTCACGATGCCCCCGGTCTCGGTGAACCAGAGCTGGCCGGTGACGAGCCGGAGCAGCTCACGCGTCCCGCTTGTGCGCATGCGGTTGGCGTCCAGGTAGTTGTGGAGGCCCCAGAACCGCGGCTTGTGCTTGACGTGCTTCATGAACGCCGTGACCCATGACGCCATCGTCGGCCCGTCCAGGACCTCGGCGGCGAGGATCGTGCAGTCGGGGCAGGCCGCGGTGAGGGCGTCGTAGTACCGCGCCGCCAGTTCCGGCTTGTGGCAGAGCGGTTCGCCGCAGAGGTTCGGCTCGTTCCACGTCGCGAACTCCGTGACGTCCGGGTAGCGCTCGCGGAACTTGCGGAACTGGGCCACGAGCTGGGCCGGCGTCGGCGCCACGTGCTCCCGTCCCGCCTGGCGCGAGTGTCCGAAGGTGATGAGCGGGCGGGCGTCCACGGCACGAGCTCGGCTCACCCACTCGTCGATCGCGTCGCGCTCGTACCCGAGGTTCATCGCATCCCATGGCACGAGCCGGCGCGCCTTGCGGATGTTCAGCTCTTTGAAGTGCGGGTCCGTGAACATCTGGACCTTCTGCTCGGCGATGCCCACGCTGAGCGCGGCCGGCGCGGGAGCGGCGGAGGCGCCCACGGCCACGGTGCTCAGCAGGAGGATCGCCACGAGCCGAGGGGGTCGGGCAGGGAGGATCGTCATGGGTCGGACTCGGAACCGCACTCGTCGCCTCAGGTTGCGCTCACGGTGTCGGCCGGCGGCGCGTCTTCGGTCAGGATCGTGTCCTCGTGGCGGTACGCCGGGGCGCAGCAGCAAAGCAGCTCCAGCGGGCCGGGACCGGTGTTCGTGAGCTTGTGCTCGACGCCCGGCGGGATGACGATGCAGTCCCCGTCGCGGACCTCGCGCTCCTCGTGGGCGACGCGCATGTGGCCGGCCCCGCGGGTGATGAAGTACAGCTCCTCGGCGACCGGGTGGTAGTGCGCCGTGGTCGCTCCGCCAACCGGGATCGTCGCTTGGGCGAGGCTCTGGTTCGCGGCCGGCAGCGAGACCTGGCCCGCGAGCTCCTGGATCGTTGAGCCGTCGACCGTGACGAACGGCTCGGTGTCGGCCAGGTTGTTGACGTGCATGGGGGAGGGATCCTAGACGACCCCTCCCCCAGCCCTACGTCGATCAGGCGACTGCGCGCCGGGCCGCTTCGCGATCCAGCCGGCCGGCAAGGGCCGCGAGGATGCGTGCGGTGGATGCCCGCACCGTTCTGGGTGGCGGCTGCGGACGGTCCGGTCCGGGTCTGTGTCCTGACGCGACACGGGCTCCGGCTGTGGCCTTGGCGAAGTCGGTGTGGATGAGGCTGTGCATGGCGTTCCGCTCCTTGGTGCGGTCGGTGGATCGGGCGTACGGGCGCCCGCGACCTGGCGGATCCAGCGCAATGCGAGGGTCCGGGTGGCGGGCGTGGTGCCCGCAGTCCCGGCGTGTGAGGGACCTACAGGGCAGGGATCACGAGCAAGCGGGACGACGAGCGCACGACGGACGGGGCTCGAAAGCCGCGGACCGTCGTGGGGATGTGCGTCGAGGGCATGCTCATGATTCTTGCCTCCTCCGGACCGGAGGAAGGAGGAAAATAGCATTGCGTCGCAGATCAGACAACCCCGGGTGCGACATCCGGCCGGGCGGGACGCGTGTGGGCCGTGGGGCGCTAGCCTCGGGCGCCGGATGCCGCCCCTTCCCCGCCCCGTCGCGCCGCACCACGACCACTGCCTCGGCTGTGGGCCGGAGAACCCCGGCTCGCTCGGGCTGAGCTTCCATGTGGTCGGCGAGCACGTGCACACCGAACTGCACCTGGATCAGCGCCACGAAGGCGCCCCGGGATTCGCGCACGGCGGTGCGGTCGCCACCGCGCTGGACGACACGATCGGCACCCTCTTGATGGTGCTGCGCCGCCCGGCCGTCACCGCGCGGCTCGAGGTCGACTACCGCAAGCCGGTGTTCATCGACGCGGACTACACCGTCGAGAGCTGGATCGAACGCATCGACGGACGCAAGCTGCACCTGGCGGGCATCATCCGGGACGCCGCCGGCGAGACCGTCGCCGAGGCCCAGGCCCTGTTCCTGGAGGTCGACATGGCGCACTTCCAGCAGAGCGGCAACCAGCCGCCCGAGCACTGGCGCTGGTCGCCCAGCAACCTGCCGCGCTGACGGCCCGGTCCGCCCGCGCGCCCGCGCCGGCCAGATAGGCTGACGGGGTGTCAGACGAGGACCGGCCCAGCGTGATGACGCCCAAGCGTGAGGCGGTGCAGTCGGCCGTGCTCGCCGCCACCGAGGAGCTCCTGACGCAGGGGGCGTCGTTCGCGGATCTGAACATCGAGAAGATCGCCACCCGGGCCGGCATCTCCCGCACCGCGTTCTACTTCTACTTCAAGGACAAGCGCGAGCTCCTGGTCAAGCTCACCGAAGACGTCACGACCGACCTCTACGAGCAGGCGGACGTGTGGTTCTCCGGGCAGGGCGAGCCGCGGATCGAGATCCGCGCCGCGCTTTCGCGGGTGGCCGAGCTGTACGCCAGCCATGCAGCGCTGCTGCGCGTCATCGTCGAGGTCTCCACGTACGAGGAGGAGGTCGCGGTCTTCTGGCGCGGGCTCCTCTCGCGCTTCATCGACGCCACGGCGAGCCGCATCCGGGCCGAGCAGGCCGCGGGCAACGCGCCCGCCGGCGATCCGGGCGCCACGGCGTTCACCCTGGTCTGGATGTGCGAGCGCACCCTCTACCAGCAGGTCGTCCAGCAGCAGCCGTTCGCCGCGGTGACGCTCGCCGAGACGCTCGAATCGGTGTGGATGCGGGCCATCTACGGGCGCGACTGAGCAGCCGTCTACGACGAGCCCTAGGGCCGGACGGCCGGGAACTCGCCCGTCGCCAGGGCCTCCTGGACCTCGGCGTCGACCTCGGCCTCATCGGGGACCACGCCGCCGCCGCCGCTGCGCATCCACACCAGGCGCTTGACCTTGAGGATCTCGAGCACGACCACGAGGTAGACGCTGGCGGCCACCACGAGCAGGCCAAGACCGGCCACCAGCGCGGACCACCCTGGGTTGAGGTGCTTGTCGTGGTCGTTGTGGTATGGGATGAAGCGGAGCGCGATCGCAAAGGCTCCCAGCGTGAGCGTCCACGCATAGAGGTAGAGCACGGTACGCCGCTGGCTGAAACCGATCCGGTTGAAGCGATGGTGCAGGTGATTGGCGTCCGCCTGCCAGACCGGGCGCCCGTACTTCATCCGCTTGAGCACCACGAAGGTGGTGTCGAGGAACGGGACCGCCAGCACGAGCAGCGGGAACACGAGCGCGAGGACCGCCTGGGTCTTCACGGCGCCCTCGACCGCCACGCAGCCGAGCAGCAGCCCGAGGAGGTTGGAGCCGCAGTCCCCCATGAAGACGCTGGCCGGATGGAAGTTGTGGACGAGGAACCCCAGCGCGGCGCCCGCGGTGAGCGCGGCCAGCACGCCCGCGTGACGACGCTCCAGGTCGAAGGCGATGACGGCGAAGACCCCCGCGGCGATCGCACAGACGCCGGCCGCCAGCCCGTCGATGCCGTCGGAGAAGTTGACGACGTTCATGATCGCGACGAGGCCGAGGACGGTGAGCGGCTGACCCGCCGACCTGAAATCCACCGCCCCCACGAACGGCAGCGTGATGTTGGTGACCTCGACCCCCGCCCGGACCGGGATGGCGGCGGCGACGACCTGCCCGACGAGCTTGGCACCCGGTGGCAGCTCGAAGCGGTCGTCGAGCGCGCCGACGAGCGCGATGACGACGGCGCCCAGCAGGATGCCGTTGATGCGGTCGTCCGTCCGCGGCGTGCCGTCGACGAAGAAGTACGCGCCGACGAGCACCCCGGCGAGCATCGCCAGGCCGCCGAGCAACGGCGTCTCACCCTTGGCCAGCCCGCGGTCCGACGGACGGTCCACGGCGCCCACCGCCCGGGCCAGGCGAGCCGTCAACGGGGTGACGAGCACCGCCACCAGGAAGGCACAGGCGAAGCCGAGGATGGCGTCCTTCTGGGTCATCGCGCGGGAATGAGCCTAGACCCCTGCCCGGCGATGACGCTGTGCGCGAATCAGCTGCCTAGACCGCGGCGGCGGATGAGAGGTGCTCGTAGAGCGGGTAGCGCTCGGCGATCGCCGTCACGCGGTCGGTGAGCTCGGCCTTGGCCGCCTCGAACTCCGGGGTCAGCGCGGTGGCGATGATCTGCCCCACCTCGGCGAAGTCCTCGGCCTGCAGGCCACGCGTCGCGAGCGCGTTGGCGCCGACCCGCAGGCCGCTCGTCACCATCGGCGGGCGATGGTCGAAGGGCACGGCGTTGCGGTTGACGGTGATGCCGATCTCGTGCAGGCGGTCCTCGGACTGCTGCCCGTCCAGCTCGCTCTCGCGCAGGTCCACGAGCACGAGGTGCACGTCCGTGCCACCGGTGAGGACGTTCACGCCGTGGCCGGCGGCCAGCAGCGCTTCCGCGACGGCCTGGGCGCCGGCGATCGTGCGGCGCTGGCGCTCGGCGAAGAGCTCGCTGGCGGCGATCTTGAACGCCACGGCCTTGCCGGCGATGACGTGCTCCAGCGGACCGCCCTGCTGCCCGGGGAAGACCGCGGAGTTGATCTTCTTGGCGTACTCCTCACGACACAGGATGAGGCCGCCGCGCGCGCCGCCGAGGGTCTTGTGGACCGTCGACGTCACGACGTCCGCGTACGGAACCGGGTTGGGATGCTCACCGCCGGCGACAAGCCCTGCGAAGTGCGCCATGTCGACCATGAGCAGCGCGCCGACCTCGTCCGCGATGTCGCGGAAGCGCTGGAAGTCCAGCTGGCGGGGATAGGCCGACCAGCCGGCGAGCAGCAGCTTCGGGCGACGCTCCTTGGCGATCCGCTCCACCTCGTCCATGTCGATGAGCGACGTCTCGCGGTCGACCTCGTACGGCGCGATGTCGTAGAGGCGCCCGGAGACGTTGAGCTTCATGCCATGCGAGAGGTGGCCGCCGTGCGGCAGAGCCAGGCCCATGATCGTGTCGCCGGGGGTCAGGAGCGCGTGGTAGACGGAGGCGTTGGCCTGGGCGCCGGCGTGTGGCTGGACGTTGGCGTGCTCTGCGCCGAAGAGCGACTTGGCCCGGTCGATCGCGAGCTGCTCGGCGACATCGACATGCTCGCACCCGCCGTAGTAGCGCCTGCCGGGATAGCCCTCGGCGTACTTGTTCGTCAGCACGCTCCCCTGCGCATCGAGGATGGCCTGCGGCACGAAGTTCTCGCTGGCGATCATCTCGAGCGTGCGCTGCTGTCGAGCCAGCTCGAGGCGCAGGACCTCGGCGATCTCGGGATCGACCTCGGCGATGGGCCGGTTGAAATAGTCAGGGCTCAGATCGGACACGTGCGCTCCTTCGGCGGGCTGGTACAGGAGAGGGACAAGGTGCCCAGGCGCGCGGCGGTGCGGCACGTCGCTCCCCGGTGGTCGGTTCCACCCTCGGCGCCAGTCGCGACGTCCTCGACGGTATCAAGCCCGGCGGGTGGTGTCAGATTCTCCTAGGCGTCGATCTGGTCCACGCGGCGGGCGTGACGCCCACCCTCGAAGTCGGTGCGCAGGAAGGTCGCGACGATCGCGTCCGCCTCCTCCGGGTCCAGGCGTGCGCCGGAGAGCGTGACGACGTTGGCGTTGTTGTGGCGCCGGGACATCTCCGCCTCCATCGTGTCGTGGGCGTTGACGGCGCGGACGCCCCCGACCTTGTTCGCGACGATCGATACACCCACGCCCGAGCCGCAGGCGATGACGCCGGCCTGGGCAGCGCCGCCGGCCACGAGCGCGGCGGCCTCACGGGCGAAGGCCGGATAGTCGACGGACTCGGCGGTGCTCGTCCCCACGTCGAGAACCTCGTGGCCCGCCTCCACGAGGGTCGCCTTAACGTGCTCCTTGAGGTGGAACCCGGCGTGATCGGAGCCGATGGCGATGCGCATGGGCTGAATCCTAATGAGTGTCGGCGACGTCAGACGGCGAGGCGGGACGCGATGTCGCCGGTAGCCACGGCACCCTCACGGACGATGCTCCAGACCCCGCTCGCCTCGTACGCGCGCAGGTCCACGACGGTCGAAGGGGTGCCGGGCAGCTCGCCGCCGTCGAGCACGAGGTCGGCGTTCTGGCGCACGACGGCCGGCACCTCGTCGACGCGCCGCGGATCCGGTCCGCCGGCCAGGTTGGCCGAGGACTGAAGCACCGGCCAGTGCACGTCGGCGAGCGCACGCAGCGCAGGCGGCAGCTCGGGGACGCGCAGGCCGAGGGTGTCCGGGTCCGGTCCGCAGGCCAATGCAAAGCGGTGCGCGGGGTTCGGCAGCAGCAGCGTCACGGCGCCCGGCAGCAGCGCCAGCAGCGCGTCGCGGGTCCGCGGTCCGAGTTCCGGGAGGGCGGCAAACGCGAGCGACGGCTGGAAGAGCATGACCGCGGCCGGCTTGTCGGGCACGCGTCGCTTCAGGGCGTACAGCCGCCGGACGGCCTCCTTGTCGGACGGCTCGCACGCCAGGCCGTAGACGGTGTCCGCCGGGAAGACGGCGACGCCACCCACCTGCATGCAACGCGAGAAGGTCTGCGCGTCCGCCGCCGTCAGGGTTGCCACAGGACCACCACCCGCTCGACGCCGGCCAGGTCGGCGTGCGCGTCCGACCGCCAGCCCGCCGGGGCCAGGGCACGGGCGGCCGGCGCCTGCCCGTCGCCCACCTCCAT
>JAOPZJ010000391.1 GCA_025964155.1 Solirubrobacterales bacterium
ACATGCTCGTGACGAAGCTGCTCGTGGGCTTCCTCGGCATCGCCATCACCTTCGCGCCGGACGCCATCTACGACTTCTACGCCCACGGGCCGCGCGTCTGGGGGCTGTCGGCGACCGACGACCAGGCACTGGCCGGGGCGGTCATGGCGATCGAGCAGTCCATCGTCATGGGGATCGCGCTCGCCTACCTGTTCGTCAAGGCGCTCGGCGAGAGCGAACGCGAGGATGAACGCGAGGAGAAGTACCACAGCACGGTCTGAGGACCGGGCTCAGTTGGAGTCGGCGGCACCGTCCAGCACCGTGCCGGCCGGGACCTGCAGCGGCGCGGGTCCCTCATGCCGGACGACGACGTCACCGCGGACCACGACGCCCGGCCCGAAGACGACGTCGCCCTCGACGGTGAGGCGCCGACACCCCAGGAGCGATGGCGGACCTGCGGGGAAGTGCTCGTCCAGCGCGTCGACGAGCTTGAAGTGGGCGCTGTCCAGGTCGACCACGGGTGGGACGCCGGCGCGCCGCTCGTCCAGCGCCAGGCCCGCGTCCTCGCCGAGCACGTAGGCGTCCGAGCGCACCGCGAGAAGGTCGTTGCTCGCCTTGACGGGCCCGAAGCGCGTGCGGGGGACGCGGATCGCCTCGGCGCCCTCCAGCGCGTCGATCGCGGCCCCCATCGCGGTCTCCAGCTGGAGGACGCCGGTGGACGCGGAGTCCTTGGGGTCGACCGTCTTGGCGTTGAGGATCAGCGGCAGCTCGAGCACGCCGCCGGCCGCCTCCAGCTTGGCGTCCAGCGCCTGCAGGTCGACCCAGAGGTTGTTCGTGTTGAAGTAGCGGTGGCGCGTGATGTCCTGGAAGGCCGCGAGGTCCTCGCCCGGGGTCTGCGCGAGCTCGCGCAGCACGAGGCCGGGCGCGTCGGGCGGATGCCCAGCCCGCCGCGCGAGGTGCCCGCCCTTGCGGTCGGCCTCGGTGCGGTCGGCGACCTCCATCGCGAACGGCGCCCCGGAGTCCGCGAACCACGTCAGCAGCGGCAGCGACAGCGTCGCCCCGAGGTTGTCGGCGTTCGAGACGAAGGCGTAGCGGTAGCCGGCGGCCAGCAGCGTCGCGAGCATGCCGGAGGTGACGAGCGCGGTGTACAGGTCGCCGTGCCCGGGCGGCGCCCACTCCAGTGCAGGATCGGCGGGCCATTCGACCGGCAACAGGTCCTCGGCCCGGAGCTTGGGAACCTTGTTCTGGAGGAAGTCGAGCGGCACGTCCTGCTCGAGCTCGGGGTAGGCCGCCAGCGCGTCCAGCGACGAGGACTGGGTCGCGAAGGAGTTCATCAGGACCAGCGGGAGCCGCGCGCCCGTGTGCTCCCGCAGATGCAGGATCTGCCGGGCGATCACGTCGAGGAAGGTCAGCTTGCCCCTGACGCGCAGCAGCGACTTGGGGCCGTCCAGGCCCATGCTCGTGCCCAGGCCACCGTTGAGCTTGACGACGACCGCCTGCGCGAGCACCGACGCCGCCCGCTGCGGGTCCGGCGGCGGCAACGCGTCAGCGTCCGGCAACTCGGTGACCGGCTCCAGGTCGGCCTCGCGCAGGGCTCCGCGCTCGCCGTCGCGGACGCGCTCCAGCTGCGCCAGGAAGGTCCGCACCGCGGCCTCTTGAGCGCCCGAGGCGCGCAGCTTGGCCTCCGCGGCGGTCACAGGATCCGGCGTCGACACGCCTGGGAGCGTAGTGGGCGGCAAGTGCCACGCGCCGTCAGGGTCGCACGGGCGCTTGAGTCCAGTGGTGCAGGTACTGCTCCTGTTCGGTGTTCAGGGTGTCGATGCGCACGCCGAGCGACCGCAGCTTCAGCGTCGCCACCTCACGGTCGATCGCGTCGGGCACGGGATGCACGCCCGCCGACAGCGTGCCGGCGCCTTGGGCCAGGTGCTCGGCGGCGAGGGCCTGGTTGGCGAAGGACATGTCCATGACGGCCGCGGGATGGCCCTGACCGGCGGCGAGGTTCACGACACGCCCCTGCGCCAGGAGGTTCAGGCGGCGCGGCGTCTCGCCGGCGATCTCGTACTGCGTCACGAGCGGTAGGACCTCCCTGACGCCCCCGGTGGCGACGGCGTCGAGCGCCGGCAGGTCGATCTCGACGTCGAAGTGCCCGGCGTTGGCCAGGACGGCCCCGTCGGTCATCTGGAGGAAGTGCTCGGTGGTCAGGACGCCGGGCGCGCCCGTCACCGTGATGAAGATCTCGCCGCGGCCGGCGGCGTCGAGGGCGGGCATGACCTGGAAGCCCTCCATGCGGGCCTCCAGCGCACGCATCGGGTCGACCTCGCAGACGATGACCTGCGCGCCGGCGCCACGGGCGCGCAGCGCGATGCCCTTGCCGGTGAAGCCGTAGCCGAAGATGACGACGGTACGGCCGGCGAGCAGGAGGTTCGTGGCCCGCAGGATGCCGTCCAGCGTGGACTGACCGGTGCCGTAGTGATCGTTGAAGAGGCGCTCGGTGCGGGCCTCGTTCACGGCGAGGACCGGGCAGTTGAGCCGTCCGCTGTCCTGCAGGCCGCGCAGGCGCACGAGGCCGGTGGTCGTCTCCTCCGTCCCCCCGAGGAAGTTCGCGGGCAGACCGGCCGGCCGGGCGTGCAGCACGGTGAGCAGGTCGGCGCCGTCGTCCAGCGTGATCTGCGGCTCGCCCTCCACGAGGGTGCGGACGTGGGCGACGTAGGCGTCCATGTCCTCCCCGCGCCGGGCGTGGACCGTCGCGCCCGCCTCGGCGGCGATCGCCGCGGCGACCTCGTCCTGGGTCGACAGCGGGTTGGCGGCGGACAACGCCACGTGCGCGCCGCCGGCCAGCAGGGCGCGCACCAGGTTGGCCGTCTCGGCCGTGACGTGCAGGCACGCGGCCACCGCGATCCCCTCCAGGGGGCGGGTGGCCGCGAACCGCTCACGGATCGAGCGCAGGACCGGCATCTGGGCGTCGGCCCACTCGATCCGGTCACGCCCCGCGTCAGCGAGGGCCGGGTCGGCGACGGAGGATGAGGACAAGGGGGAGTCAGACATGAGCAGTCCGGTGCGTGCTGATCAGCCGGGTCCGCTGCTGATCAGCGGGATGCATCGTCGATGCCTGGCGCCGCGCGGCAAGCGGGATAGGCCGCCAGGCCATCCTGCGCAGCCGCGTGGCGCCAGGCGCGACGAGGCGCCCGCTGATCAGTAGCGGTAGTGGTCGGGCTTGTAGGGGCCCTCGACCGGGACGCCGATGTAGGCGGCCTGGTCGGGACGCAGCAGGGTGAGCTGCGCGTCCAGCGCGGCGAGGTGGAGGCGGGCGACCTTCTCGTCCAGGTGCTTCGGGAGCACGTAGACCTGCTTCTCGTATTCGTCGTTCTTCGTCCACAGCTCGATCGGGGCGATCGTCTGGTTGGAGAAGGAGTGGGACATGACGAACGACGGGTGGCCTGTCGCGTTGCCGAGGTTCAGCAGGCGACCCTCGGAGAGCAGGATGATCGAGTGGCCGTCCGCGAACTTCCACTCATCGACCTGCGGCTTGATGTTGATGCGCTCGGCGACGGCCTCGAGGCCGGCGACGTCGATCTCGTTGTCGAAGTGGCCGATGTTGCCCACGATCGCGTTGTGCTTCATCCGGGCCATGTCGTCGGCCGAGATGATGTCCTTGTTGCCCGTCGTCGTGATGAACACGTCGCCGGAGTCCAGGACGGACTCGAGCGTGGAGACGCTGTAGCCCTCCATGCAGGCCTGCAGCGCGCAGATCGGGTCGATCTCCGTGACGGTGACGCGGGCGCCCTGGGCGCGCAGCGAGGCGGCCGAGCCCTTGCCGACGTCGCCGTAGCCGCATACGACGGCGTGCTTGCCGGCGAGCATGACGTCGGTCGCGCGGAAGATGCCGTCCACCAGCGAGTGGCGGCAGCCGTAGAGGTTGTCGAATTTGGACTTGGTGACCGAGTCGTTGACGTTGATCGCCGGGAACAGCAACCCGCCGGTCTTGGCCAGCTCATAGAGACGATGCACGCCGGTGGTGGTCTCCTCGGTCACGCCCCTGATCGCCTTGCCGACCTTCGTATAGCGCTGCGGATCCTCGGTCA
>JAOPZJ010000416.1 GCA_025964155.1 Solirubrobacterales bacterium
GTTCGAGCAACGGCCGCCTCGACGCCCTCGGCAAGTCCGTCGCCGAGTTCCTGCGCGCCCGCCACCTCGACATCCCCCGGCGCCTGCTGACCGCCGACGCCTCCGGGCGCGCGACCGCCGGCGCCACCTGAACCCGCACACCCATAGGAGGACCCCGATGGCATACGTGATCGCCGAGCCGTGCATCAACACCAAGGACAACTCGTGCGTGGAGGTCTGTCCCGTCGACTGCATCCATCCCACCCCGGACGAGCCCGGCTTCGGGGAGGCGACCCAGCTCTACATCGACGCCGAGGAGTGCATCGACTGCGACGCCTGCGTCGAGGCGTGCCCGGTGGACGCCTGCTTCTCCGCGGACCAGCTGCCGGAAGAGTGGGCTAACTTCGCCGACAAGGCGAAGGAGTTCTTCGCGAAGCAGTAGCGGCGCTGGGGGCGGGTCTCAGGCCTCCGCGACCAGCAGCAGCTCGTTCGCATCGGTGAGCTTCACCCGCGGTCGGCCCGCCGGCGCTCCGGCATCGCGCTCTGCAGCGTCGATCGCCAGCCATCCCGCGTGATCCACCACCCGCGCGCCGCGCTCACCCAGGGCTGCGAGGACCGCGTCCGCGTCGAGGGCGCAGTCGCTCGCGAGCGAGCCGCCCGCCGCGTCCGCCACCACGACCGCCGCGGTCTCATTCGCGCAGCGCTTGTTCGTGCCGATGACCCCGGACGGGCCGCGCTTTATCCAGCCTGCCGTGTACGTCCGTGGTGTCCCGGTCACGCGGCCGCCCATGTTCGTCAGCAGGCCGCTGCGCGCATCGCAGGGGAGGCCGTCGACCGGGGCGCCGCGGTAGCCGACGGCGCGCAACACGAGCGACGCGTCGAGGGTGTCGACCGCGTCGGTCGTGCGCGCGATCAGCGAGCGGCCGTTCGGGTCCCGCTCGAGCACGTTGCGGGCGACGCGGACGCCGGTCACCCGCTTGTCGCCCAGGATCTCGACGGGCGACGCGAAGAAGCGGAAGACGAGCCGCCGCTCGCGGCCCGCGGGGGGCGTCCGCGCGTAGCCGCGCAGGATCTTCTGGTTGCGGATGCTGGTGCCAGACGGCGACAGGTTGCGTAGCGGCAACGGGACGCGCAGCTCGTCCGGGGACACGACGACGTCTGCGTCCAGCAAGCCGAGCTCGAGCAGCTCGGGGTTCGTGAACGACGCCTGCTGCGGACCGCGCCGTCCGAGGAGGACGACGTCGCGGATCGCGCTCTCGCTCAGCGCCGCGAGCGCGTGGTCGGCGATGTCGGTCTGCGCCAGCGCGTCCCGGTCCAGCAGCAGCATCCGGGCGCAGTCGAGCGCGACGTTGCCGTTGCCTACGATCACCGCGCGCTCACCGGAGAGGTCAAAGGCCTGCGCCGCGTGGTCGGGATGGCCGTTGTACCAGGAGACGAAGTCGGTGGCCGCGACCGACCCGGGCAGGTCCTCACCGGGGATGCCGAGGCGCCGGTCCGCTGCGCAGCCGGTCGTGTAGACGACGGCGTGGTACCACCGCAGCAGCTCCTCATGGGACACGTCTCGGCCGACCTCGACGTTGCCGAGCAGCCGGCAGCGCTTGTGGGCGGCGGTGCTCTCGAAGCGCGTGGCGATCGACTTGATCCGCGCGTGGTCTGGCGCGACGCCACCGCGCACCAGGCCCCACGGCGTCGCCAACCGGTCGATCAGATCGACCTCGAAGCGCCGAGTCTCCTCGCGTAGCAGCCCCTCCGCCAGGAACGCGCCGGCCGGGCCGGCACCGACCACGGCGACGCGCACCGCCGCTGGATCCGCAAGCGCCACGCCCTACACCCCCGCCTTGATCATGGCGGCGCCCTTCTCCCCGACGGCGATCGTGGGGATGTATGTGTTCGAGCTCGGGACGACCGGCATGATCCCGGCGTCGATCACGCGCAGGCGCTCGGCGCCGATCACGCGCAGGGTCGGGTCCACGACCGAAGTCGGGTCAGACGCCGACCCCATCCGGCAGGTCCCGACGTGATGGTAGGCCACGTTGCAGCTCGCGCGCACGTACTCCTGCCAGCCGGCGTCCGTGTCCGGGTTGACGGGCGGGTTGCAGTTGGCGGCGACCGAGCCGGCGAAGCGCTCATGCGCGAAGAGGCCCGTGAGGAACTTGCAGCCCTCGACGAGCGTGTCGAGGTCACGCGGGTCGCCGAGCAGGTGGTGGTCGATCGACGGAGCACTCAGCGGGTCTGAGTCGGTGATCCGGATCCGGCCGCGCGTCTTGGGCTTGCAGAGCGTCACCTGCATGGCGACGGCCGCGCGCTTGGGCATCTCGGCGGTGAGCGCCGACTGCGCGTCCGGCGTCATCCGGTACGCGAACGGGAGGAAGTGCAGCTGCACGTCGGGCCGGTCGAGCGACGGGTCGGTCTTGGCGAAGCCCATCGCCTGGACGACCGGCGACGCGAGCGGCCCGCGCCGCTGCACCATCAGCCGGTACATGCCGACCAGGCCCTTGTCCGGGCGCTTCATCGTGTTCAGCGACCAGTGCCCGGTGATGTAGCGGCTGACGCTCACGCCGGAGTGCTCCTGCAGGTTGCGACCGACGCCGTCCCGCTCGACCTGGACCGGGACGCCGGCCGCCTGCAGCACCTCGCCGGGACCGATGCCGGACTTCATCAGCAGGTTGGCGGACGGGATCGCCCCCGCGGACAAGATGACCTCGCGCCCGGCGCGGACGGTCGCGACCCGGCCGCCGTGCTCGACCTCGACGCCGGTCGCCACGCCGTTCTCGAGGAGGACCCGGCGTACGCGCGCCTTCGTCATCACGGCGAGGTTGGGACGGTCGAGATGCGGGCGGATGTAGCCGTCGTAGGCCATGAAGCGGCGCCCGTCCTTTTGCG
>JAOPZJ010000428.1 GCA_025964155.1 Solirubrobacterales bacterium
CTCCGCGGCCAGGCGCTCGCGCTCGGCGCGATGCTCGGCGGTCTCCCGGTACATCAGCGCCGCCTGGCTCGCAGGACCACGACGCCCTTCGGTTCCCACGACGACGATGCGGTGGCACGCCTCGCCCAGCGTGATCTGCAGCCGATCACCGGCGCGGATCTCCTTGCTCGGCTTGGCCTTGTGTCCGTTGACGTCGACGTGGCCGCCCTTCACGAGCTCGACGGCCAAGGCACGGTTCTTCACGAACCGCGCGGCCCAGAGCCACTTGTCGACGCGCACGGGTTCGGGGGCGTCCTGCATGCCCGACATCGTCTCACGCCCGCCAACGTGGCCGATCGCAGGCGTCAGTCCCGCCCGGCACCCTGCGGCAGGCCGCCCCCGTCGCGCTGGAAGCGCACGAGCTCACCGTTCTCGTCCTGGATGCACTGCGCCAGCCCCGCGTACGCGTGGAACATGCGCTTCAGGCGACGCACGCCGGCACCGTTGTTCGCCGCCACCGTCTGCGCGAGCGTCACCGCGGCGGCCTCGGCCTCGCCTGCCGGGGCCGCGCGGTGCAGCAGGTGCAGGGCCAGCGCCTCCTCGGACCCGACCACCCGGCCCGTGAAGACGAGGTCCTTGGCGATGCTCATGCCGACCAGCGGCGCTAGGCGCGCCGGCCCGACCGGGACGCCGAGGCGCGCCCCGGCCCAGGCGAGCTTCAGGTTGTCGCCGCCGACCCGCAGGTCGCAGCCGGCGACGAGCTCGGCGCCCGCGCCGACGCAGTTGCCCACCGCGACGGCGATCGTCACCGCCGGGAAGGCCTCCATCGCCGCGTAGAACCGCGCGAACGCCTCCATGCGCTCCACTCCCTCGGCGTGCGTCAGCGCCTCCCCCACGTCGGCGCCCGCGCACAGCGCGCGCTCGTTCGTCGTCGAGACGACGAGGACGCGGAGGGTCTCGTCGGCGGCCAGCTGCGTCAGCGACGCCTCGAGCTCGGCGAGGAGCGCGCGATCCATCGCATTCCGGACTTCCGGACGGTTCAGGCGCAGGACGTGGATCCCGGCATCTGGGCGCTCGTGCTCGAGGAGGCTCATGGCCCCTTCGTTCTATACGATTGCCGGGATGCGCCGACTCCTGCTGTCCCTCAGCTCAACGCTCGTCCTCTGCGCGCTCGCCGCGCCCGTCGCGATGGCACAGAACTCCGGCCAGGGCGCCATCGGCGAGGCGGGCGACAAGACCGTCACGAACGCGGGCTTCATCCTGATCGCGTTCTTCCCGGTGTTCATCTTCGCGATGTCGATGCTGCAGGGCCACCTCGAGAAGCGCAAGGACGCCAGGAAGGCCGCCGCCAAGGCCCGTGGCAACAGCCAGATCTGGAAGGGCGGCTGGTAGAGGCCACCGCCTCCCTCCTCCCCCGCAGCTCCTGGCGCCCGGCACTCCACCGGGCGCCTGTTTGTTCCCATAGGGTCGCGGTCATGTCCTCCCCTGACACCGACGAGGTCCGGTACGAGCGCGTCGGCGCCGCCGCCGTCCTCACCATCGACCGTCCCGCCCGCCGCAACGCGGTCGACGGCAAGACCGCCGAAGCGCTGAAGGACGGCTACGAGCAGTTCGTCAGCGACGACGGCGCGCGCGTCCTCGTGATCACCGGCGCCGGGGGCATCAGCTTCTGCGCGGGGGCCGACCTGACGGCGATCGAGACGCTCACGCCGCGGATGGTCGATCCCGCCGGCCCGCTCGGCTTCACCCGCCTGACGCCACCCAAGCCGACAATCGCGGCCATCGGCGGCTGGTGCCTGGCCGGTGGCCTCGAGCTTGCGCTGTGGTGCGACCTGAGGGTCGCCGACGCCGGCTCCACGTTCGGCTTCCCCGAGCGCCGCTGGGGCGTCCCACTCGTCGACGGCGGCACGCAGCGGCTGCCGCGCATCGTGGGGATCGGGCGGGCGCTGGACCTCATCCTCACCGGCCGCATGGTCGCGGACACCGAGGCGCTGGCCATCGGGATGCTCACCGAGCTCGTCCCGGCCGGCACCGCCCTGACGCGCGCCCTGGAGTACGCGGAGTCGCTGGCGTCCTTCCCGCAGGAGACGATGCTGGCGGACCGATCGGCCGCCATCGAGGGATTCGGGCTGCCGTTGTCGGCGGGCCTGGCCGTAGAGGCACAGGCGGGCCTGGCGACACTCCAGGTCGCGGTCGCGGGCGCGGCGCGCTTCGCCCGTGGCGAGGGTCGCGGGGGCGCCGGGGCCGGGATCTGATGGCCCACCGCGCCCATGGATAAAGTCCCGCCGGATGATCGCCTTGCCCGGACGATGGCGCCATGCGGTGCGCAGAGCGGCGCTGGCCCCCGCGGCCGTCGGCGTGCTGCTCATCGCCGGGTGCGGCACGGACTCCGGCGGTCCGAGCAAGGCGGCCTACGCCGCCAAGGCCGACCAGATCTGCGCGGATGGCAACCGGGCTGTCAAGGGCTTCAGCAAGCAGATCGAGGCCGCGCAACGGGGCGCCGACCCGGCGGAGGTCTTCCGTGAGCTCGCCAACCTGACGCGCGAGGCGTCGGATGCCTCCCAGCCCTACCTGGACAAGCTGGATGCCCTTGGGACCCCGAACGCGGACCGCGACGCCCTCAAGGGATGGATCGCCGATCAGCGTCGGCAGCAATCCCTGCTCGCCGAGCTCGGTGACGCCTTCGAGCAGCGGGACGAGGCGACGATCTCCACGCTGTCCCAGCGGATCGACGCGTTGAACACGAAGAACAACACGTTCGCCGCCAAGTACGGGATGGCCGAATGCGCGGCCACCCCAGCGTGAGCTGACCGCGGCGCTCGCCCGCCGCGGCCCGCTACCGCTCTACTTCTTCGCCGCCTTCGGCAGCGTCGCCTTTACCGTCTTCTTGCTGACCTTGCCTCCGGGCAGGACGGCGGAGAGGGTGAACGTCGTGGTCTTGCGCTTGATGAGGCGGCGGGTCGCGGCGTCCAGCTTCAGGCTGCGCTTGACCGTCGCGCCGGCCGGGATCGTCAGCAGCGCGGTGGAGGCCTCGAGCACCTTGCCCCGGTAGGCGGCCACGAGCGTCTTGCAGGCCGGGCCGGTGGCAGGGCACGCGAGGGCGACGCGGACGGTGCCCAGCTTGCGGTCCACGCGGGCGCTCCAGATGCGAGCCGTCCCGACGGCTGCTGCGGTCGGGCTCGCAGCACGGGGGCCGGGCGTGCCGGTGGTGCTCGGCCCGGGCTTCGGAGTGACCGGAGTGACCGGAGCGCCGACAGAGGATCCCAGGAGCCCCGTGAGACTCCCCACCAGACCCGCGAGGGGCGCCGGGACGCCGGGGGTGGCGACCAGCGACTGCAGGGTGCTCGTCAGCGTGCCCAGCAGGTCCCCGCTGAGAATCCCGCCCTGGGCGTCGACCTGGTCGGCGAGCTGCGTGAGCGTGGAGCCGACGAGGCTGTCGAGCCCCGGGAGGGCAGCGATCTGTCGCAGCAGGCCGGTGACCGGCGACAGGAGCGCCCCGGTGGCGGCCGTGCCACCGGTCAGGGTGCCCACGAGCGACTCGAGCGGGGCCAGGAGGCCGTCGCCGATCGGCAGCGTCCCGACGATGGGCAGGGCGCCGAGGATGGGCAGCCCCGCGGGGGCGCCTCCGGTCCCGGTCGAAGCGGCGGTCGCGGAGGCGGTCAGGGCGCTGATGAGGCCGGTGAGCGCGCTGACCCCCGTCGGGTTGAGCGCGGCGAGCCCGGCGGTCCCCTGCAGCTGGGTGAGGAGCCCCGTGACACTCGCCAGAGACGGCACCGAGAGCGGCGCGTCGGGCGTGCCGGGGCTGGCCAGCAGCCCTGCGACCTGCGCCGACGTGGTGCGCAACTCCGCCGGGAGCACGGCGTTGCCGGAGATCTGGGACAGCCAGCCGGTGAGCGGGGCCAGCGTCGTCGCGGACGGCGCCGCCCCACCGGTGAGGGACGTCGTGACGCCCTGCAGCGCGCTGACCTGGGTCGCACCCAGGAGGCCGCTGAGCGTCCCGGAGACCGTCCCGAGCACACCGCCGAGCAGCCCGCCGATCGGGTCCAGCAGGCCCGTCACCTGGGCGCCGCCGGCCGCCGCGGGGGCCGCGTTGACGGACGTGGACGTGGACAACGGCACTGCAACCTGCGCCGCGAGGGCCAGCGGGGCGCCGACGGCCAATGAGAGAACCGCGGCCGCGCCGACGAGCGCGCCCTGACGATGGTGGGTCATACATGCCTCCTGAGGATTGGACCGCACAGCTCCGGGCGACGCCTGCCGACGCCCGGTCCCCCTGAGGTCGGCACCTGACCGGCGACATGGCAACGCGGATCCGGACAGACGGACGGATATCGGAGCGCGGCCCGGGCCCGGCGTCAGGTCTGGTGCGCCTCGGCAGCGCGCGCGGTGTGCCCGACCATCAGCTCGCGGTGCACCGAGCGCGGCTCCGGGCGGTCAGGATCCGGCGTCATCCGGGTCCAGGTGCCGTCCGGACCCAGGGTCCACGCGTTCGTGTCGTCCGCGAAGCACCGCTCGACGGCGTCCATCACGTCCGCCTTCAGCAGCGGGTCCTCGATCGGCGTCAGCAGCTCGACCCGCGTGTCGAGGTTGCGCGGCATGAGGTCCGCTGAGCCGATGTAGACGGTCGTCTCGTCCCCCCGCTCGAAGGCGAAGATCCGTGAGTGCTCGAGGAAGCGCCCGACGACCGACGTGACGTTGATCGTCTCGCTGACGCCGGCAACGCGTGGCACGAGGCTGCAGATCCCGCGGATGTTCAGGTCGACCGGCACCCCGGCGCGGGAGGCCTCGTACAGCCCGCGGATGCAGCGCTTGTCCGTGAGCGCGTTCATCTTCATGACGATGCGCGCGTGCTCGCCGCGCTCGTGGGCGGCGATCGTCCGCTCGATCTCCTGGAGGATGCCGTCGCGCAGGTGCGCGGGGGCGATGAGCACCTTGCGGTAGCGCCGCGGCCGCGCGAAGCCCGTGAGGAAGTTGAACATGTCCGCCACGTCGGCGGCGATCTGCGGGTCGCAGGTGAAGAGGCCGAAGTCGGTGTACAGCCGGGCGGTCGTGGCGTGGTAGTTGCCGGTGCCCACGTGGACGTAGTGCCGCACGCCGTCGCCCTCGCGGCGGACCACGAGCACGCACTTGGCGTGCGTCTTGAGCGCCGGGTGCCCGTAGACGACGTGCACGCCCGCCTCTTCCAGCTTGCGTGCCCAGGCGATGTTCGCGCGCTCGTCAAAGCGCGCCTTGAGCTCCACGAGCGCCACCGCCTGCTTGCCGCGCTCGGTCGCCGCGACGCGCGCCGGGACGAGCGGTGAGTCGTCGCTCGTGCGGTACACCGTCTGCTTGATCGCCAGGACGTCGGGGTCGGCGACGGCCTGCTCGACGAAGCGCTCGACCGACGTCGAGAAGCTGTCGTACGGGTGATGGACGAGCACGTCGCCGTGACGCATCGCGGCGAAGATGTCGCCGCGGGCGCCGTCCTCGCCCTGCAGGCGCGGCTGGGTGACGGCCATCCACGGCGGGTCACGCAGCTCCGGGAAGCCCGGGATCCTGACGATCTGCCACAGGTCGTTGCAGTCCAGCAGGCCCTTCTCGACGTAGACCTGGCGCGGCTCGACGCCGAGGGCGAGCGTCAGCTCCTCCCGCAGCGAGTCGGGCATCTGGGCATCCACCTCGACGCGGACGACCTCACCGAAGCGCCGGCGCCGCAGCTCGGCCTCGACCGCGCGCAGGAGGTCATCGGCCTCGTCGCTGACCTCGAAGTCCGCGTCACGGGTCACGCGGAAGTACCCGTGGTCGACGATCTCCATTCCCGGGAACAGCGCCTCGAGGTTCGCGGCGATGGCGTCCTCCAGCGGGACGAAGGTCGCCTCGTCCCCCTGGGCGTCCCCCACGGTGACGAACCGCGGCAGCATCTCCTTGGGCACCTTCACGCGCGCGAAGAGCTCGGTCAGCGTGACGGGGTCACGCACGAGCACCCCGAGGCTCAGCGAAAGGTTGGAGATGTACGGGAAGGGTCGCCCCAGCCCGACGGCCAGCGGCGTCAGGACGGGGAAGATCTGACGACGGAAGCGGGCCTGCACGTCGGCCCGCTGCGCTTCGTCCAGATCGTCCATCGAGACGATCCGGATGCCGTGCTCCTCCAGCTCCACGCGCAGCTCGTCCAGGCAGTCGGACTGGCGCTCCAGCAGCCCGAGCACGTGTTCGCGGATCGCGTCGATCGTCTCGGTCGGGCGCCGGCCGTCCGAGCCGCGGTCGTTCAGGCCGGCGTCGACCTGGTCGTGCAGACCGGCGACGCGGATCATGAAGTACTCGTCCAGGTTGGACGTGAAGATCGCCGTGAACTTCAGGCGCTCCAGAAGCGGGATCGCCGGATCCTCGGCCAGCTGCAGGACACGGTCGTTGAAGTCCAGCCAGCTCAGCTCGCGGTTGATGTAGAGCTCGGGCGCGTCGAGGTCGGTGACGGACGATGGCGCGGCGGGGGCGTCTTGCGGGCTCGCGGAGATCTGCTGGTCGGTCATGCCTCAGTCGAGGGTAGTCCCGACGCCGACGAATCAACGTGCAGGTCGTGTGAAAGCACCGGCCGGGATGGACGCTCGCTGATCGCGAACGCCAGCCGGGCGCGAAATCCGTCGCGCTCGAGCTCCAGCCAGAGGGCGAGGAAGCGGGCGAAGAGCAGCTCGCGTCGCGCCTGCAGGTAGACGGCCATCGTCGCCAGCCCACGGTGCGCCGAGGCGTGCGGCGCCGTCGCGGCGAACAGCGCGGGATCCAGGTCGGCGGCCGTACCGGCCCTGGCGAGGATGGCGGCGACGTCCGCCGCTCGTGCCTCAGCCGCCAGCTCCGTGACCCGGGGCAGGGTCACGTCACAGTCGTGGATCTCCCCCAGGACCGTCTGCAGCTCCTTCGCACGGGCGGCGGCTTCGGCCGCGTACGGGCCGAAGATCTCGGTCGACAGCTCCAGGATGTACCTCAGGCGCTTGGCGGCGATCCGCATGTCGTGCAGCTCGGTGACGCGCCGTGGGTCCTCGGCGACGGGCATGAACGCGCACAGCTCCCGTAGGCGCGTGGTGACGATCCGCTGCAGGCTGTCGGCAAGCGGCGCGTCCGGTTTCAGGCCCTTGACCTTCGCCGGCTTCACGTGGTCGCGCCCTCCTCGGCACCGGCCACGAGGGCCGCCAGCCGGCCCTGCAGGTCGTGCTCCGTCGCGGCATCCAGCGCCCGCGCGAGGATCGCGTTGCCCTCCTGCTGCTCGGCGCGCAGGCGGGCGGCGAACAGGTCGATGCCCGGGCCGTCGTCCGGGTTCAGGGACGCGGCGAAGGACTGCAGGTCCTCGAGCTGGACATCGGGGTCGCGCCGGGCGCCGAGCCCGTCGGCCAGGGCCTTGACGTCGTTCAACACGCTCCGCAGGGCCGCGTCGGGAAAGCACGCGGCATAGATCTCCAATACGGCGCGCAGGCGGCGGGTCGCCACCCGCATGTCGTGGACACGTTCGATGTCGTCGGTGTCCAGGACGCCCGCGGCATGGGCGAAGAGCTCGTCGGCCCGCACGCGGACGGTGAGCGCTGCCGCCGCCGCGAACGGCAGATCCTGGTGCAGCCCATCGATCGGTCGCGCCTTGGCCATCGCCGGTCCAGTGTCTCAGACCCGCGACGAACGGTCTGCGCGTCGTGCACCACGGTGTGGCGCATCAGCGCGCGCTGAGCAACACGCCCTCGCGCAGCCCACCCCCCGCGACCCGTAGCGGCGCGCCGAGCGTCGTGGCCGCGGCGCCGAGCAGCACGAGCCCGGCCGGCAGCAAAGCGACGCGGCGCTCATCCAGGAGGTGCCTGGCCGCGATCTCGGTCACCGTGCCGCTGCACAGGACGCCGAGCGCGGCCATCAGCGACTGCGCCGACAGCTGGGCGCCGACGAGGCGGCCGACCGAGGTCGCGCTGCCCCCGACGGCGAGCGCGAGCGCCGGGACGCCGGGCGGCTGCACCGCGGCGAACGCCTCCTGCACGCGCGCCTGGAGAGCACGCACGTCGTCCTGGCATGGGGGGTCCGCGCACCGCGGCAGGCGCCCGGAGCCGATCGCCAGCGAGACCCACCAGTGCGGGCCGCCCGCCAGCGTCCCTAGCACGAGCTCGGTCGAGCCACCGCCGACATCGACGACGGCCAGCAGTGCATCGGGCTCGACGTCATCGACGCCCATCGTCGCGCCGGCGAAGGCGTAGGCGGCCTCCTGCTCGCCGTCGAGGACGTGGAGGGTCACGCCATGGGCTTCGCGGACGGCGCTGACGACGGCGCCGCCGTTGGGGGCGCTGCGGACCGCCGAGGTGGCCACGACGTCCACGCGCCGTGCCCCCAGGACGCGTGCCTGCGCCATTTGCTCCCCCACGGCAGCCACGACCGCGGCGATGCGCTCCTCGTGCAGTGGCTCCCCCGGGGCGCGCCAGGCCCCCAGCGATGTGAACACCTTGTGCGATCCCACCTCGGTCAGCCGACCGTCCTCGCGGTCGGCCACGAGCAGGCGCGTGGTGTTCGATCCGATGTCGATGCAGGCGATACGCGTCGGCGTCATCGCCCTGAACACTGCCATCATTGGTGGCTGTGAGCACGGGCCAGCCCGCCATCGAGGTCTCCGACCTCCACAAGTCCTATGCGGGTCACGAGGCCGTACGCGGCATCGACTTCACCGTCTCGCGCGGCGAGGTGTTCGGCCTCCTGGGCCCCAACGGCGCCGGGAAGACCACCACCGTCGAGATCCTCGAGGGCTACCGCGAGCGCACCTCAGGCACCGTCAGCGTGCTCGGGATGGACCCCGGCGAGCGTTCCCGCGCGCTGCGCGAACGCGTGGGCATCGTCCTGCAGAGCAGCGGCATGTACCGGTTCGTGACCGTGCGCGAAGCCGTCGCCCACTGGGCGGCGATGTACCCCGCCCCGCGTGACGTGGACGAGGTCGTCGCGCTGGCGGGACTGCAGGAGAAGCAGGACGCCTACGTGCGGTCGCTGTCCGGGGGCCAGGCCCGGCGCCTGGACTTCGCGCTCGCCCTCATCGGCGACCCGGAGCTCATCTTCCTCGACGAGCCGACGACGGGGTTTGATCCGGCGGCCCGGCGACAGGCGTGGGACACGGTGCGCTCGCTCGCCGATCTGGGCAAAACCATCCTCCTGACGACGCACTACCTCGACGAAGCGCAGGCCTTGGCCGACCGGGTGGCGATCATCAAGACCGGGCGGATCCTCGCGATCGGCACGCCTGCTGAGCTCGGCGTCGGCTCGGCGACGCGGGTGCGCGTGAGCTGGCGCGACGAGAACGGCACGCCGCAGGAGCGCGAGGTCGAGGATCCGACGCGGCTCGTGCACGAGTTGACCAGCGCCGCGATCGCCCGCGGCACGAGCGTCGCCGAGCTGACGGTCACGCGCCCGTCGCTCGAGGACGTGTACCTGGAGCTGACGAGCGCCGGGGACACGGACGGCGAGCCGGCGGGGGTGGCCCGTGTCTAGGACGCCCACTGACGCGCTGCGCCTCACCTGGCTCCAGTATCGCCTGGAGCGCCGCATGTTCTGGCGCAACCCGACGGCGGCGTTCTTCAACTTCTTCCTGCCGCTGTTGTTCCTGGCGCTCTTCGGGGCGATCCTCTCCGGCCACCAGACCGAGCTGAACGTCATCGTGCCCGGGATCGCCGGCATGAGCATCATGTCCACGACGTTCAGCGCGCTCGCGATGAACCTGACGTTCCTGCGCGAGCAGGGGGTGCTGAAGCGCATGCGTGGCACCCCGCTGCCGTCCGGCAGCTACCTCGGTGCCATCGCCGCCAACGCGGTGACGAACGCGGCGGTGCAGGTCGCGATCGTCGTCGTCGCCGGCAAGCTGTTCTTCGGCGTGGACTGGCCCAGGGACTGGATCCAGCTCGTGCTCTACGTCACGGTCGGCGTCGCCTGCCTGGCGTCGCTCGGGGTCGCCTACTCCCACATCATCCCCAACTTCGACGCGGCGCCGGCGTTCGTGAACTTCGTCTTCCTGCCGGTGATCTTCATCTCCGGCGTCTTCTTTGACGCCGCCAACGCGCCGGCGTTCCTGCGTGACATCGCGCGCGCGCTTCCGCTCACGCACATCATCGACGGCATCTCCTCGGCGATGATCACCGGCCGGTCGATCGCCGACAACGCCGCCGGCCTGGCGGTCATCGGAATCTGGGCGGCCGCGGGCACGTTCTTCGCGGTGCGCGGCTTCAGCTGGGAAGACAAGTCAGCCTGAGATGACGTACTCCTAGCCCGCGCCCTGGCCGACTCCCGGCGGGGCCACGGCGACGTGCTGATCCTTGCGGCGGGGCGGGTCGCGCAGGAGGAGCTCCGGCACGGTGACCAGGCCGTAGCCCCGGGCGCGCAGGCGCCTGATGATCTTCGGCAGGGCCTTGACCGTCTGAGAGCGGTCGCCGCCGCCGTCGTGCATGAGCACGATCGCCCCGGGCGTCGCGGCGGAGACGACGTTCCCGACGATCCGCTCCACGCCCGGCCGCGCGTAGTCCTCGCTGTCGATCGACCAGAGGATGAGCGCCATGCCGCGCTGGGCCATGAGCGCCTCGGTGTCCTGGTTGAACGCCCCGTAGGGCGGCCGGAAGAGGCGCGGGGGGCGCTCGCCGTGCGCCTCCATCGTGGCGGCCGTGGAGAGGATCTCGTCGCGCTGCCCGCCGACGTCCATCGCGGCCAGTGAGCGATGGGTGTACGTGTGGTCGCCGATCGCCACGCGTTGCAGCAGCGCCGTCGCGTGGGCCGGGTTGGGGTCGGCTTCCACGTTCTTGCCGACCTGGAAGAACGTGGCCGGGGTGTTGGTCCGGCGCAGGATCGCGAGGACCCTGCCGGTGTACGGGCCGGGGCCGTCGTCGAACGTGAGCGCCACCAGCCGGCGGTCCCCACCGCCATGGCGGATCGGCCCCACGCGGTCGTTGGCCGCCAGCACGGCCCGGGACTGCGCATCGGTTGCCGGCGGCACCGGGAGCTCGGTCGGGCCCACGAGGCGCTTGGCCGGGATCGCCTGCCGCGTCGCGGTCGTGGCGGCAGCGTTGTCGTCCGGGGCGCCCGCGAACGGCAGCAGCGAGGAGAAGGCGACGGCGAGGATCACGGCCACGACCACGGCGACCTGGACGTGCCGTCGATCCGCGGTGCGCAGGAAGGAAAGGCGGGCGCGGCGGACGGCGGACACGGGCTTCCGAGGGTAGCCCGCGGACGCTGGATCCGCGCCCCTTGCACGACATCTTGGGCGACGCGGCGTCGCTCAGCGATGCCGGTGTCGGGCCGGTGGCCCCACATGGAACGTGCGGGAGCCGGCCAGCAGTGTGGCCGCGTCCCGCAGCGTCAGGTGCACGCGGGCCGGCAACCGCCGGCGGAGGCGGACGACGAACCGCGCGCCCGAGCCCTCGTCCAGGCGCACGTGGCGCACCGGCCACCACCCGAAGCGCTCGGGGATCCGCAGCTGCAGCACGACGTCGGCGCCGGGATCGGGCGGCGTGACGCGCACGCGCACGATGTCCCGGCCGTGGACGCGCGACGCCGTGGCCGCCACCGTGTGGTCGAGCACGAGCAGCGTGACCGGCGGGCTGGACACGTCACCGGCCACCGCGCGGTAGGTCGCGCTCTTGCTGGGCATCACCTGCGCGCTGAAGTGCCCATCGGCGTCCGTGACCGTGCTTGCCACGTCTACGAAACCGGCTTCGGTGTCGGCCTGGATCCGTACGGCGGCGCCGGGAGCCAGCGCGGCACGGCCGCTCAGCGGGAAGGCGCGCCCGGGCGCCGCGGCCCGCGCGGGGAAATCCAGCAGCAGCGTCCAGGCTTCCACGGAGCCCACCATTCCGACGTGCACGCTGCAGTGGTAGCGCTGCACCCCCGGGGCGTCGACATGCCGCTCGAACACGGTGCCCGTCGGAAGGGCGCCGGAGTCAAAGCTCCCGTCGTCGGCGGTCACCGTGTGGGTACGCACGCTGTCGTTCGTCCAGCGAACCATGTCGCCCGGCAGCACCCGGATCGCCGACGGCGTGAAGTCGGAGAACCCGATCGACACCGCCATCGCGGCGGCACCCTCGCCGTGCCCCGACGCTGTGCCGGAGCCGGCGTGACCGACCGGCGCGGCAGGGGCCCCGGCCGCCGCCACGCTGCCCGTGACGAGGACGGCGGCGAACGAGCCCCGCCACCGCCTCATCGCGACACCACGTACGTTCCGATCATCCCGGCCGCCATGTGCTGCTCGACGTGGCAGTGGTAGAGCCACGTCCCGGGTGCATCCTCACGCCAGCGGATGCGGAAGGACTCGGCCGGCCCGACGGTCTGCGTGTCCAGCGGGGTCCCGTCGCGCGCCCGCCACCGGTGCCCGTGCACGTGGAACGTGTGGTGCTCGGATCCCATGCCCAGGACGTCCCACTGCACGCGCTGCCCCACCCGCGACCGGAACACCGGCGTGTTGCCGACGAACGCGCGGCCGTCGATGGTCTGGAAGTACCCCATCGGCGCGAGGACCACGACGAACTCGCGGTCCGGCCAGGGCTCGTGGCGACCCAGGATCGACAGCATCCCGTACATCCCGCCCTCGATCGACGCGTGCATCGACGGCGAATGGTCGTGGTAGGGCCACACGCCCACCGATCCGGTCCCGGCCGTCAGCGCATACGTGTAGGTCTGCCCAGGCCGGACGTTGCCGTCACGACCGGAGACGCCGGGCACGTAGGACCCGTCCGAGTCCGGCCGGTAGCTGACTCCGTGAAAGTGCATCGAGTGCGGCTGTATGGGGTCCAGGTTCTTGAAGTGCACCCGCAGGCGATCACCCTGTCGCGCGCGCAGCAGCGGGCCGGGGATGCCGTCAGAGTTGCCGCCGGCCGGCGGCGTGTTGCGCAGCCGGCGGCGCCAGTGCGACGTATAGCGCTGGTAGACCGTCGTCGGCATGACGGTCTCCCCTGGATCGTGTGCCGTGCCGAGGATCGCGTCACGCTGGTTGGGCACGGCGTTCCATGTGACCCGGACCGCCGCCACCCAGAAGTCCCGGGTCCGGGCATGCGATACGGGGGCGCTGCCCAGCAACGCCCCCGCCCCGATGATGGCGACGAATGTCGCCCGGCCGACCGTCACGACACCTTGACCGTCGCCTTCATGAACGGGTGGATCAGGCAGGTGAACGTGTACGTCCCGGGCTGGCTGAACGAGACCGTGCTCTTGGAGGGCAGCGGACTTGCCGCGACCGCGTCGAGCGGACCGGAGCTCCAGAACCCGTTGCCGTGCGTCACGGGACTCAGCGCCGCGATCGTCGGTGGCGGATCGCTCGGATAGATCG
>JAOPZJ010000436.1 GCA_025964155.1 Solirubrobacterales bacterium
TGACGACGGGGAGCACCCCCTGGCCCTCCCACGCGCTGCTGGAAGCCGACCAGCACGGCGCGATCCCGCGCGTGAACCTCTCGGTCAAGGTGTCGGCCCTGACCCCGCACCTGCGTGCCGACGCGCCGGCGCGCGGTACCGCCTCCGCCGGCCCGCGCCTGCGCGAGATCCTGCGCGCCGCCCGTGACCTAGGCGCCCACGTCCACGTGGACATGGAGGCCCTGGACCACCGCGAGGCCGTCCGCGACCTCACCCTCAGCCTGCTGTCCGAGCCCGAGTTCGCCGCCGGTCCATCGGCCGGCATCGTCCACCAGGCCTACCTGACGGACGCCGCGGCCGAGCTCCAGACCCTCCTGGACTGGGCGCGCCGCACCCCACGCGCGAACCCGCTGTCCATCCGCCTCGTCAAGGGCGCCTACTGGGATCACGAGGTCGTCGAGGCGCAGCAGTCGGGCTGGGCCGTGCCCGTGCACCAGGACCGCCGCGCCTGCGACCGGGAGTTCGAGGCGCTGACCGACCGCCTGCTGGACCACACCGATCTCGTGCGTCCGCTCATCGCCTCGCACAACCTGCGCTCCGTCGCCCACGCGATCGCCGGGCAGCAGGTCCGCGGGCTGCCCGCCCACGCCGTCGAGTACCAGGTGCTGCGCGGGCTCGGCGACCCGCTCGGCACGGCGCTGGTCGCCGAGGGCCTGCGCGTGCGCACATACTGCCCGATCGGCGACCTGGTCGCGGGCATGGCCTACCTCGTGCGGCGGCTGCTGGAGAACACCGCGAACGACTCGTTCCTGAGCGCCATGCGAGCTCGTGCGGACCTCGACAGCCTGCTGGTGGCCCCGTGACCGATCTGACGCCGTTCACCAACGAGCCGCTGCTGGAGCTGCGGCGCTCCGGGCCGCGCGAGGCGCTGACCGCCGCGCTGCACGACCTCGATGCCCGCCTGCCGCTGCGCGCGCCCGTCGTCATCGACGGGATCCAGCAGCCCGACACGCCGCTGTCCTCCGTCGATCCGGCCCACCCGGCACGCGTCGTGGCGAACGCGGGCAGCGCCAACGCCGCCGATGCGGACGCGGCGGTCGCCGCCGCCCGCGCGGCCTTCGGTGACTGGTCCGGGCGGACCGCACGCGATCGCGCCGACGTGCTGCTGCGCGCGGCCGCGCAGTTGCGCGCGCGCCGTCTGGAGCTCACCGCGCTGCTGCTGCGCGAGACCGCCAAGCCGTGGCCTGAGGCGGACGCCGACGTCTGCGAGGCGATCGACTTCCTCGAGTACTACGCCCGGCACGCCATCGCGCTCGCGCAGCCGCGCGAGCTCGTCCGCATCGCCGGCGAGCGCAACGTCATGACGTACACCGGGCGCGGCGTGGCCGCCGTCATCGCCCCGTGGAACTTCGCGCTGGCGATCCCGGCGGGCATGGTCGCCGCCGCCCTCGTGACCGGCAACACCGTCGTCCTGAAGCCCGCCGATCAGGCGCCCGCTTGCGCCGCCGCGCTCTACGAGGCCTTCCGCGCGGCGGGCCTGCCGGCCGGCGCGCTGCACGTCCTGCCCGGCGGCGACGAGCCGGCCAAGGCGCTCGTCGGCCACCCCCATGTGCACACGATCGCCTTCACGGGGTCCAGCGCCGCGGGCCGCGACATCCTGCGCCGCGCCGCCGACATCGCTCCGGGGCAGCACCACCTCAAGCGGGTCGTCTGTGAGATGGGTGGCAAGAACATCGTCATCGTCGACGGCGACGCCGATGTGGACGACGTCGTCCCCGCGCTCCTGCACAGCGCCTTCGCCTTCGCCGGCCAGAAGTGCTCGGCCGCCGCGCGCGTGCTCGTCCACGGCGACATCTACGACGAGCTGGCCAGCCGCCTCGCGGGCGCGGTCGCGACGCTCCAGGTCGGGGATGCGGCGACGTTCGGCGTGGACGTGCCGCCCGTCATCGACGCCGAGTCCGTCGCCCGCGTCGGCCGCTACGCGGCGATGGCGCGGGCCGACGGCACGGTGCTCGCGCAATCGACGCTGCCCGCCGAGGACGACGGCGGCTTCCACGTGCCCGCGATGCTCGTGGGCGACCTGCCGGCGGACTGCCCGGTCCTCCACGAGGAGATCTTCGGTCCGCTCCTCACGATCGAGCCCGTCGCGTCGGTCGACGCGGCCTGCGACATCGTCGATGCATCGCCGTTCGCGCTCACCGGCGGCCTCTTCAGCCGAAACCCACAGACGGTTGCCCACGTGGCGGCGCGTACGCCCGTCGGCTCGCTGTACGTCAACCGCGAGATCACGGGCGCCCGCGTCGGCCGCCATCCCTTCGGCGGCAACCGCCTGTCGGGCGGCGGCACGAAGGCCGGCGGCCCGGACTACCTGCTGGCGTTCGTCGAAGGCCGAGTCGTCGTGGAGAACACCGTGCGCCACGGGATGGTCGTCTGACGGCCGGCCCGCGTCAGCCGCTGCGCCGCAGCAGGGCCCGTCGGTCAGTACTCGACGCCGGATTCCACGAGGAACTCCTCGATGATCTCCGGCAGCTCGTCGTGATACTCGCTCGCGATCGCCAGCCGGATGAGCTGCGTCGGCCGCTCCTCGAGGTGATCCTGGCGGAAGCAGAGGTGCACCGCGATGGCCGTCGCCAGCTGCAGCGCCCCGTCCTCCTCCTGCGGATCCAGCGCGCCAACCTCCTCGTGGATGCGATCGCGAGCCTCCACCGGGTCGCCGATCGCGGCGTCGGCGTCCTCGACCCGTTCGACGAGCTCACCAAGGTCGGCGTCGATCCCGCTCTGATCGCACACCGCGACGGCCCGGGAGACGACGTCGAAGAGGGTGACAGCAGGTGGTTCGGTCAGCATCAGGGGCAGCTACCCGACGCGCCAGGACTCGTGCCGTCGCATGTCACGGCGGGAACCACGAGCGCGCCGTAGCGTGCGCCGATGGCCGCCGCCGTGCTGACGAAACGCCAGCTCAACCGCGCCCTGCTGCAGCGCCAGGGCCTGCTGCGCCGGACCACGACGACGGCGCGGCGACGCTCACGGTCGATCGCTTCACGCCCCACGCCGACGACCCTCCGGGCACGCCCGACGCGGTCACGGCGGAGGCGGAGGGGGTGCTCGCGTTCGTCGCGCCGGGTGCCGCCGGGCGGCTGGTGCGGTTCGTGCCTTGACGTGGAGCGGACGGCAGCCGAGAGTCCCTACGTCACGCCACGCACCTCCACACGACCACGACCCGGGAGCACAATCATGAGCACGTCGTCATCCATCGTCACCGGCGTCGATTTCGTGTCGTTGCCCACCAGCGACCTGGAGGCGGCGATGGACTTCTACGGCAACGTCCTCGGCCTGCCGCGCTCCAGCGTGTGGCAGCGCCCCGGAGAGGAAGCCGTCGGCGCCGAGTTCGAGACCGGCACCCTCACCGTCAGCCTGGTCGTGTCCGAGCGGCTGGGCATCGTGTTCCAGCCCCACAAGACTCCGATCGCGCTGCACGTCGAGGACATCGAGGCCGCACGCACCGAGCTCGAGTCTCGCGGCGTCGCGTTCCTCGCCGACACGATCGACAGCGGCGTCTGCCACATGGCCAGCTTCGAGGATCCCGACGGCAACGCGCTGATGCTCCACCACCGCTACGCGCCCCTCCCGCCTCGGGGCTGACGGCCGCCGGTCAGCTCGCCGTCTGCAGCTCGCTGAGCGCCTTGAACACGAGCTTGTCGTGCTGCTTGGGCTGGACCTTGGGCAGGACGTGGGCGATCGTGCCCTCGCCGTCGATGATGAACGTCGCGCGCGCGGCGCCCATGTAGGTGTTGCCGTACATCGACTTCTCCACCCACGTGCCGAACTGCTCGCAGACGGCATGGTCCTCGTCGGCCAGCAGCGTGAAGGTGAGGGACTGCTTGTCGTGGAACTTCTTGACCTTCGCCACCGGGTCGGGCGAGATGCCGAGCACCGTGACGCCGGCCTCGGCGTAGGCCCCAGCGTTGTCGCGCACGCCGCAGGCCTGCGTCGTGCAACCCGGGGTGTCGGCCTTCGGGTAGAAGTAGACGACGATGGTCTGCCCCTTGAAGTCCGTCAGGGAGACGGGCTTGCCGTCCTGGTCGGGCAGGGTAAAAGCGGGGGCCTTGGTGCCAGATTCGAGCATGGACGGCAGGCTACTTCAGCAGCCGCGACAGCCGCCGGTCCTTTAGCACGCGCCCGCCGGTCTGCTCCTGTGGGCAGTACGCCAGCACCTGGTCCTCGTAGTGGATCGCCTCGAGCGTCGTCCCGCAGCGCGGGCACGGCTCGCCCTGGTGGCGATGGACCTGCAGCGGCAACGGCAGCTTGTCGGGGATGGGCAGGTGGACGACCTCCTCGTACAGCTCCAGTGCCGCCCCGAGGCGGTCCACCATCGCCTCGCGGAGGGCGGCGGCCTCCTCCGCGGTCAGGTCACCGGCGCGCTTGAACGGGGACAGCCTGGCGACCCAGAGGATCTCGTCGACCCATGAGCGCCCGATCCCCGCGATGACGCGCTGGTCGCGCAGCACCGCCTGCAGCGGCCGCGCCTTCTGGGGCGCCAGCAGCGCCGCCAGGTCCTCCGGCGGGTCCGGCCATGCGTCGGGACCGAGCGTCGCAAGCGCCTCGTCGGCGGCGAGCGCCGCACCGTCCAGGAGCTTCACCCAGGCCGCCTGCCGGGTGCCGAACTCCCGCAGGCGCAGCTCGCGGCCGTCATCCAGGCGCACGAGCAGTCGAGAGGTGCGGTCCCGCAGCGTCGCCCGCTTGTCGTAGAGCTGCAGGCGGCCGGCGGACATGAGGTGCAGCAGTAGGTGCAGCCCGTCGCTGACGTCGACCACGAGGTGCTTGCCGATCCGGCGCACGCCGGCGATCTGCTGGCCGGCGAGCGCGTCCAGCGGCGGCGAGAACGTCTTCAGCGCGTTGATCCCGGGCGCCACAGCCGACTCGATGTCCAGGCCGGCGAGCGCCTCGCTCAGGCGGCGCGCCGTGATCTCGACTTCGGGCAGCTCGGGCATGGGCTCGGATCCAGCGTAGAGCTACGACGACAGGTCGAACAACTCGGTGAGCTTCATGCCGAAGGCGATGTCCCCGATGGCGCGCAGCCTGCCGCGGAACGCCAGCCGCTTGGGCCCAGCGTTGCCGGTCACGATCGCGCGCAGGTCCTCCGGACGGATCTTGAGCGTCAGCCGCGCGTCGTGGGAGGGCGTCGCCGACGCCGTGCACCTCCCGTGCTCGATGACGAGCTCGCGGTGGTCATAGCCCCCGCCGGGCCGATCCCACAGCTTGATGTGGATGACGGCGTCGACCCCCTTGGCCTTGTCCGGGCGCAGGCGACTGGCGAAGTGGACCACGAGCGCGTCGATCACCTTGTCGCGGCTGTCCTGCTCGTCCATGAGCGCGTTGAAGCCGCGGTCGTCGAGGGCGACGACCTCGCGGTAGACGGCGGACGGGTCGGCGTCGAGATCGATCATCGGGGCATGCTCGCCGAAACGGCGCCGGGCCGCCAGCGCCATCAGGGCGGGCGCTCCTCGTCACCCCACAGATGCTCAACGCGCCCCACCCCTCCCGCGTCACCCGGTGAGGATGACGTCGTAGGCGCGCTGCGTGCGGCGCAGGCGGCACAGATCGCCGGCGCAGGTCGCCACGCGCAGCTCGACCGTCACCCGTCCGGACCCGCGCCCCAGCGGCACCGCGACACGCGCCGGCAGCGTGTCCAGCGCCCAGCTGGTCGGCCCCGCCAGCACCGCCGGGTCAGAGGCGGTCGCCGTCACGCGCACCGGCGACCCACCCGAGGCATCGAGCTCGTCCCCGTCCAGGGGCACGGCCAGCTCCACGTCGAGCGTGCTGCCGACCTCCGCGACGAGTGTCCCCGCCACGGCCTGTGCGACCCAGGCCGCCGGTTCGGCGACGTCACCGGATCCCGCGCCACCGACGTCGATGGCCTCGGCCCGTGGCAGATCCGCGAGCAGGTCGACGAGCACGACACGGTGATTGCCGGTGTCGGCCACCACGAGTCGGCCGTCCGGCAGGACGTCCACGCCGCCGGGCTCGTGGAAGCCCTCGACGGGGACGGTCCACAGGTGCTCGCCGCGCCACACCCGGACGAGGCCGTTGTACGTGTCGGCGACGACGAGCGCGCCGTCGCCGGCTCGGGCCACGCCGGACGGGTGCTGGAGCGTCGCCCGCAGCGCGTTGCCGTCCTGCGCCCCTGAGACGAACAGACCATGGCCCACGAGCGTGCGCACGCGCCCGCCCGGCAGGGTCAGCACCCGCAGCGCGCTGGCCTCCGCGTCGGTGAAGGCGAGCTCGTCCTCCGCGGTGACGATGAGGCCCGACGGTTGGGCCAGCAGCGCCTCCAGCGCCGGGCCGTCGACGAGGTTCTCCCCGCCGGTGCCCGCGATCACCTGCGGCTCTCCGTCCCGGTCGATGGCCCAGATGCGGTGGCGGCCGGCCTCGGCGATGACGACGTGCCCGTGCCAGCGCACGACGTCCCACGGGGACTTCAGGCGGTCGGTGAGCAACGTCCGGGTGCCGCCGTCGCCCGCGCCGTGGGTGGGCGACGACAGCGTGATGCGCCACACGCGGTCGGCAGCCGTCTCACACACGAGCACCGCGTCCGGGCCGTCGAAGCGGACACCCTGTGGCTGGTAGAGCCCGTCCAGCTCGTGCAGGACCTCGCCACCGAGGGTCGTGACGAGCACGCGATCGTGCCCGGTGTCGGCGATGACCAAGCGACTGGCGTCCCCATCCACGGCGACCTTGCCGGGGAACGCGAGCTCCCCGGTCCCCGCGGACTCGGGCGTCACCTCCAGCGGGCCGCGGCGCAGGACACCGGCGGCCTCGGCCTCAGCTGTGAGCGTGTCGATCGCGCCCGCCAGCTGCGCACCGTGCCCCTCGCCGGCGACGGTGAGCGCCACGCCCCCGGTGGCGTCGACGAGCACGAGCGTCGGCCACGCCCGCACCCCGTAGGCGTCCCACGTCACGAGCTCGGGATCGTCGAGCACGGGGTGTTCGATGCGGTGGCGCGCCACGGCCGAGCGGACCACGTCGTGGCTGCGCTCGTGCGGGAACTTGGGGGAGTGCACGCCGATGACGACGAGCACGTCGGCGTAGCGTCGTTCGAGGGTGCGCAGCTCCTCGGCGACGTGCATGCAGTTCACGCAGCCACTCGTCCAAAAATGCAGCAGGACGAGCTTGCCGCGCAGATCCGCGAGCGCGAGGGGGTCGGCGTTGACCCAGCCTCCGCCGCCGTGAAGCTCCGGTGCCCGCACGCGCGCAGGGTCCACGGTCCGGGTCCTCACTTCCCGGCGATCGCTGCCAGCTCCCGGGGCCGCAGGAGCACGATGAGCAGTCCAGGACCGGCCAGGCTGTCCAGGCGGATGGCCGCCACCCCGCCCTTCTTGAGGTCCAGGCGGCCGCCGGTCAGGTCATAGGCGACCTGGGAGAGGTCCGGCTCGTGCCCGACGACGAGGACCTGCCCGCCATCGTCGGCGGCCGCCAGCAGCTTGCGGGCCTCGCCGGCGTCGAAGCCCGCGGCCAGCGGCGCGTGGAGCACGACGTCCACCCCGAGCGGTTGCGCGGCCGCGGTGGCCGTCGCGTGCGCGCGCACCTTCGGGCTGGTGAAGATCGCGGCGGGCTTCAGACCGAGCCGGGCGAGCGCGGCCCCGGCGTTGGCGGCCTGCTCGCGCCCGCGCTCGGTCAGATGGCGTTCGGGGTCCGGGCGGGTGCCGTGCGGTTCCGCCTCGCCGTGACGGAGCAACCAGAGCTGACGGGCCATGCCGGTGAGCGTAGTGCGTGCGCGACCCCCGGCGCGTGGAACTTCCCCGCGCTGTGCTACCCGCTGTAGGTCCTGGTCGGGGCACCGCGGTAGACCGTGCCGTCGGGCGCCGTCCAGACGAGGCGGTACTGACGGCCGGCCTTGTACGGCGCGGTCAGCGCGAAGTACCCCAGGCGGTTGTAGGTCACGGTCTTGAACGTGCGGAACGCGCCCGTGGCCGCGGCCCGGTACTCGAGGGTGGCGCTGCCGGCAACGGTCGCCGGCCGCACGACACCCCAGATCGACGTCGTCGCCGGCGAGCGCCGCGTCGAGACAAGGGACAGGCGGAAGGCGTCCAGCGACGGCTTTGCCTTGCCGGACGCGGTGATGAGTCCGGACTCAAAGCCGCTGTAGCGCGCGATCTTCGGGCCGCTGGTGAGCGGCGCGTCGTCGGTCAGCAGGTACTGCGAGAACGACTTCACCCGCGTGTTGTCGTAGGCGATGCGCTCGCTGATGGCGCGGTACTCGGCCTGGCGCTGGAAGCTCACGCCGAAGATCGGGTCCGGCTCGGACTGGATGCCGAACTCGGTCAGGTAGATCGGCGTGTTCGCCGGGATCGCCTTGGCCCTCGCCGCCTTGTCCAGCGCACTGACGAGCCGCGGCAGCACGCCGATCGTCACGTCGTTGGTGCCGGGCGGGACGAAGTACGGACCCGAGCGCGTCGTGTAGGCGTGGTGGGCGAAGCCGGCGATGTCGAGCTGGTCGCACTTCTGGCTCGTCGCCTTGTAGGACGCCGAGAGGCACAGCGCGCCGCGCAGGAAGGTCAGCGGGGCGACGTCCTTGCCGGTGCCGCGCGGGGCGGTCTCCCCCATCAGGATCTGCGGGCTGGGGACCTTGGCCGACGCCAGGCCGCGCTGGGCGGCGAGGAAGAGCTGGCGGTACAGACCGGGCGAGACCGGGCGCTGCTTGCTGTCGTACTGCGGCGCGAGGAAGGCGGGATGGTTGGGCTCGTTCCACACCGACCAGTACGCGACACGGTCCTTGAAGTGGCGCCCGACGGCGGTCATGAACTGCGCGAACTTGGAGGGGTTCGGGCGCGTGACGTTGTCCTTGCGGTCGCGCGTCGCCCACCGCGGGACGGGGCCCGAGACGGTGAGCAGCACGGGCCAGCCCCGGGCCTTGGCGGCGTCCAGCACGGGATCGACGCGCGAGAAGTCGTAGCCCGCCGGGTCCGTCGTGTCGAAGTCCGGCTGGTTCTTGCTGCCGGACTGCGGCGCGACGTCCTTCCAGTACATGACCACCCGCAGCGACTTCACGCCGAGGGAGTCCAACTGCCCGAGCGCCGTGTCACGCGACGCGGGATCCAGCAGGTCGCGCGGCGCCTCGAAGGTCAGCAGCTGGTTGCGCGACGCGCTGGAGGCGGCCGGCAGCACGAGCGCGCAGAGCAGCGCGACGAGCAGGGTCAACAGGATGGGCTTACGGGGAATGGGACAGCTCCTTCGAAGGACGACTACGGCGTGGGAACGTCCGGCTCGGGGGCGCGCCGATGGGGCAGCGTCGCGGGCCGGGTGGACATCATCTACCCGATAGGACACCGGTCGAACGCCTAGGTTGCGTTCGGACCCGATTTCACATACCTTTGCGTAGGTATGTCGAGCCCTCCGGCCACCGCTCGCGCCACCGCCGCCGAGCAGACCCGCGCCAGGATCATCGACGCGGCGATCGCCCGCTTCGCCGCCGAGGGGCCGGGGGCGAGCTTCGACGCCGTCGCCGCGGACGTCGGGGTGACCAAGGGTGCGCTGTACCACCACTTCGCCTCCAAGGATGGGCTCGTGGAGGCCGTCTACCGCGAGGCGATCCGGCGTCACGCCGCCCGGGTCGTCGACGCCAGCGCCACCGGCAGCGGCCACGAGCGGCTGCTGGCGCTCATCGACTCCAGCGCCCGCCTGTACACGAGCCGCACCCCGTTCTACGGCCTGCTGACCCAGCTGCACCTGCAGGCCGGCACGAGCCGTCCGGAGCTCGTCGAGATCGCTCGCCGGGTCCAGCAGCGCCAGCGCGAGCACATGATCGGCCTCGTCCGCCTCGGCCAGGCCGACGGCTCGATTCGCCCCGATCTCGACGCCGAGGCGCTCGGCCTGACGGTCAACGCCGCCCTCGAAGGCTTCCTCGTCCAGCAGCTCGAACCCGCCGCCACCCAGCGCGGCTGGATCGCGAGCTTCCGTTCCCTGATCCAGGAGATGATCACCCCATGAGCAGCGCCCCCACGTCACACGCCCCCGGCGGCATCGACTTCACCGTCCCCCCGGAGCTGCAAGAGCTCCTGGGGCGCGTCGACGCGTTCATCCAGGAGGACGTCCTGCCGGCCGAGCTCGAGATCGAGGACCCGGACGACATCCTGGAGAGCTGGCACGTCGTGGAGCACCTGCGCGACCGGGCGCGTGAGCGCGGCATCTACACGCCGCACCTGCCGGAGGAGTGGGGCGGTCTCGGCGTCGGCATCCTCGGCATGGCGCTCATCAACCAGGCCTGCGGCATCAGCGGGCTGGCCTCGCTCGGGCTGAACGCGATGGCCCCGGACGAGGGCAACATGCACACGCTCCTCATCGCGGGCAACGACGCGCAGCTGGAGGAGTTCCTGCGTCCGCTGGCCGAAGGCCGCACGCGGTCGTGCTTCGCGATGACCGAGCCGGACGTCGCGTCGTCGGACCCGACGAACCTCGAGACGACCGCGGTGCGGGACGGCGACGAGTGGGTGCTCAACGGCCGCAAGTGGTGCATCACCGGCGCAGATGGCGCGGCCTTCTCGATCGTCGTCGCCAAGACGGGCACCGACGAGAACGCCGGCCATCGCAACTACTCGCTGATCCTCGTCCCGTGCGACACCCCCGGCTGGGAGATCGAGCGCCACCCCGAGTGGATGGGCTCACACTCCCCGGGCGGGCACCCGATCATCACGCTCACCGACGTGCGGGTCCCGCTCGGCAACCTGCTGGGCCGGGAGGGCGAGGGCTTCGTCATCGCCCAGAAGCGCCTTGCCGGCGGACGCCTGGCGCACGCGATGCGCTGGATCGGCGTCTCCCAGCGGGCACTGGACCTCACCGCCAAGCGCCTGCTGGAGCGCAAGGCGTTCGGCAAGGAGCTCGCGCGCCACCAGGGGCTGCAGTTCATGATCGCCGACTCCGCGATGGACCTGTACGCGTCGCGCCTCATGGTGCTGCACACCGCGTGGAAGGTGCAGAACGGCCTGCCCCATCGCCAGGAGATCGCGATGACGAAGACGTTCGTCTCCGAGGCCTTCGGGCGCATCGTCGACCGCGCGGTGCAGATCCACGGCGCGGCCGGCATCGCCATGGATCTGCCGATCGCTCGCTGGTACCAGGACGCGCGCGCCGCGCGGATCTACGACGGAGCGTCCGAGGTCCACCGCATGGTCATCGCCCGTGAGTGCCTGAAGCTCGCGGCGCAGGGCCAGTCCACGACCGCCGCCACGGGAGACTTGGGATGAGCCACGAGATCGCGCCGGACGACTCGACGCCCGGAACGGGCCAAATCGTCCGGGGAACAGGAGACCGGGCATGAGCCATGAGATCGCGCCGGACGACGTCGTAAGCACGCTGGACGACGTCACCGACGGCGCCCGTGAGCCGCTGCTCGTCCTGGATCCGCTGCTTGCCTTCCTCGACGATCACGGTCTGGGCGTCGGAGACGACGCGCCGCAGATCGTCCCGGTCGGCGACGGGCACTCCAACGTGACGTACGCGGTCCGGCGCGGCGACGCGTCGTTTGTCCTGCGCCGTCCGCCTCGCGGCCCGCTGCCCCCGTCCGCGCACGACATGCTGCGCGAGGCGCGCGTGCTGCGCGCCGTGCAGGACACGCCGGTGCGCGCGCCCCGCGTCCTGGCCGTCGGCCACGACAGCTCGATCATCGGCGCGCCGTTCTTCGTCATGGAGCACGTCGACGGCGAAGTCATCACCGACACCCTGCCCGCCGCGCTGGACACGGTGGACGACCGACAGCGCGTGGGCGAAGAGCTCGTCGACGCGCTCGTCGAGCTGCACGCCGTGGACTGGGAGGCCGCCGGCCTGGCGGGCTTCGGCAAGCCGACCGGTTACCTCGAACGGCAGCTGCGGCGCTTCCTCGGCCTGTGGGAGCACAACAAGACGCGCGAGGTCCCGGCGGTCGAGCGCGTCGGCACCTGGCTGGCTGACAACCTGCCCGCCACCGAGCAGGCGACGATCGTCCACGGCGACTACCGCCTGGGCAACGTCATGTTCCGGCGCGGCGCCCCGGCGCGGTTGAACGCGATCTTCGACTGGGAGATGTGCACCATCGGCGACCCGCTGGCCGACGTGGGCTACCTCTGCATGATGTGGTCGCAGAAGGGCGACCCGGACACCGGCCTGGCGGCGCTGAACCAGGTCACCCGCGCCGACGGGTTCCTCACCCGGGAGGAGATCGTCGCCCGCTACGAGGAGCGATCCGGGCGCTCGATGCGCGACGCGCGCTGGTATACGGCGCTGGCGCTGTGGAAGTCGGTGGTGTTCATGGAGGGCAACTACAAGCGCGCGATCTCCGGTGCCACGGACGATCCGTTCTTGAAGACCTTCGGCGACGGCGTCGTGGACCTCGCCGAGCGCGCCGAGGAGGTGGCCCTGCATGGGTGAGCCTCGTGCCGGGCGATCCGGCCTGCTGATGGACTGGGGCGGCGTCCTGACGACGAATGTCTTCGACTCCTTCGCCGCGTTCTGCGAGGCCGAAGGACTCGGGACCGACAGCGTGCGTGACGCGTTCATGAAGGACCCACTGGCGCGCGAGCTGCTGGCGGACTTCGAATGCGGGCGCCTGGCGGACGAGGTCTTCGAGCGCAAGTTCGGTGCCGTGCTCGAGGTCCGTGAGCCGGCAGGACTGATCGCGCGGCTGTTCGGCTCGATGGGCGGCAACCCCGAGATGCTCGCCGCCGTGGAATTCCTGCGCGCAGCCGGCGTCAAGACCGGCCTGCTGTCCAACTCGTGGGGCGCGAGCACCTATCCGGCCGACACGCTGGACAAGCTCTTCGACGTCCTCGTCATCTCCGGCGAGCTCGGCGTGCGCAAGCCCGACGTGGCCATCTACGAGACGGCGATCCAGCGCATGGGCCTGCCGGCGCAGCAGCTCGTCTTCGTCGACGACCTGCCGGGCAACCTCAAGCCCGCGCGCGCGCTGGGCATCCACACCATCCTGCACACCGACACGGCGAAGACGCTCGCCGAGCTGCACGGCGTGTTCGGCGGCGAGAGCTCGGCATGAAGGATCTCGCGATCGTCCTGCATGACCACCCGGGGGCGCTGGCCGACATGGGTGAGGCGCTCGGCCGCGCCGGTGTCAGCGTGGAGGGCGGCGGAGCCTGGGTCGTCGACGGTCGCGGCGTCGCGCACTTCCTGTTCGAGGACGGGACCGCGGCGCGCGAGGCGCTCGAGGCCGCCGGCATCCGCGTGCTGGCGGAACGGGACGTCATCGTGCAGCGGCTCCAGCAGTCCGTCCCCGGTCAGCTCGGCCAGCTCACGCGCCGGATGGCCCAGGCCGGTGTCAACATCGACGTGCTCTACAGCGACCATGACAATCAGCTGATCCTGGTCGTCGACGACCTCACCACCGGACGGGAGGTCAGCGAGGCCTGGACGCGCGAGTGGTGCGACCGTTGACCCACACACACGCCTACCGGTCCCGGCTGTCCTGGCGCGGCAGCACCGCCGCCGGGTATGACGCATACGACCGCAGGCATCACGTCGTGGTCCCACCCGCCGACGGCGAGCTGGTCCTGAGCAGCGACCCCGCGTTCAACGGTGACGGGCAGCTGGCGAACCCCGAGCAGCTGCTGCTGGCGGCCGTGAGCTCGTGCCAGCTGCTGATGTTCCTCGCCATCGCCGCGCGCTCGCGGGTCGACGTGCTCAGCTATGAGGACGAAGCCCACGCGGTCATGCCCGAGGACGAGAAGCCGATGCGGATCACCAGCATCACGCTGCGGCCGCGGATCGCCGTCGCCGCCGGCGTGAACCTGGATCGGGTGCGGCGGATGGTGCAGCGGGCGCACGAGGGCTGCTTCATCGCGAACACATTGAACGCGGAGATCATGATCGAGCCGGTCCTCGAGCACGCCGCCGCCGCGTCCCCTACCCCGGATGAGGGGTCGTAGGTCCGTTCCGCTCCACCCGCGCACGCAGCTCTGCGCCACGCCCGGCCGCCACCGCACGCCGGGCTCGCTCGGGCGTCAGGGCAACGCCGCGGGCGTCCGCGAGCTCCAGCAGTTCCTGCTGCTCGATCGAGTCGCGGGCCGCCTGCATGAAGATCGCGCCGAAGAGCAGCAGCGTCAGCACCGACTCCCAGACCATCATGATCGCCCCGGCCGTGTTCTGGTCGCCGTCGGGTGTGATCCCGTGCAGCCGTTCGCCGTGGGCGTAGACGTCGTAGAAGGCGTGGCCCCCGAAGACGAAGACGTTGCCCAGCACCGCGCCGAGCATCCGCACCGAGAGGATGTAGCCGCACTGCCAGGCGCTGGTGAACCAGGCGGGCTTGGGGAACGGCCCGAAGAGCGCCATCCACATGTTCGCGCCGAAGCCGACGAAGCAGAGGTGCTGGATCGCGTGGATGACCTCGTGCCGGACGGCGGCCTCGTGGAGCAGCGGGACATGCCAAAGGTAGAAGTTCAGCCCCCATAGCGGCAGCGCCACGAGGGGGTGCGACAGCGCGCGCAGCCGGTCGATCCAGCCGACGCGCAGCAAGGGCGCCAAGAGCGGACCGGTGAGGCCGAGGACGAGCAGCAGGGCTCCGACATCGGCCAGCAGCAGGTGCTCGGTCATGTGCGCCCAGAAGAGCTCGTCCGCCAGGCGCCCGAGCGGCGACGTCAAGGTCACCACGATGAGGATCAGGCCCGCGTAGAAGCAGGCCTGCCGCCAGCGCGGGACCGCGCGCGCCGTGCCCCGGAGGCGGTGCACCCCCAGCGCGTACAGACAGCCCGAAAGGGTGGCGGGGCCCAGCTCCAGCGGCGCGAACTGCGTACCGCCGGCGAAGGCGAGGACGGCGGAGCTGCCGTTCACGGGATGAGGCGGGGTCCCGTCGCCGGTGGCAACAGGATGTCCGTGATGCTGCCCACCGCGTCGGCCACGGGCTGCCCGACGAGCGGCACGGGGGCCACCGCTCCCTGCACCTGCCCCACCGCGGTGCGCAATGGGTCGGCCGGCTGCGGGGTGGTCGGCGCACCGGTCGGCGTCGAGCTCGTGCCGGTGGTCGGCGTGGTGGTCGCCCCCGTGGACGGTTTCGTGGTCGGCGTGGTCGTCGGCGTGGTCGTCCCGGGGCCGGCCGGCCCGCTCCCGCGGTCCGGGGTCGTGGTGCCCGCGCCGCCGCGACCATTGGTCGCCCCGTCCGCCGGGGCGACGGCCGAGCGTGCCGGCCTCCGGGTGCCCGTCAGCACCGGCAGGCGGGCGTCCAGCCGCACGGCGGGCACCGCGCCGGTCGCGGTCGTCCCCGGCAGCTCGGGGCCGCCGGTCAGCTGGCCCAGGCCGCCCAGGCGCACGCCGCTGATCCCGGCGGCCACGGCGACGACCAGCAGGAGCCCCACGGGGACGGCGAGGGCGGCGCCGGAGGCGCCGAGCAGCGCTGCTCCCCACGAGCGCCAGAAGGACATGCGTGCAGGGTACTCCTGCGGAGCTCGTCCCGGGCCGCGTCGGCCACGGTGGTCATCAGGCGGTCACGCTGTGTACGGTCGCGCCTGACCCCATGCGCCGCCTGTCCATCGCCGCCTCCCTCCAGGGCGCCCTTCTGGGGTTGACCTTGGCGCTCGCCGCCGTCGCCGCACTGGGGGTCGCGTCGCTGTATGGCTCGCGGCAGGACTACGAGAACCGCCTGTCGGACGCCCTGCAGCTGCAGACGAGCGCGAGCCGCGTGCTCGCCGCCGGCGTCATCGAGGAGGCCACGCTGCGTCTGGCGCCGAGCGGGGTGGCAGGCCGCGAGCAGCGCCGCGAGGCGCGGGCCGCCTACCAGGGTGAACTGGACGCCGCGCGGCGGCTCGCCGCCGACGACCGGGTGAGCGCCGGCCTCGTCCGCCAGGCCGGGCAGGCGCAGGCCGCCGTGCGCCG
>JAOPZJ010000002.1 GCA_025964155.1 Solirubrobacterales bacterium
CGGCCGGTGCTGCCACCGCCGCCTTTGCCGCGGCCGTGGGCTGGCCGGTCCTCGCCGACCCGCTGTCGGGCGCACGCACCGGGCCGGCGGCAATCGCCCACTGGGACCTGCTGCTGCGCCATGACGGCTTCGCCGCCGCCACCGTGCCGGACGTCGTGCTCCGCGTCGGAGATCTGCCGACCTCGAAGCCGCTGCGGGCGTGGCTCGCGCGCGAGGACATCGGCGTGCAGGTCGTCCTGGATCCTGAGGATGCCTGGCAGGACCCCTCGGCCAGCGTCGATCTGCGGCTGCCGCTGGCCCCAGGCCCGGCGCTTGCGGCGGCGGTGCAGGCCGGGCTCCCCCGTCAGACCCCGGCCGGCTGGCTGGACGCCTGGCGTTCCGCGGACGCCCGAGCGGGTGCCGCGATCACCGCGGCGGCGGGCGACGGACTCACCGAGATCCGCGTGGCCGCCGAACTCGGGGCGGCCCTGCCGCCGTCCGCAACGCTCTTCGTGGCGGCGTCCATGCCGATTCGTGACGTCGAGACCTTCTTCGGCGTCCGCGACGACGGTCCACGCGTCCTCGCCAACCGGGGGGCCAACGGCATCGACGGGACCACGTCCACCGCGTTCGGGGTGGCCGCCGGCAGCCCGGGCCCGGTGGTCCTGTTCCTGGGTGACGTGACGCTCGCGCACGACCTTGGTGGGCTGCTGGCAGCACACCGGCTGCGGCTGGCGCTCACGATCGTCCTCGTGGACAACGGCGGCGGCGGCATCTTCGACGTCCTCCCGGTCGCCTCACAGCGGGACGCCTTCGAGGAGCACGTCGCCACGCCGACCGGGCTGGATCCCGCGCACGTCGCGCAGCTCTTCGGCCTGGACCACCGCCACGTCCGCGACGTGGCGTCCTTCCGGGCCGCGCTGGACCACGGGCTCGCGTTCGACGGGGTGACCCTCATCGAGGTCCGCTCTGACCGCGCGGCCAACGTCCGGCTGCACCGCCGGGTCACCGACGCGGTGCTGAAGGAGCTGTCGGGTGGCTGAATCGGGCGGTGGACCGTCGCGGTTGGCGCGTTGCCGCGCTTGTAGGCGGTCAGGCTCAATCGCGCCAGCGCCACAAGCGCCAGCATCCTGACCTCACGCCCGATACGCGCATTCACCACCCTCCTCATGGTCAACACCCGCACGGACCGGGTCCCACCAACCGATACGGGCATACACCACCATCCCGGTGGTCAGGACGCGTACGGACGGGGGCCGGCGGTCACCCCGGCGCCGCCGGGGCGGCCGGTACCGTGCTGCGCCGATGCCGACCGCCGATGACCAGCAGTCCCGCCTGATCGACGTCCCGCCGGAGCCCCAGGAGGGTGAGGTCCGCGTGCGGCGGCTCTCGTCCAAGGGCATCGCCCCCGGGGACATCGTCGAGATGGACAAGAAGGGCCGCCGGTTCCATGCGATCGTCGTGTCCATCGACCAGCGCGAGTCCGGCCGCTTCGACCTCGAATTCAACCCACTGCAGCGCGGCATCACCCACCGCACGGGCACCATCCGCGAGGTGCTCACCGTGTGGCGCAAGATCTGAGTGGCGACGACTCGAAGAGGTCGCCGTCGCGCCCGGTGTCAGCGGTGAGCGGGTGAGGCAGCTCGAGGCGCGGGCGCATGAGAAGGTCCGGGAATCCGCGATCGCGGGAACGCCGCCGGCGCCGGCTGTTCCGACGAAGTCCGCGCTCGGACACCCGCCGCGACAACGTCCGCAGGGGATGCGAACATGTGTTCGTGCGATGGCAGAACCTGACGATCGGCGCTGAGGACAGCACCAGGCTGCCCGGCTACCGCGACCCGGCGACGGTGCGGACCTTTGATGCACCCGAGGCGCTGAAGACACGCTTCTACGAGGTGTACGCCAAGAGCGCGCTCAACCGGGTACCCGAGCGCTCGGCGATGCCGTTCCGGTGGACAGTGAACCCGTACCGCGGCTGCTCGCACGCCTGCACCTACTGCTTCGCCCGCCCCACCCACACGTACCTGGGCTTTGACGCGGGACGCGACTTCGAGCGAGAGATCGTCGTCAAGGTCAACGCCCCGGAGGTCCTGCGTGCGGAGCTGCAGCGGCCATCGTGGAAGCACGAGCACGTGGCGATGGGGACGAACACCGACCCCTATCAGTGGGTCGAGGGCCGCTACCGGCTGATGCGCGTGATCTGGGAGGCGCTGCGTGACACCGCGACGCCATGCTCGGTGCTGACGAAGTCCCCGCTGCTGCTGCGTGATCTGGACCTCATGCTCGAGGTCGCGAAGGTGACGCCGATCAGCGCGGCGCTGAGCATCCCGACGATCGACGAGCAGGCGTGGCGCGCGACCGAGCCGCACACCCCCAACCCACGGGCCCGGATGGAGGCGGTCGCGGAGCTGAACCGGGCCGGGATCCCGACGAGCGTCCTCGTGGCGCCGCTCATGCCGGGCATCAACGACGACCCCCGCCAGGTGCAAGAGATCATCGCGCTGGCCGCCGAGGCCGGCGCGACGAACATCGGCGGGATCGGCCTGCACCTGCGCGGCGAGGTGCGCGGCGTCTTCATGGACTGGCTGCGCGCCGCCCGCCCGGACCTCGTAGAGCGCTATGAGGAGCTCTACGAACGCGGGGCGTATGCGCCGAAGGAGGAGCGCCGACGTTTGGCGCGCCTGATCACGCGGGGGCGCCTCGCCCACCCGGACGCGTTCGAGGGCCGCGACGTGTTCCGGGAGCGCAGCCCGGACGGATCCCTCCGCTCCGAGCCCGGACCCGACCTGCGCTTCCCCGGCCGCGGAGGGCGCCCGCGACGCGCGCCCTTCGTGGCGCCCGAACCTAACGCCGAACCGGCCTCACCGCCCCAGGAGTCGCTGTTCTGAAGCGTCGCGACGCTCCCACACGGACGGCCTACAGCGCCAGCACCGGCAGCAACGCCTGCAGCTTGATCTCGGTCTCCGCGAGCTCGGCCGCCGGATCGCTGTCGGCGACCACGCCGACGCCGGCGTAGCAGCGGGCCACCGGGCCGGCGAGCAGCGCGCTGCGCAGCGCCACGCAAAACTCACCGTCCTCGTGGGCGTCTGTCCAGCCGACCGGACCGGCGTACCAGCCGCGGTCCATGCCCTCGAGCTCGGGGATCATCGGCGCGGCGACGGTGAGCGGCTCCCCGCCGACCGCGGGCGTGGGATGCAGGAGTCCCGCAAGCTCCACGGCCGGGACCGGCGAGGCCAGCTGTGCGCGGATCGGCGTGGCCAGGTGCTGGATGTTGGCCATCCGCACGACCTCCGGTTCGTCGGCGGCCGTCACCCAGACGCTATGCGGCCGCAGCGCCCGGACGATGCGGCGGGTGACGATCTGCTGCTCGCCGCGGTCCTTCTCCGACCGCAGCAGCTGCTCGCCGAGGTGGTCGTCGACGGCCGGGTCCGCGCTGCGGCGCGTCGAGCCGGCCAGCGCCAGCGTGCCGGCACGCATGCCGTCGCGGCGGATCAGCAGCTCGGGACTGGCGGCGATGAACGTGCTCTCGCCGCGTCCGACGCAGAAGACATAACACGACGGGAACGCGTCGCGCAGCACGCCGTGGACGGCCCCCGCCTCGTGCGTGGAGGCGGCGTGGACCTGGACCTCGCGGGCCAGCACGATCTTGTCCAGCCGCCCGGCCCGGATCCGCTCGACCGCGCGGGCGACCGCACCGACGTAATGCTCCGGCGGCATCGTCCCGACCACTTGATGGCGCCCGACCGGATCAGGGTCCAAGAGCGGCAGCGGACGGTCACGCAACGTCTCGGTGCGCGCGAGCAACGCCGACAGCAGCTCTTCGGGATCGTCCTGCGAAGCGACGAGCGCGGACAGCGTCATCCAGACCTCGTCCCCGCGACGGGCGATCGCCACCTCCGGCACGTGCATCGAGGCCGGGGCAAAGCCCTGCCAGTGGGGAGCCATGCCGCCCTGATCGGCGAACGCGAAGCCCCCGACGGCCACGGGCCCGCTGCCGCGCGGTCCCGCCGGCGGGTCTACCACGGCGGTGGCCACGACCGCACGCCAGCGCCGCGCGACGACCGCGAACCGGTCCGGTCCACGGGCGTCCAGCGCCAGGACGCATCCGAGCGCAGCGACCGCGCTCAGCTGACGATCGGGCTGCTCCATGACGAACCACGGCTCGTCGGCCCGGCGCGAGGCCACGACGACCCCCGCGGGGTCGATTCCTGCGCCCACGCGGACGCTCACCGCGGCCAGGACGGGCGCGCCGTTGCGGTGCTGGGCACGCCGCGAGGCGGCCGTCAGATGACGGTGCAGGCGGTCGCGGTCCGCGGATGCCAGCGTGAACGGCGATCCGGTGGCGGAGGCGACACCCATCGCACTGGATGATAGATGGCTCGTGACTCGACCAGCGAGGGGACCGCGCCACAAGGCGCGGTCCTGTCCCTCAGGTCTCGCCCCGGCCGCGGGCGATCGCGATCTCGCCCGTCCGCATCATCTCGATGAGGCCGAACGGGCGCACCATCCGCTCGAAGGCCTCGACCTTCTCGGTCGTGCCGGTGATCTCGATGATGATCGCGCGCTTGGAGACGTCGACGACCTTGCCGCGGAAGATCTCGCAGATCTGCATGATCTCGGCGCGCTGCGTGCCGTCCGCCGCGATCTTGAACAGCGCCAGCTCCCTCGCCACCGTCTCTGACGGCTCCAGGTCACGAATCTTCAGGACGTTGATCAGCTTGTGCAGCTGCTTGGTGACCTGATCGATCGGGTGGGTCGCCCCGTCCAGCGTGATCGTGATCCGCGACAGGTGCTCGTCGTCGGTCGGCCCGACCGAGAGCGTGTCGATGTTGAAGCCACGCCGTGCGAACAGGCCCGCGATGCGCGTCAGGACACCGGGGCGGTTCTCGACGAGGATCGAGAGGATGTGCTTGCGGCCGCTGCGGATGTTGCCGGACGCCTCCAGATCCTCCAGCGTCAGCAGGTCCTTGGTTCCAGGATCTCCCATGGCTCAGCCCACCATGTCCCGCGCGGCGGCGCCGGGCTGGATCATCGGGTAGGTGTTCTCCTCGCGCGTGACCGCGACGTCGATCACGACGGGACCGGGGACCGCGATCGCGGCCCGGATGTCGTCGACGAGGGTCGTCTTGTCCGTCAGGCGCACGCCATGGCAGCCGTAGGCCTCCGCGAGCTTCACGAAGTCCGGGAACTGGCCCATGTCGACCTGCGAGTACCGCTTGTCCCAGAACAGCTCCTGCCACTGGCGGACCATGCCCAGGTAGCCGTTGTTGGAGATGATCACCTTGACGGGGATCTGCTCCT
>JAOPZJ010000027.1 GCA_025964155.1 Solirubrobacterales bacterium
GGCCGCGGCCGGTGCGGCGCTGGGCGCCATCACGCTGCTGGTGTACGGCGGCGCGCTCCCCGACCTGAGTACCCAGTCAAGGCTCGTCAGTCCGCTCAGCGCCCCGAACCTCATCGGCCTGGCGATCGGTCACGGCGGCGCCGACCAGGCCGTGCGCAGCGCGTCGCAGGCCGTGCTGGTGCTTGTCGCGGTCGGCGCGACGGCGGCGGTCGCCGTGCGCCGTGACTGGGCGCTCAGCGCAATGGGCGCATTGTTGCTCTGCTCCGTCCTCACCCTCTCCTGGGTGATGCCGTGGTACCTCATCTGGTCGCTTCCGTTCATCGCGCTCGGGCGCCCACGCGTCCTGGCGCCGCTGGCCGTGGTCGCCGCCTGCTGGTTGACCATCGGTGGGCTGCCGACGGTCCCGGGGATCCTCCATTCCGCCGGTTACTATCCGACGCGCCTGGCCACCGGGAAGGCCAACCACGACGCGTTCCACCGGCTCGTGCACTGAGTCACGGGCTCAGCCGCTTGGAGGCCGCGCTGGCGATGCCAAACATGGCTCACAGCGTGCGGTCACATCGCCACACAGACCATGGCCACGCCGTGCACGTTCGCCTCCCGGTCCATGTGCACAAGGTCGACCCGGGCGTACGGTCGGTGCCATGTCGACACTCTCTGATCCACCAGTGGAGCTCGGGGCCGAGACGCTCTACGCGGTCATCGGCGCGGTCGCCCAGGGCCCGCGCCTGGACCGCGTCCTGCCGGCCATCGTCACGCTCCTCACCGACGCGACCGCCTGCCACGCCTGCTTCATCTACCTACGCGAGGGCGATCAGCTGCGCATGCGCGCCGCTTCGACGGTCTTCGCGCACGCGGTGGACCGGACGGTCCTGCGCCTCGACGAGGGGCTGTGTGGCTGGGTCGCGACGCACCGCACGCCGGCCTTCATCCGTGAGAACGCGCTGCAGGACCCGCGCATGAAGCTCGTGGAAGAGCTGGAGGAGGAGCGCTTCCAGTCGATGATCGCGGTGCCGCTCCTGGATCGTGAGGACGACGCGATCGGCGTGGTCGTCCTGCACACCGAGGCCCCGCGGGAGTTCGGCCGGGAGGTGGTCGACTTCCTCGTGCACGTGGCGTCGCTCGTCGCCGGCGCCGTCGATAGCGCCCGCCTGATGGAGGCCGGCCGGCGGCAGGTCGCGCGCCTGTCGGCGCTGGCGGCGCTCAGCCAGGACCTGGCGGCGGTCACGGGACGCGCGAAGCTCGAGGAGACCGCGGCGTCAGGACTGCGGACGCTACTGGGCCGCCACTGCTGGGTCGCGGCGGAGCACGAGCGCGAGGTCGCGCGGGTTGCGCCGCACGCCCACCGCCGCGCGCTGACGGTCGGCGACGAGCACCTCGGGACCGTCGTGGTGGAGGGCCCACCGCTCAGCGGGGAGGACCACCAGATCCTCGACGCCGTAGCGAACCAGCTGGCGGTCGCACTGAAGAAGGCCGAGCTCATCGCGCGCCTCACGGAGGAGAACCTCGTCCGTGAGCTGTTCGACGACCTGGCGGCGGGTGGGTCGGCCGCGGCCGGCGCGCGCACCCGGGCGGCCGGCTATGACCTGGGGCGCACGTGCGTGGTCGCGTTCCTGGAGCCGCTGCGGGCTGACCGCGACAGCTGGGCCCAGACGGTGCAGGTCATCGAGCTGCACCTGCGGCGCGTCGTGCCCGGGGCGCTCTGCGACCCGAGCTCCGATCGCCTGCGCGCCCTGCTCCCGCTCGACGCGCAGCACGACAGCAGCCGGATCGACGCCGTGCTCGGGCGCCTGGCCGGCGAGCACGCGCTCGCCGTCGGGCGCAGCGAGGCGCGCACGGGCATGGACGACGCCGCGCGCAGCCTCGCCGAGGCGGCGGACACCGTCCGCCTGGTGCACGCGCTGCTGCCCGTCGGGGGCGCTCGCAGCTGGAGCCAGCTCGGCGTCTACCGCTACCTGGCCCAGTTGCCGCCCGACGCCGCGCCGGACGAGCGCCACCAGGCGGCGGTGGTGCGCCTGGCGGACTACGACCGCCGCCGGCGCACCGAGCTGACGCGGACGCTGGAGCAGTATCTCGGCGACCGGGGCGCGATCCTCACGACCGCGCGCAACCTCATCATCCACGCCAATACCCTGCGCCAGCGCTTGGAGCGGATCGAGCAGGTCACGGGCCTGACGCTCGCCGACGAGGATCTGCTCGGCCTGGAGCTCGCGCTCAAGCTCCAGCACCTACGACCCGCTTGAGACCGGCGTCCGGCTCAGAACCGCCGCGGGAACCGCAGAGCGGTTCCCGGGCGGGTCGGGGGTGCCTTGGCCGGGCGTCGCTACTCGGGCCCCGGCCACGGCGTGGGTGTCCGGGGCCGACCTCAGCCGGCCCCGGACACGGCCTCCCCGCCGACCGGCAGCGGCGCACGGCCACCGCCAAGCGTGATGGAGGCGCCGGCCGGCGCCATGACGGGCATTTCGACGTCCGGGATGAACTGCTCGGGGTAGCCGTACATCCCGTGCTCGGAGATGTCCAGGCCCGCGAGCTCGGCCTCCTCGCTGACCCGCAGGCCGACCGTCATGTCGATCGCCTTGAAGACGATGTAGCTCAGCACGAGCACGGTGCCGAAGGCGACGATGACGCCGAGCGCCTGGTGCCCGAGCTGCGTGAAGGACTTTGAGTAGACGAGGCCGCCATCGGGGTCGCCGATGGCGGCGTACTGGGCGAAGCGCGGCGCGGTGAAGATGCCGCATGAGAGCGTCCCCCAGACGCCGGCCAGGCCGTGGGCCGACAGGACGCCGACCGGGTCGTCGAGCTTCTTGTCGATGAGCATGATCGCCGGAACGACGATCAGGCCGCCGCCGAGGCCGATGAGCGGCGCGGCCCAGTTCTCGACGTAGCCCGACGGCGCGGTGATCGCGACCAGGCCGGCGATCAGGCCGTTGCAGACCATCCCGATGTCGACGGTGCGCTGCAGCAGCGACGTCATCGCGTACGCGCCGAGGATGCCGCCGCAGGCGCCGAGCGCGGTGACCATCGAGACCTCGGCGAAGCGCCCGTCGGTGACGCCGAGCGTCGAGCCGGCGTTGAAGCCGAACCAGCCGAAGAGCAGGATGAACATGCCCATGCCCAGGATGAACATGCTGTGGCCCGGGATCGGTCGCGGCGCGCCGTCCGGTCCGTACTTGCCCTTGCGCGGGCCGAGCACCAGGAGCGCGGCCAGCGCGGCGGTGGCGCCGACGAGGTGGACGGCCGTCGAGCCCGCGAAGTCCTGCATGCCGACGTTGGCCTGCAGCCAGCCGCCGCCGAAGACCCAGTGTGAGACGAGCGGGTAGATGAAGCCCGCGAACACGAGCCCGAAGATGATGTGGGAGCTGAACTTGATGCGCTCCAGCGTCGAGCCCCAGACGATGCCCAACGTCACCGCGCAGAAGGCGAACTGGAAGAGCCACTTGGACTCGATCAGCGCGTCCGACAGGCCCATGATCCCGAAGGCCTGCTGCGGGTCGCCGTAGCCCTGCAGGAAGAAGCCCTTGGACCCGATGATGTCGCCGTTGCCGAAGGCGAACGCGAAGCCGCAGGCGTAGTAGACCAGCCCGGCGACCGCCATCGACACGAGGGCCTTGGGCACGAGCGTGCCGACGTTCTTCATGCGCGACATGCCGGCCTCCAGGCACAGCAGGCCCGCCAGCATCAGCAGCACGAGGCAGCTCGAGAGGATGACCCACAGCGTGTCGATCGGGACGGTGTCGCCCATGGAGCCGTTCACGGCGGCGTCCAGCGAGTCCGCCGCCGCCGGTGAGGCGGCCAGCAGCGTGGCGCCGCCGGCGGCGGTGAGGATCAGCGCGGTCCGGCGGCGGGCGCGCCTTCCAAGTGGGTTCAGAAGCATGCGATCACCCTGCCGGTCGCAGCCCGCGCCGCCCATGTCCATGTCGCACACAGCTGGCGGCCCGGGCGTGGTCGCCCACACCACCGTCGGGACCGCAGGTCCGCGAACGGTCTACCGGCGGGCGAGGGCGCGCCTGGGGGGCGAACACGTCGCCCCGGGGCCTACACGGGGTGCGGCCGCCTGGTCGCATCCACGATCCAAGGAGGCACACCGTGTCCGTCAACATCAACTGCGTCGTCCTCATCGGCCGCCTGACGAAGGACCCCGAGGTGCGCGGGCGGCGCTGCGTGCTGCGCCTCGCCGTCAACGAGCGTCGCCGCGTCAAGGGCACCGAGCACACCCCCGACGAGTGGGTCGACCGCCCCAACTTCTTCGACGTCGTGACGTGGGGCTCGCTGGCCGAGACCTGCGCGGCGCATCTGGTGCGGGGCCGGCTCGTGGCCGTCAGCGGGTCGCTGTCGTTCAGCGAGTGGCAGCCGGAGGAGGCGGGCGCCGCACGGCGCCGGCGGGTGGAGGTCGTGGCCGACACCGTGCGCTTTCTCGACGCTCCGGCGCCGAAGCCGGTTCCGGAGCCAGACCCTGAGCCGGCGAGCATCGCCGCCTGAAGCGCCTGACCGGTGCGCCTCGCCGCCCCTGGCGGCGAGGAGGTCTGGCCTGGCGGCCTATCCCTCCTCGCGCTCCTGGCCAGGAACGACGATCCGGACCGCTCAGCCGCTCCCGGATTTGATGCTCCCAGGGGCTCCCGTAGGCTTGAGACCATGGCTTACAGCACGGCGGTTGCCCGGCAGGAGATGCTCGACGCGATCGCCGAGGCGATCGACGGGATCGCCGTCGCGCTCGCTGCGCTGGGCGAGGCCTACGAGCTCGTGGATGACCACACCGGCGAGCGGCTGGAGGGCGAGCTCTTCCGGCCGGTGCAGCTGGCCTACGGCCGGGCGAAGCGCACCCACGGCGAGTTCGCCGGGCGCTATGACCTCCCGAGCCGGACGTTCGTGCCGGCCGCGCCGGGGCACCCGTCGCAGGGGGTGAAGGGCTTCGTCGACGGCGCGGTGCGCGCGATCGCCGGAGCCGACGCCAAGCTCGCGAGCCTGCAGGACTCGATGATGACCATCGAGGTCGGCGACGCGGAGCTGCGCGAGGGGCTGTCCGAGGTGCGCCGGCTGGCGAGCGAGGTGCCAGGACGCGCGCGGCTGTTCGTCCGGACGCTCGGCCGCTGACGGTAACGCGGCCCGAGGTCGGGTCCAGGACGAACCCCGCGCCTACCGCGGTCTTCGTCAGCGGGCGTCCGCAGAAATCCTGTCCCGCTCAGCTTCGCGCGAACCGGATGACGTGCTCGGAACGATCCTCGACGACGGAACCGTCGTTGGTGAGGAGGTCCATGTGGCCGAGGACCTCGGAGAGCGTGAGGAACGCCTGGGTGACCGCGACCGAGCCCCAGGTCTCGGTGGCGAGCTGGTGGGCGGTCATCGGCCCGTCGGCGAGCTTGTCGTAGAGCGCCTCGGCGCGTTGCTCGTGGGCGGCCAGGCGCGTGTCGATCAGCGACCTGTGGTCGGTGATCGGGCCGCGATGCCCGCCGAGGATGAGGTCGACGTCCAGTGCCTGGGTGGCACGCAGCGACTCGCGATAGGTGACGAGCGTCTGCGGGCGCGTCCCGTCCCAGCCGCGCAGCGGACGCGACACGACGGCGTTGGACGACACGCCCGCCAGCAGGTGATCACCACCGAGCGCGATGCGCCTGTGCTCGTCGTGGAGCACGGTGTCCGACGGGGAGTGCCCGGGCCGGTAGAGGATGCGGAACGCGCGGTCGCGTAGCGTGAGCACCGAGCCCTCCGCCAGCCGGCGGTCGACCCGGCAGGGCGCGCCCCAGCCGCGGAGGAGGTCGGCGACCGCGCGCAGCGCCTCGGACACGTGGTCCTCCACGCCGTGGCGCTGCATGATCAGCAGGGCGTCGTCGTCGTCCTGCTCACTCCAGGCGTCCCAGTCCTCCAGCACCGGGGCCAGGAGATCCAGGCAGGCGATCTCGGCCCTGCCGCGCGCGGCGATGGCGTGCGCCAGCCCGGTGTGGTCGATGTGCTGGTGCGTGACGACGAGCAGCCGGATGTCCTCCAGGCCGTGGCCGAGCGCGGCAAGCGCGCGCTCGAGCTCCAGCAGGGCGGTCGCCGAGTTGGGCCCGGAGTCCACGAGCGTCAGCGGATCGTCCTGCACGAGGTAGACGTTGACGTCCCCGATCCCGAACGGCGTCGGGATCGGGATGCGGTGGATGCCCGCCTCGGCGGCGGCACGCAGCGCCTCGGCGTCGGCTTCGGCGGCGACGGCAGCCGCATCGGGTGGGGACGACATTGCTCCACCTTAGGGTCGGAGCGGTTCTGGCAGCCGCAGGGCACGCTGTTCGGCGGCGCCCCGAGCTTGAGCGCCGCCTCTTTGTCGACGTGCGGGCCGCTGGTACCGTCGAGCGATCGCTGCCCCCGAGCTCACGGCCTCACGCAAGCGCCTGACCCTCGTGGCGGCGGTCATGGGCTCCTTCGTCGCGGGGCTGGACGCCACCGTCGTGAACGTCGCCCTCCCGGCGATCCAGGACGACCTCGGCGGCGGCCTGGCCGGCCAGCAGTGGGTGTCCAACGCCTACCTCCTGACGCTCGGCTCGCTCATCCTCATCGGTGGGTCGCTCGGCGACATCTTCGGCGAGCGGCGGGTCTTCGCCCTCGGCGTCGCCGGGTTCGGCCTCGCGTCGCTCCTGTGCGCGGTGGCGCCGAGCATCGAACTGCTCGTGGGTGCCCGTGCGCTGCAGGGCGTCTTCGGTGCGCTGCTGACGCCGAGTGCCCTGGCCGTCATCGTGTCCGCGTTCCCGCCCGACGAGCGCGGGGCGGCGATCGGCTCGTGGACGGCGTGGTCCGGGATCGCCACGGTCGTCGGCCCGTTCGCCGGCGGCTGGCTCATCGACGCGGCGTCGTGGCGCTGGATCTTCGCCATCAACATCCCGTTCGTCCTCATCACGCTCGTGCTCGTGCGTGCGGCGATTCCCGCGCCCGAGCCCCACGCCGAGGGCCGGCGGCGCGTCGACTGGCTCGGGGCGATCCTCTGCGCCCTCGGCCTGGCCGGGCCCGTCTACGCGCTCGTGCGCCAGCCGCAAGCCGGTTGGCTGTCCGGCGAGGTGCTCGTGCCGCTGCTGGGTGGCGTCGCCCTCTTTGCCGCGTTCCTCGTCCACGAGGCGCGTACGCCGCAGCCGATGCTGCCGCTGGGCCTGTTCCGGCGGCGCAACTTCGCGGTGGGCAACCTGGAGACGCTGTCCATGTACGGCGGCCTGTCGATCACGTTCTTCTTCCTCGTGCTCTTCCTCCAGCAGGTGGCCGGGTACGACGCGCTGCAGGCCGGGCTGGCCACGCTGCCCACGACGGCCGTCATGTTCCTGCTGTCCAAGCGCTTCGGGGCGCTGGCGGACCGCTTCGGCCCCCGCACCTTCATGGGGGGCGGACCCCTGATCGCCGCGGCGGGCCTGGCGTGGTTCATGCGGGCGCCGGCCAACGTGGATTACGCCGTCGACCTGCTCCCCGGGCTGCTCGTGTTCTCGCTCGGCCTCTCGATGACCGTCGCGCCGCTGACGGCCACCGTCCTGGCCGATGCCGACGAGCGCAACGCCGGCATCGCCTCGGGCGTGAACAACGCGATCGCCCGTGTGGCCGGGCTGCTCGCGATCGCCGCGCTGGGCGCGGTCGTCGCGGCGTCCTTCGGCTCCTCGATCGACCGCGAGCTGGCCGGTCGCCGGCTGTCCCCGGCGGCCCATCAGGCGGTGGCGGCCGCCCGCAAGCAGACCCTGGCCCGGGCGGATACGAGCGGGCTGCCGCCGGCCGAGGCGCGCGCCGTCGCACGCGCCGTCGAGGACGCCTCGGTGCGCGCGTTCCACACCGGGATGGCGATCTCCAGCGTGCTCGTCGCCCTCGGCGGCGTGCTCGGCCTGGTCGGGATCGTCAACCCGCGCCGGCGCGTGGCCGCCGAGGGCTGCTCCGGGGGTCAGCTCGTCGGCGTGCCCCAGGAGCTGGGCACGGCGACGCTCACGTCAGCATCGGCGAGGGCGGGATGACCGTGTGACCGCGAACATCGGGGATGATCATCGCCACCTCGTCGACGTAGCACCACGACCACTCCTCGCCGGGCTCGAGCGAGTGGATGATCGGATGGCTGGTCTGGTGCGCGTGCGCGCTGGCGTGCCGATTCGGGGAGTCGTCGCAGCAGCCGACGTGCCCGCAGGTCAGGCAGATGCGCAGGTGCAGCCACACGCCACCGATCGCCAGACAGTCCTCGCAGCCGGGGACGGATTCGGGGAGGCGGGTGATGCGGACCTGGTCCAGGTGCGTGCAGGCAGGCATGCGGCGGCTCCTTTGATGGCCTTCAGCGTCCGGCTAACTCTAGGCCGCGGGGAGCGGAAGCCAGACGCAAAAGCTCGTGCGGCCTGGCGCGGTGTTCACCGTCAGGGTGCCCTCGTGGCGGTCGACCACGATCCGGCGCGCGGTGTCCAGGCCCAGGCCGGTGCCCTCGCCGACGCCCTTCGTCGTGAAGAACGGGTCGAAGATGCGGTCCACGATGTCGTCCGAGATCCCCGGCCCGTCGTCCGTGACCTTCACGAGCACGCCGCCGGACTCCCGGTGTGTGGCGAGCGTGATCGTGCCGCGGGCTCCCAGAGCCGCGATCGCGTTGTCCAGGAGGTTCGTCCACACCTGGTTGAGCTCGGATCCGCGCACCGTGACCTGCGGGAGATCGCGGTCGTACTCGCGCACGACCTCGATCTGCGTCTGCTTGAGCTTGTGCCCGAGGACGACGAGCGTCGTCTCCAGCCCCTCGTGCACGTCGACCTGGACCAGGTCCCCGCGGTCCATGTACGCGTAGGTCTTCACGGCGGCGACGAGGCGGCTCATCTGCTCCGCGGACTGCGCCAGCTCGGTCGCCAGGGTGCGGGCGGTCAGCGAGGCGGCGACCCACTCCAAGGCCGCCTGGGTCGCTGGGCCGGCATGCGATGACAGGCGCTCCAGCCACGCCGCATCGACGCCCACGAGGCTCAAGGGAGCGGCCAGGTGCCACGCCTGCTCCACACCCATCGCCTCCAGCGCCTCGGCGAGATCGTCCTCGGCGTCGGCGGCGTCCAGCGCGTCCAGCGCCGTGCAGTGGGCCGCGCGGTCCAGCGCCTCGCGGTGCATCACGGCGAGCTGCTGGGCATCGGCACGTTCGACCCCGGCGTCCACGAACTGCCCGATCGTCGACCCGAGGATCTCGAGTGCGTCGGCAAGCTCCGCGGCAGCGCGCCTGGCGGCAGCGGCCGGATTGTTCAGCTCGTGGGCCAGGCCCGCCGCCATCGTTCCCAGCCCGGCCAGGCGGTCGCGGTTCTGCTCGATCGCCGTGATGCGGCCCATCACCGGCGCGATCTGCTGCATGATCGTGCGGTGGACGACCCGCTGGGTGAGGACCAGGTCCAGGACGTCGTCGGGGAGCACCAGCGCGACGCGACAGGTGGTCTGGGCCTGCATCCGGACCCCCAGCAACCCTCCGGTCAGCACCGCGATCGCCCCGAGCCACGTCGGCGCCGTCTGGGTGCCGAGCGGCTCGGTGCGGCCATCGGTGACGAGCAGCGCTCGGGCGACGCCGTCCAGGAGCAGCTGCAGGCCGGGTGCGGGCTCGCCCTGCTCGGCCAGGATGTCCCCGGCCGCGATCTCCTGCACCTGGGCGACGGCCAGCCAGGCGCCGAGCTCCTCGTCATCGAGGTCGTCGAAGAGATCCACGCGCCGGAGTTCGGCGAGCGTCAGCGCAGGCACGCCGCCATCGGAGCTCATGCGTCACCGAGGTACTGGTGGACGAGCGAGACCGCCATCGATCCCTCGCCGACGGCGCTGGCCACGCGTTTGATCGAGCGTGCGCGCACGTCCCCGGCGACGAACACCCCCGGGACGCTCGTCTCCAGAGCCAGCGGCGGGCGGTTCAGCGGCCAGGACCCGGCCGGCACGTCGGGGCCGGCGAGGATGAAGCCGCGGTCGTCGCGCGCCACGATGTCGGCGAGCCAGTCGGTGCGCGGCGAGGCGCCGATGAACACGAAGCAGGCGTCAGCGCTCTCGACGGTCTCCCTGCCGCCGCTGTCGCGGATGCGCACCGCGCTCAGCGCGCCGTTCGTGCTCTCGGCGGCCACGGCCTGCGCGCCCGTGCGGATCTCGACGTTCGGGAGCTTCGCGAGCTGCTCGATGAGGTAGTGAGACATCGACTTGGCCAGCGAATCCGCCCGGACGAGCATCGTCACCCTGCTCGCGAAGTCGCTGAAGTGGACGGCCGCCTGACCGGCCGAGTTCGCGCCGCCGATCACCACCACGTGCTGCTCGGCGCACGACCGCGCCTCGGTCATCGCGGCGCCGTAGTAGACCCCGGCGCCCGTGAGCTCGCCGAAGCCCGGTGCGTCCATCTGCCGGTAGGAGACGCCGGAGGCGACGAGGACGGTGTTCGCGCTCAGCGTGACCCCGCCGCCCAGCTCGACGATCCGGGCGGCACCCTCGACCCGCAGGCGTGCCGCGTCCTGGATCGTCAGCAGCTCGGCCCCGAGGCGTCGGGCCTGGTCGGTCGCACGCCGCGCGAGGTCCGTGCCGCTGAGGCCCTTCGGGAACCCCAGGTAGTTCTCGATCAACGAGGACTGGCCGGCCTGCCCGCCCGGGCCCTCGCGCTCGACCATGATCGTGCGCAGCCCCTCCGACGCGCCGTAGACGGCGGCGGCCAGCCCGGCGGGGCCACCCCCGACGATGACGAGGTCGTAGTGGTCCTGCTCCGGCGAGCCGGCGAGGCCGAGGCGCTGCGCGAGCTCCAGGATGGTCGGGCGCTCCATCACGCCACCGTCCTCCAGCAGGGCGACGGGCAGCCGGTCGTCGGCCACGCCGGTGACCTTCAGCAGCTCACGCGCCTCGCCGTCGCGCTCGATGTCCAGCCAGCGGGCCGGCACGCGGTTGCGGGCGAGGAAGTCCCGCAGGTCGTGGGAGTCCTTCGAGAAGCGGTGGCCGATGACACGCACGCCGCCGGAGTCCATCGCGGCGCCGGCCTCCCACGTCGTCAGCAGGTCCTCCAGGACGGGGAAGAGCTGCTCTTGCGGCGGATCCCAGGGCTTGAGCAGGTAGTAGTCCAGCGCGACCTCGTTGATCGCGGAGATCGCGGCAGCGGTGTCCGCGTACGCGGTCAGCAGCACGCGCTTGGCCTCGGGCACGATCGTGCGGGCCTCCACGAGGAACTGCGTGCCCTCCATGCCCGGCATGCGCTGATCGGCGATGAGCAGCGCCACCTGCTCTCCGCGCCGGCGGACCTCCCGCAGAATCTCGAGCGCCGCGTCGCCCGAGGGCGCGCGCAGGATCCGGTAGCGCTCGCCGAACCCGCGCCGCAGGTCGCGGGCGACGGCCGCCAGGACGGTCGGCTCGTCGTCGACGGCCACGATGGCTGGGCGGCCGACCCGCTCGGCGTCTGGTGGCGTCGCACCAGGATCCTGAGGGGCATGGGCCACGGTGGGCATGTCCTCGAAGCTACCAACACGTCAGCATGGGAACGGAAGGCCGGGGCCGGGCAGGGTGAGGTCGTACGTCTCACGGGCGTGAGCGGCGCGCATAGGATGCGTCACGTAGGCCCCTCGGTCGATCGTCATCCGAGCACACTGGGAGCCACCGATGAAGGGCTTTGCCACTGAGGATCTAGGTGAGGTTGACCGCCTCCAGGCAGGCCTGGACCGCGAGCGCCTCGCGCGTCGTGAGGCCGAGCGCGTCGCCGAGTCCTCGCAGCGCGAGCTCCTGCGGTTGCAGGCCGGCCGTGCCTTGGAGCGTCAGCGGTTCGAGCTCGAGCTGCGCCGTGCCCACGCGGAGATCGAGGAGGCGGTCGCGGAGTTCGCCCGGTCCAACCAGGAGCTCGAAGCGTTCGCCTACGTCGCCTCGCACGACCTCCGGGAGCCACTGCGGTCGATGGCCGTCTTCATCCAGCTCCTCGCGCGCCGCTACGAGGGCCAGCTCGACGAACGGGCAGATGAGTACATCGCCTTCGCCGTGGAGGCCGCCACGCGAATGCAGTCGCTCATCGACGGCCTGCTGAAGTACTCGCAGGTGGGTCGCCGCCAGCTCGAGCGCGGCCCAGTCGACCTCGGCTCGCTGGTGATCCAGGCACAGCAGTCGCTGGCGCAGGCCATCGAGGACGCGGACGCCCGGATCGAGGTGGATCCGCTACCGACGGTGCACGCCGACCGCGTCCAGCTCGGGCAGGTCGTCACCAACCTCCTGGCCAACGCGGTGAAGTTCCATGGGGACGCGCCGCCGCTGGTGCACGTCTGCGCCGAGCGCCGGCCGGGTGCCTGGCGCATCCTCGTGGAGGACAACGGCATCGGCATCTCGCCGGAGCAGGCACCGCGGGTGTTCGAGATGTTCATGCGGGTGCACGCGCGCGAGCAGTATCCGGGGACCGGCATCGGCCTGGCGATCTGCCAGAAGATCATCGAGCGGCACCGCGGGGCGCTCGAGGTCGAGCCTCTCGCCGAGGGTGGCAGCCGCTTCTCGTTCACGATCCCGGACCCCTGAATTCAGCGAACATCGGCGTTCGTGGATGCGTTAGGCTCGCGCGATGCTCCGTACGCTCGGCGTCTGTGTGCTCGCCACGGCGGCGCTCGCCGCCTCGGCAGCGGCGCGTGCCGCAGCCGCACCGATCACGCTCACCGCCGACAGGGCGATCACCTCGCGGCTGCACGAGCTGACGCTTACCACCGCGGCGCTGCCGGCCCCGACGCACGTGCGGGTGCTGTTGCCCGACGGCTATGACCCCACGGGCAAGCGACGCTACCCCGTGCTCTATCTCCTGAATGGCGGGGCCGGGAGCTTCCGCGACTGGACGACGCCCGGGACCGGGGAGGCCGACGTGGCGACCGCCGGGCTGGGCCTCATCGTCGTGATGCCCGACGGCGGCGCCGGGGGCTGGTACACCGACTGGTACCGGCCGGGCATCAAGGGCCGGCCGCGCTGGGAGACCTACCACGTCAAGGAGCTCATCCCCTTCGTCGACGCGCGATACCGGACCACGGGGACCCGCGCGGGCCGTGCGATCGCCGGGCTGTCGATGGGGGGCTTCGGCGCGCTGAGCTACGCCAGCCGCCACCCGGACCGCTTCGTCGCCGCGTCGACATGGTCGGGCGCGGTCAACACGAACAACCCGTCGTTGCTGGCGTCACACGCGCTCGATCTCATCTCCGGCCTGGACGGCGGCGGCCCGGGGTCGCTGTTCGGCCTGCGGGAG
>JAOPZJ010000059.1 GCA_025964155.1 Solirubrobacterales bacterium
GTCGCCAGCCACCACTGCGGCCACCGCGAACAGGTGCCCAGACGCTGCCCCGACTGCCGCGGCGTGTCGATCGCCCGCCACGGCATCGGCACCGAGCGCCTCGCGGACGACCTGGCGGCCACCGGAGCGCAGGTCTTCCGCCTGGACGGCGACGTGGTGGCCGGGGCCCGCGTCCTGGCGGCATTCGGGGCGGCCGAGCGCGGGATCCTCGTCGGCACCCAGATGGTCGCCAAAGGCCACGACTTCCCCGACGTGGACCTCGGAGTCGTCGTGGACGCCGACTCCACGCTGCGTTTTCCGGACTTCCGTGCGGAGGAGCGGACGTTCGCCCTGGTCACGCAGCTGGCCGGCCGCGCGGGACGCGGCCGGGCAGGCGGCCGGGTGCTCGTACAGACGATGGTCCCCGAGGCGGAGGCGATCCGCTTCGCGGCCTGCCACGACAGCGATGCGTTCCTGCGGGCCGAGCTCGGGCGCCGCAAGGCCCTGCGCTACCCGCCCTTCGCGACGCTCATCCGCGTCATCTGCGGCGCCGAGGCACCGGGCGCCGCCATCGAGACGGCGGCGGTCATGGCCGGCCTGCTGCGAGAGCAGGACACCACGGGCGCCCAGGTCCTCGGCCCCGCGTCCCTCTTTCGCCTCCGGGGACGTGAGCGGGCGCAGGTCGTCGTCAAGGCGACCGAGCGACGTGCGGCCATCATCCTCGTGCGCGGTGTCGTCGACGCGATCGCCGTAGATCGCGCTCACAAGGGCGTGACGCTCAGCGTCGACGTGGACCCGCAGTAGCGCGTCGTCCGTCCGGCCCCGTGATCGTACGTCCGGCGTCGCCCTGGCAGCCCTAGACGTACGAGCCGCCCAGGCCCGCGGCCCGGGTCGTACGTTTGGCGTCGTCCTGGCAGCGCCGGACGTACGAGCCGACCCGGCACTGGACCGCAATCGCCCGCTGCTGCGTCCACCGATACCCTGGAACGTGCAATGGCCGACCAGGACCTGCAGGAGATCGACCCCGCCGACGTCGAGGTCGACGCCGCGCCGCCGCTTGACCCGGAGGTCGCCGCGCGCCGCCGCGAGGCGCTCAAGCGCGTGCGCAAGTGGGGCGACCCCGTCCTGCGCGCCAAGGCGCTGCCCGTCGACCGCTTCGACGACGCGCTGCGCACGCAGACCGCCACGATGGGCGCGCTGATGGACGACGCCCTCGGCGTCGGTCTCGCCGCGACGCAGGTCGGCCTGCTGCAGCGACTGTTCGTGTACCGGATTGTCGCGGACACCCCGCTGAACGTGCTCGTCAACCCCGTCATCGAGTGGTCCTCCAAGGACGAGGAGTGGCTGGAAGAGGGGTGCCTGAGCCTGCCCGCCGTCCACGTCGACGTCGAGCGCCCGATCCATGTCCGTGTCAGCGCCAAGGACGAGTGGGGGGAGGAGATCGAGATCGAGGCCAGCGGCCTGGAGGCCCGGGTCATCCAGCACGAGCTCGACCACCTGGATGGCGTGATGATCCTGGACCGCACGACGCGCCCCCAGCGCAAGGAGGGCATGCGCGCCCTCCGTGAAGCGCTGGAACACGACGAGCACCCGTGAGGACGCGAAACCCTCGCCCAGGGGCTCGGGTTCCTCCGTGCGCGAGCTCGCCTGCGGCTCCCTCTCGCGCCCGGAAGCGCCCATGAAGACCGTCTACCTCGGGACCTCGCCGTTCGCGGCCAGCATCCTGGAGCACCTCGCGGCGAGCCCGCACCGCCCGCAGCTCGTCATCACGCGCCCCGATCGCCCGGCCGGGCGCGGCCGCAAGCTCACGTCGCCGCCGGTCGCGGACACCGCGCGGGCGCTCGGCCTGGACCTCTCCCAGCCCGACGACGTCAACAGCCCCGAGGCGCGCGAGCAGATCGCCACCGCGGCGCCCGACACGCTGATCGTCTGTGCCTTCGGCGCGCTCATCCGGCAGGAGCTGCTGGACGAGCACGAGATCCTCAACGTCCACCCGTCGCTGCTGCCCCGCTGGCGCGGTGCCGCGCCGATCGAGCGCGCGATCATGGCCGGGGACGGGCAGACCGGCGTCTGCATCATGCGCCTGACCGCCGGGCTGGACAGCGGCCCGGTCGGCCTGCGCGCCATCGAGCCGATCCACGAGGCCGACTCGTTCGGCACGCTGAGCACCCGCCTGGAGCAGGCCGGGGGCGCCCTGCTGACCCGTGCGCTGGATTACCCGTCGCCCTATGTCGAGCAGGACGAGGACGGCGTGACGTACGCAGAGAAGATCACCGCCGCCAACCGCACCTTGGACCCCGCCGCCGGGGCGACCGCGATGGCGCGGACGGTCCGGGCGCTGCACCCACACATCGGGGCGCGCATCGACCTTGGGGCGACGATGCTCGGCGTCCTGGAGGCCACGGCGCTGCCCGCCGGCACCGGCGGTCCGGAAGGGGTGCTGCGCGTCGACGACGCGCGCCTGCTCTACGGCGACCTGGAGCTGCTGCGCGTGCAGCCTTCCGGCGGCAAGCCGATGGACGCCGGCGCCTACGTGCGTGGACACGCGGGCGTCATCTGATGGCCTCTGGCGTCAGCCCGGCCCGCCGGGCTGCACACACCGTCGCCCTGCGCGTCCTGGCCGAGGACGCGTACGCCGACCGCGCGCTGCAGACCGCCGCCCAGGACCTCGACGGGCGCGATCGCGCGCTCGCCAAGCAGCTGGCGTTCGGCGTCGTCCAGCGCCGCGGCACCCTGGACTGGGTGATCACGCGCATCGCGCCGGGCAAGTCGCTCGAGTTCGGCGTCCGCACCGCGCTCCACATCGGCCTGTACGAGCTGCTGTTCCTCAACACCGCTGACCACGCCGCGATCGCGCAGGCCGTCGAGCTGGCCAAGCCCAGCCCAGGCCACAAGATGGTCAATGCGCTGCTCCGGCGCGTGCAGCGCGAGGGCATCGAGCTGCCGGACGACGGAACCCCGGCCGGCGCAGCGGTGCGTCACTCGCATCCGGAGTGGCTCGTCAAGCTCTGGTGGAAGCAGCTCGGCGCCGACCAGACGCGCGCGCTGCTGGCCGCGGACAACGAGCCCGCCGAGCTGGCGCTGCGCGTCAACACGCTGGCGGAGGTCGACGAGGACGCCCTGCCGCCGGGCCGTCGCGAGGGGGACGCGCTCGTCGTCGAGGGCCCCTTCGACGTGGCGGGCTCGCCGCTGTTCAAGGCGGGGATCATCACGCCGCAGTCCCGCGCCGCCCAGCGCGTGGCGCCGTTCCTGGACCCGCAGCCTGGGGAGCGCGTCCTGGACCTCTGCGCCGCCCCCGGCGGCAAGACGACGCACCTGGCGGCGCTCATGCACGGGCGGGGGGAGGTCGTCGCGGTGGAGCGCCACGCCGGGCGCGCCCGCGCGCTCGAGGCCGCGTGCAGGCGCATGCACGCGACGAACGTCACGGTCGTCACCGGCGATGCCAAGCACTTCGAGGCCGATCGGCCCTTTGACCGGGTGCTCGTGGACCCGCCCTGCTCCGGACTGGGAACGCTGCGCACCCACCCGGATCTGCGCTGGAAGATGCAGCCCGAGAGCATCGAGGGCCTGATGAAGGTCCAGGACGCGATCCTCGCGGCCGGTCGACGCGCGCTGGCGCCCGGCGGAACGCTCGTCTACGCCACCTGCACGATCAACGACGCCGAGGACCGCCTCGCGTCGCCGGACCGCCTGCGCACGCTGCCGCACGTCGACGGCACCGACGGCTTCTCGGTGGCGCGCGTCAGCGCGTCTCAGGATGCTGACAGGCCGGGCGCCTAGACTCAGGATCGTGGAGTCGTCGCACGTCAATCTCGGACCCTCGTGTCCGTCGTGCAAGGAGCCGTGGCTCCGCCCGTCGACGCTGCCCGGACGCTACCGCTGCGTGTACTGCCTGCACCGCTTCGAGCTGCGGTCGGTGTGCCCTGACTGCGGCGAACATGGCACGATCGTCCGCATGTCTTCTACCGCGATGGTCAGCTGCAACCACTGTGGTGCCTCGATGCTGACCGAAGTCTGAACGGAGCCCCATGCCTGACCGTCTTGTCGCACCGTCGATCCTGTCGGCCGACTTCGCTCGCCTCGGTGCCCAGGTCGACGAGGTGATCGCCGCCGGGGCCACCGTCATCCACGTCGACGTGATGGACGGGCACTTCGTCCCGCCGATCACGATCGGGCCGATCATCGTCTCGGCCCTGCGCGAGCACGTGGGGGAGGCGATCGACCTGGACGTCCACCTCATGATCGAGCGCCCCGAGCGCCAGGTGGCGGACTTCGCCAAGGCCGGGGCCACCGGGATCACGATCCACGCCGAGGCCACGCCGCACGTGCTCTACGCCCTGGACGCGGTGCGCGCGGGTGGCTGCCGCGCCGGCCTGGCGGTCTGCCCGGCCACGCCGGTCACGATCTTCGAGGAGGTGCGGGTCGACCTGGCGCTCTGCATGACCGTCAACCCGGGGTGGGGCGGCCAGCCGTTCATTCCCTCCTCGCCGGACAAGGTGCGCCGCATCGCCTCGGTGGTCGGCGACGACGTACCGGTGATGGTGGACGGCGGCGTGACGGTCAAGACGGCGCCTGAGTGCACCGCGGCGGGCGCCGCGTGGTTCGTGGCGGGGTCGGCGATCTTCGGCGCCGACGATCCGGCCTCGGCCTATCGGGCGATCGCCGAGGCCGCCGGGGCATAGCCCTTCCGTCTGGGGAGGGCCGCGATCGCTCCGTCTTGGTGTGACACACCTACAACACAAAACCGGCCCGGGCATGACACCCTGCGGGCATGATCGTCACCGCGACCGACATCAAGCGCCGCTACGGAGCAGGCGAGGCGGCGGTCGAGGCCCTGCGCGGCGTGAGCGTCGCCTTCCCGAAGGGTGAGTTCACGGCCATCATGGGTCCGTCGGGGTCGGGCAAGTCCACGCTCATGCACATCCTTGCGGGGCTGGACCGGCCGACGGAGGGCTCGGTCCTCGTCGACGGCACCGAGATCGTCGGCCTGGACGACAACGCCCTGACGCAGCTGCGCCGCGACAAGCTCGGCTTCATCTTCCAGTCGTTCAACCTCCTGCCGGTCCTCACCGCGGAGGAGAACATCCTCCTTCCGCTGTCGATCGCCGGCCGCGACCCCGACCGCGAATGGATCCGCCGTCTCATCGAGACCGTCGGGTTGGGCGACCGGCTGACCCACCGCCCTGCCGAGCTCTCCGGCGGCCAGCAGCAGCGCGTCGCGGTCGCCCGCGCGCTCGCCTCACGCCCGTCGGTCGTCTTCGCCGACGAGCCCACGGGCAACCTCGACACGAAGACGTCCGCCGACATCCTGACGCTGCTGCGCCGCAGCGTCGACGAGTTCGGCCAGACGATCGTGATGGTCACCCATGACCCGGAGTCCGCCTCGGTCGCCGACCGGCTGCTGGTGCTGCGCGACGGGCTGCTCGCCGAGGACTCCGCCGGCGTGGCGGCACCCGTCGTGGCGCCCGCGGGTCAGGCCTAGGGCCATGCGCCGCGTCGCCCTGCGCGGGCTGCTGGCCCGCAAGACCCGTCTCGCGCTGACCGCGCTGGCCGTCGCGCTCGGCGTGATGCTCATCGCGGGCACCTACGTCTTCACCGACACGATCAACAGCTCCTTCGACCGCATCTTCTCTGTCTCGCTGCAGAAGATCGACGTCGTCATCACGCCGGACACGGACCTGAGCGGGGATGACGGCACAACGGTTCCGCTCGACGCGTCGCTGCTCCGCAAGGCACGGGCCGTGGACGGGGTCAGGACCGCCGAAGGCTCCGTGTCGGACCAGAACGGCACCGTGCTGGGTAAGGACGGCAAGCCGGTGTCGCAGCAGGGCGCGCCGATGATCATCGCGTCGCTGAACGGCCCTGCATTCGAGTCCCTCAACGTCGCCGACGGTCGATTCCCCAAGACCGCGGACGAGGTCGCGCTGGACAAGGGCACCGCCGACAAGGAGGGCTTCAAGCTCGGTGCCCGCATCTCGGTACAAGGGGTCGCGCCCAGAAAGCGGTACCGGCTCGTCGGGCTGACGACGATCGGGGGTGTTCCGTCGCTCGGCGGGGCGGCGTTCGCGACGCTGACGCTCGCCGAGGCCCAGCGCATGACCGGCAAGCAGGGGAGGTTCGACGCCATCGACATCGACGGCGACCCGGGGGTCGACCCGCGGCAGCTCACCGCCCGGGTCCGGCAGATCTCCGGTCGCGGGACGGTCGTCCGCACGGGCCGCCAGGAGGCGCAGAGCCAGTCCGACGACATTCGCAGCAACCTGTCGTTCCTGAGCACCGCACTGCTGGCCTTCGGGGGGATCTCCCTCTTCGTCGGCGCGTTCATCATCTTCAATACGTTCTCTATCACCGTCGCGCAGCGGGCGCGGGAGTTCGCGCTCCTGCGGACGCTGGGCGCCAGCCGTCGCCAGGTGCTGCGCTCGGTGCTGCTGGAGGGCCTGGCGATCGGCGTGCTGGGCGCGGCCGCCGGACTGGGGCTGGGCATCGCCGTCGCCTCCGGGCTGCGGGCGCTCTTCAAGAGCTTCGGCATCGACCTGCCGTCGAGCGGCACGGTGATCCTCACCCGCACGATCACCGTCTCGCTCATCGTCGGCATCCTCGTGACGCTGATCGCCTGCGTCGTCCCGGCCCTGCGCGCCACGCGGGTGCCGCCGGTCGCCGCGCTGCGCGAGGGCGTCGCGTTGCCGGAGACGCGCCACTCGCGCCTCGCCTTCCCGCTGGCCCTCGTACTGACGGCTATCGGCGTCGCGTTGCTGGTCCTGGGACTGTTCGTCGCCTCGGGGGCCACGTCGGCCCTGAGCCTCACGGGGGCCGGCGCCGCCGTGACGTTCCTCGGCGTGGCGTTGCTGAGCCCGCGGCTCGTGCCGCCGATCGCCTCGCTCGTCGGCGCGCCGCTGCAGCGCCTGTTCGGCCTGACCGGCCGCTTGGCGCGGGAGAACAGCGTCCGCCAGCCCGGACGCACGGCCACCACGGCGGCCGCGCTGATGGTGGGGGTGGCGCTCGTGTGCTTTGCGGCGATCTTCGCCGCAGGCGCCAACAAGACGATCGCCGATGCCGTCGACAGCGGCCTGCGCGGCCAGGTCATCCTCCAGAACCAGGCGGGCTTCGGGGCGTTCACGCCCGCGGCAGGCGCGGCGGTCAAGCAGATCCCGGGCGTGGAGGTCGTCAGCCCCGTGCGCGGCGCCACCACCCGCGTGCAGGGCATCAGCGGCAAGGAGGCCCTGGCCGGGATCGACCCGGCCGGCTTCCAGCGCGTCTACCGGCTCACCGTGGTCAAGCCCCGCACGCCCGGACGGAACGCCATCCGCGACCTGCCGGACAACGGGCTCCTGGTCGAGACGGGATACGCCGACGACCACAAGCTGAAGCTCGGCGACCCCGTCGCCCTCAAGACGCCGCGCAACGGCCTCCTGCGCGTGAAGGTCAGCGGGATCTTCAAGGACAAGGGCCAGCTCGTCGGCTCGCTCGTCGTCTCCAACCGCGTGTTGCAACAGCAGTTCGGCGTCGACAGGGATCAGCTCACGTTCATCGGCCTGACCGGTGGGCGCGAGAACCCGGCCGTCAAGCGCGCGATCGACGCCCGGCTCGCCCGCGACTTCCCCCAGGTGGAGGCCCGCACCGCGGCGCAGTTCACGCAGGACCAGCGCGACCAGATCAACCAGTTGCTGGGCCTCATCTACGCCCTGCTGGCGCTCACGGTCATCGTCGCGCTCTTCGGCATCGTCAACACGCTCGTGCTGTCGATCACGGAGCGGACCCGGGAGCTGGGCATGCTTCGCGCCGTCGGCACGTCCCGGCGGCAGGTCAAGGCCATGATCCGCCTGGAGGCCGTCATCACCGCCATGATCGGCGGGGTACTGGGCATCGTGCTCGGCGTCGGGCTGTCGCTGCTCGTGACGCGTGCCATCGACGACTTCAGCATCGCCTTCCCGGTGGGGACGCTTGTCGTCGTTCTGATCGCCTCGGGCGTCGCCGGCGTGCTCGCCGCGATCCTCCCCGCCCGGCGCGCGGCCCGGCTTGACGTGCTGGAGGCACTGGCGTATGAGTGAGCGCCGGTGCTTGCCGGGTAGAATCGCATGATCGAGGTCCCGTCGACACCGACACGGCAGAAGCCCCGCCGTACGCCGCAGCAGCTCGCGCGGGCCGTGGGCGACGGGCGAAACGTCGGCGCCGCCCTGCGCCACCTGGACTCGCACGGCGAGGAACCGGGGGCCGACGAGGTCGCCCAGGCTCTGGCGCACTTCCTCGTCGCCCGCTGTGAGTCCCACCACGCCGGCTGGCGGGTCGTGCGGCAGGTCGTCGTCGACTCCGGTGGCGTCACCCCGTGGGAGAAGGCTGCGCGCCGCGCCGTGCCGCAGGTCGCCGAGGATCTGCTGCTGCTGGCGGCCGAAGGCGGCCGGACGCCCCTGGCGCGTGCCCAGCACGTCGCGGCCCAGCGCCGCGCCGAGCACGTCGCGCGGTACATCGACCCGAAGCCCGTGATGAAGGACCTCGGCGTCGTGCGCAGGACCGTCACGGCCGAGCGCTGGCAGGCCGCGCTGAGCAGCGCGGTCAGCGCCCGTTCGCGCGAGCAGGTCGCGCGTGCGGTCGAGCAGTCGCTGCCGGACTGACGGGGCCTCGTGCCAAGCGACCGCGATCCCGCCGCTCGCCTGCATGCCCCCACGGTCCACGACGGGGTCGATGACCGCGTCGCGATCGAGGAGCCGCTGGAGATCCGGGTGGGGGACGAGGCGATCGCCGTGACGATGCGCACGCCCGGCCACGACGAGGAGCTGGCCGTCGGCTTCCTGTACGGGGAAGGGCTCGTCGCGGTCGAGGGGGTGCGGGGCGCCGGCCCGACCGCAGACTTCGCGAACAACATCGTCGAGGTCGACGCCGACCTGCAGCGCCGGCCCGCCACGCGCCGCTTCTACACGACGTCCTCGTGCGGGGTCTGCGGCAAGGGCGCGCTGGATGAAGTCGCTGTGCACGCCCGGCCCGTGCCGGACGGCCCTGTCGTGGACCGGGCGTTGGCGGCGACGCTGCCGGACCGGCTCGCCGCCGGCCAGCCCGGCTTCGCGCGCACGGGCGGCCTGCACGCAACGGGGCTCTTCGACGCCGAGGGCACGCTGCTGCTGGCGCGCGAGGACGTCGGGCGCCACAACGCGATGGACAAGGTCATCGGGGCGCGCGCCCTGGCGGGCGCGCTCCCGCTGCACGGGCTCATCCTGTGCGTCTCCGGGCGCGTCTCCTTCGAGCTCGTGCAGAAGGCCGCGGTCGCCGGCGCACCCATCCTCGTGGCGGTCGGGGCACCGACGTCGCTGGCCATCAGCCTGGCGCGCGACCGGAACATCACTCTCTGCGGCTTTGCCCGCGGCGGTGGCGTGAACGTCTACACGGGCGCCGAGCGGGTCGGCTGAGCGGCGGGGCGCGGCGCCGCCGGGCTCGTACGACGGTTGGCCACCAGTGAGGTGGTGAACTCCCGTTTCAGCGTGCGTCCGGCGCGGTCAACCCGTCCACCAGGGGGGTCAGCGTCCGCCTGATCATGATCCTGAAGATCCAGCCGGTGCCGGGGAATTTCGGCGTGAAGGACGAGCGCCAGTGCAGCGTGGTGCCGGCGCCCGCGGGGACGAGGTCCACCTGCGCGCGGTAGTCCCGGATCGGCAGTCCCGACAGGAGGACGTACGCCAGGCGACGGTCCTGGACGCGCTCGACGATCTCCTCGCGGCTGGCGATGGTGCCCGTGCGAAAGACCCGGATGGCGCCGACGCCCTCGGGCTCGCTCTCGCCGGGACGCTCGAGCTCGAAGCTGCCCAAGGGCGAGAACGTGGGCCATTGGGCACCGTCCACCAGGCGGGCGAACACGACCTCCGGCGGCACGCTCGTCGTCTGCTCCAGCACGATCGTCTGCACGGGCATGGCGGCACCGTATCGCGGAGTCCGGCCGATCGACGGTCACGTTTCTGCTGTCAGGTGACGGATTCGTGACGCTCGATCGGCGCGGCACCGCACCCCGCATCCGCCACCGCCCCGGACGCTCCGGAGCGCCCACCTCGGGACGGCTCAGCCCGGCTGCAGCACGACCGCCGCCTGCGCGGCTGCGCTGGCCGCCCTGGACGGACAGCCCTCGACGTGGTCGTTGACGAGCCCGCAGGCCTGCATCCCGGCGTACAGCGTCGTGGGACCCAGGAAGCGGAAGCCTTCCCGCTTCAGCGCCTTGGCGAGGGCTGCGGACTCCGGCACGTGCGCGGGCAGGTCGTGCAGCGTGGCCGGGGCGGGATGCCCGGCCGGGCGATGGGCCCACACGAGCTGGGCCAGGTCGCGCGGGCCGTCGCGCAGGGCAAGTGTCGCGCGCGCGTTGGCGATCGTCGCCTCGATCTTGGCCCGGTTGCGGACGATGCCCGCGTCCTGCAGGAGCCGCTGGACGTCCCGTTCGTCGTACTGTGCGACGACCTCGGGGTCGAAGCCAGCGAAGACCTCGCGAAAGCGCGGGCGCTTGCGCAGGATCACGAGCCACGACAGTCCCGACTGAAAGGCCTCTAGGCACAGGCGCTCGTACAGCCCGCGCTCGGTTGTCACCGGCATGCCCCACTCGTCGTCGTGGTAGGCCTCGTAGAGGGGATTGCCGTCACCGAAGCAGCGCATGGACACCGAACCTAGTGGAGTGCCTATTCCAGCAGGGGCGGCGGATCGGGCAGCGGCGGCGTGGTGACCGCGGGGGTGCCGGCGCGGTAGATGGCCGCCAGCGCCGCGCACAGCAGGCCCGTCGCCCCCGCGTACCCGACCTCGGCGCGCACCAGCGCGTCGTCCACCACCGCGATCGCCATCCAGCCGACGAACGCGACAGCGCTGAGCGCCCACGCCACGGCGGCGTGCAACGCCTGCCCGCGCGCGAGTGCCGCCTGGTTCAGCGTCCCGGCCGCCAGGTGCAGGCCCATGCCGACGCCGATGACGGCCAGGCCCCAGCGGCTGTAGGTCCCCTCGACGGGGTACAGGACGTCCATCGCGAACGGCCCGATGACCAGCAGGCCGATGGCGACCGCGCCGGCGAAGGCGGCGATCGCGAGGATCGTGGTCCGGATCGCTTTGGCGAACGCCGCGCTTCCTTCCGTGGCCTCGAGGCCGGCCAGGTGGGGGAGCAGCGAGGTCTGGATCGACTGAAACAGCTGCAGCGGCGAGCGCGTGATGAGGAAGGCGCCGAAGACGACGGCGAACATCGCGCCCTTCGGGGCGAACAGCGGCCCGGCGTTGAGCAGCGTCTGCTCGGCGAGCTGGACGACGGCGACGGCGCCGGCGAAGGTCGCGCCCTCGCGAGCGGCGCCGGCAGCCCGGTCGATGGGAGCCGACGCCCGCCCACCCGCACCGTCCGCCGCGCCCGTGCCGTAGCGGCGCACGGCGAGCGGGATCACCAGCAGCGACGCCAGCGGGGCCGCGGCGATGCCGAGCGCCACGGCCGTCTGCCCGCTTGCGATCCCGACCGCCACCGCGACCGGGAAGCAGAAGCGCGCGATCGCCTCGAAGAAGACGAGGCCGCCGTACAGTGCGAACCACTGGTGACCGGCGAAGTAGCCGCGGGCGAAGTACGACGCCGCGTACGTCAGCGCGGACACCACGAGCACCCAGAAGAGCGCGTCGGCGCCGCCGAAGGCATCGATCAGCGTGCCCTTCAGCGCGAAGGCCGCGACAAGGAACACGAGCGCGAAGGCGGCCTGGATCCGCGCCGCGTCGCGCAGCGGATGCGCGCCCTCGTGGCCCTGGGCGCGACGGGTGGCGATCGAGCGCGACAGCAGCTGCTCCACCGGCCGGTAGATCACCGAGATCGTGATGAAGAGGATCGTCCACAGCAGGTTCACGCCGCCGAGCGCCGCGTCGTCCAGCACGTGGCTGGCGACCGAGAAGTACGCGAACGTGAAGAGCCCGGTGGACGCGATCCCGATCGACAGGATCCGCGCCCCGCTCGCGTACGAGGCGTCCGCCTTGGGCGGCCGAGGATCCTCCGCCGCGGGGCGTGTCGTGCCCTCAGCCGCCAAGGCGGACGAGCAGCATCGTCCACGGGAACGGCGACCGGGCCTCGACGACCTCGCCGTGCTGCGAGAGCAGCCTCACGAACGACGACTTGGACCAGTGGTTGATGTGCCCGGGCGTGTTGCCCAGCTCCTTCAGGTAGGCCCCACGCGCGACGTTCAGCCCGCGCCACAGCGGCTCGCGCGGCACGCTGACCAGCAGCCAGCGGCTGGCGACGCGCGCCATCTCGGCGACCGTCTCGGCGGGGTCCGGCACGTGCTCGAGGACCTCGACGGCGGTCGCAACGTCGAACTCGTCGTCGGCGAAGGGCAGGCCCTTCTCCGAGACGTCCATGATCTTGTACTCCAGGTTGTCGGCCTTGCGCTGCTCCCAGCCGGCCTGGATGGAGGCCTCCTCCAGGTCGAGCCCGACGACGCGGGCGGGGGCGATCTGCTTGGCCCACTCGTGGACGAGCACCCCTTCGCCGCAGCCGACGTCCAGCAATGACTTGGGGTCGCTCATGGCGAAGAGCTCCGCCAGCGTGGCCTCGAAGTTCGCCATCAGGCGCTTGACGACGGGGTTCGTCGACCCGTACTTGTCGTACGTGTTGCCGGTGACGACGCCGGAGTCGTCGACGGTGACTTCAGGACTCACTGGAAGACCTTTCGTGTTGCCAACCGGGCCAACGGAATACGAGCCCCCTGGGCGAAGTATTTCGCGCTCATTGAACGACCTCCGGTTGCGTCGGGGCAGGCGTGTCGTCGTGGGCGGCGCCGGCGGCACCGGCGTGCGCACCGGTGGTCGGAGCCTGGCCGGTGGGGCGGGCGCCGGGCTCGTAGTGCGACGGCGGGACGCGCAGCTCGAGCTCGATCCGCCGCACGCGCTCGAAGATGCGCTGGGACATGATGCGCTGGCTGGCGAGCAGGTCGCCGAGGATGCCGATCGCGAAGAGGACCACGGCGGAGTTGAAGAGCACCGCACCGAAGATGAGCGACTGCACGTGGCCGGCACCCTCGCCGCCCGCGTACGCGACGACGAAGCGCGTGAACGGGATGAGCGACATCACGAGCAGCAGGGTCGCGATGCCGAAGAACACCTTCAGCGGCTCGTACTGCGCGTAGATACGGGAGATCGCCACGGCGTTGCGCCGGACGTAGGCCCCCATGGACGGGAAGAGCCGCGACTCGCGCGTCTTGGGGTTCGTCCGGATCGGGACGTGGTCCATGGCGACCAGCAGCTTGCCCGCCTGGATGATCGTCTCCAGCGTGTACGTGTACTTCGACACGACCGCCATCTGGATCGCGGCCTCGCGGTTGTACGCGCGGAAGCCCGACGTCGTGTCCGGCACCTCCGTGTCCGAGGCCTGGCGGACGACCCACGAGCCGAGCTTCTGCAGCCGCTTCTTCAGCGGCGAGAAATGCTCGATGTTGTCCGTCTCGCGGTCGCCGACCACCATGTCGGCCTTGCCCGCGAGGATCGGCGCGGTCAGGGCGGGGATGTCGAGCGCCGAATACTGGTTGTCGGCGTCCGTGTTGACGACGACGTCGGCACCGAGCTTCAGGCAGGCGTCCAGGCCCGCCTGGAAGCCGGCGGCCAGCCCCTTGTTGTTCGTCAGCCTGACGATGTGGTCCACGCCGCCTTCGCGGGCGACCTCGATAGTCCGGTCCTTGGACCCGTCGTCGATGATCAGCCACTCGACGGTGTCGAAGCCGGCGACCGCTCGCGGGAGGTCGGCAAGCGTCGCGGGAAGCTGCTCCTCCTCGTTGAAACAGGGAATCTGGATGATGAGCTTCATGGCAAAGGCGACGCGGCCAGGGCGGGGATCGGACGCTGCGGAGGCTGGCCGGTGCAGGAGCGTGAACGGCGGAAGGTGCCGTACACTGGGCGCCAGTATCCCAGAGCTTCGCTCGTCGCGTCAGCGCGGAGCCGCGCTCTGGGACCGATTCTTCATGGAGAACGCGACGCTCACCCCGCGGCGGCAGGGCCCCGAGGTCCCCAAGCCGGCTGACGGATTGTTGCGCGCACGCCTGTCCTGGGCGGCGCTCGCGTTCGCCCTGCTGACGGTCATCACGCTCGTCATCACGCTGGCGTACCCGACCTACCCGAACTACGACACGGTCTATTCGCTGCTGTGGGGCCGCGAGATCCTGCACGGGGTCACGCCGTCCTTCGACGCCTACCGCGCGCCCACCGAGCACCCGCTCGCGATCGCCTTCGGCATGCTGCTGTCCCTCCTGGGGGAGAGCGGGGACCGTGCGATGGTCTTCGCGGCGCTGGCCTCGTTCCTCGCGCTGACTGCCGGCCTGTACCGGCTCGGGCGCGTCGCCTTCACGCCGGCGATCGGCTTCGTCGCCGCGCTCATCCTGTGCTCCCGCCTGGACTTCCCGTTCCTCGCGCTGCGCGGCTACATCGACGTGACCTATCTCGCGTTCGTCGTCTGGGCGGCCGCGCTGGAGGGCGAGCGCCCGCGCACCGGCTATCGCGTGCCGGTCCTGCTGGCCGGTGCGGCGCTCATGCGCCCGGAGGCGTGGCTCATCGCCGGCCTGTACTTCCTCTACGCCGCCTGGCCGGCGGACTGGGCCCGCCGCGTGCGTCTCGCGGTGCTCGCGGCCGTCGGTCCCGTGGTGTGGGTGGCGCTGGACTTCGCGGTCACGGGCAAGCCGCTCTTCTCGCTGCAGCACACGAGCGGCCTGGCGGAGGAGCTCGGGCGCACCCGCTCGGCCTCGCAGATCCCGTCCGCGACGTTCGGGTTCCTGAAAGGCCTCGACACCCCGGTCGTCTTCTACGTGGGGCTCATCGGCGTGCTGCTCGCGCTGTTCTTCGTCCCCAGGCGCGTCCGGATGCCGATGGCGCTGCTCGTCGTCGGCGTGGGGACGTTCTTCCTCGTCGGCGCGGCAGGCCTGTCGGTCATCGACCGCTACCTGCTCGTCGCGTCGCTGATGCTCATGCTCTTCGCTGCTGTGACGGTCGCCGGCTGGTCGCTGCTGAACCCCGGCCGCCTACGGATCGCGTGGATCGTGCTCGGCGCGCTCGTCCTCGTCGTCGGCGCCGCGCATACCAGCCTGCTCATCAACCGCGCGCCGTTCTTCAGCGAGTTGACCTTCCGCGGCGAGGCGCATGCCGCGCTCGTCGACATCCTGAAGGATCCGGTCGTGCGCAAAGCCCGATCGTGCGGGCCGATCTCGACGCCCAGCCACAAGCTCATCCCGGAGGTGCGGTGGATCGCCGACGCCCCCGAGGACCAGGTGCTCGCGCGCAACGATCCGCGCCACAGCCTTCAGGACCGCACCCCGGGCATCGCGAGTGACAAGGCCACCGCCCGCGGCCTGGCGCTCCTCGTGACGACCCGACAGACGCTGCTGCGTCAGGCCGTCGTCGACGACACCGACACGGCGCTGGACAACATCCCGCCCGCGGGCTTCCGGCGCCTTGCGTTCAACGGGACCTACGCGATCTACACGAGCTGCTGATGGCGCTGGACGTGCGCAACGAGCGCGCACGCGCGCCGCAGCTGCGACGCCCGTCCGCCTGGACGGCGCGACGCCCGTCCGGCTGGACGGCGGCGGTCGCCGGCGTGCTGGTCGTGAGCTTCCTCCTGCGCATCTGGGGCGTGCGGCACGGGCTGCCCTACGCCTTCAACGCGGACGAGAACGCGCACTTTGTCCCGAAGGCCATCGGACTCTTCGGGCACAGCTACAACCCGCACTACTTCGTCAACCCACCCGCGTACACGTACCTGCTGCACATCGTCTTCGACGTGTGGTTCGGCGGCCGCGAGGGGGTCTACAAGGCGTACGCGAACGACCCCACCGAGGTCTTCGTCGTCGCCCGCGTCACCGCCGGCGCCGTCGGCACGCTCGCCGTCTGGCTCCTGTACGTCTGCGGCAAGCGGCTCTTCGACCGCCGCGTCGGCCTGCTGGCCGCCGCGCTGTTCGGGGTCTCCTTCCTGCCGGTCTTCTACTCGCACCTGGCGCTCAACGACGTGCCGACCCTCGCGCCGATCTGCCTGTCGATGGTGGGCGCCGCGGGCATCCTGCGGTACGGCCGCGTCGCGGACTATCTGCTCGCGGGCTTCGGCCTCGGGCTGGCCGCGGCCTTCAAGTACACCGGCGGCATCGTCCTGCTGCCGCTCCTCGGGGCCGCCGCGGCGCAGTTCATGGCGCAGGGAGGCCGCAAGCCGGCGGTGCGCGGCCTCGTGCTCGCGGGGGTCGCCGCGCTCGTGGCCTTCCTCATCGCCAACCCGTACGCGCTGCTGAGCTTCAACGAGTTCAAGGACGGGCTGGACCATCAGACGACGGTCGCCGACGATGCGATCGGCAAGCTCGGCCTCACGCAGGACAACGGCGTCATGTACTACCTGTGGACGCTGACCTGGGGGCTTGGCTTCATCCCGGCGTTCGCCGCGCTCGGCTCGATCGCGGTGCTCTGGCGCGACGAGCGCCGCCTCATCTGGGTGCTGGCGCCGGCGCCGCTCATCTTCCTCTTCTTCATGGGGTCACAGACCCGGTTCTTCGGCCGCTGGCTGATCCCGGTCTTCCCGATGATCTGCTTGCTGGCGGCCTACGCGATGCTCGAGCTCGCCGACGGCCTGGGGAGGCGCAGGCCGGCGCTGCGTCCCACGTTCGTCGCCCTCGCGGGCATTCTGCTGTGCGGACAGGGCATCGTCGCCTCGCTCCACGACGGCATCGTGCTCTCGCGGACGGACACGCGCAATGCGACGCGGGCGTGGATGGTCAAGCACATTCCCGCCGGCTCCAAGATCGTCGTCGAGCCCGTCGTGCCCGACTCCTGGGCCTCGGACCTCGGCGGTCCGGTCCCGGGCGGGGCCAAGAATGGCAGCCGCTGGATCAAGTTCTCGACCTCACGCCTGAACCAGACGCCCGACGGGCGGGTGGAGGCGGGCGCGGGCCCGATCCTGAACATCGAGGACTACGAGCGCGGCCTGACGCCCGCGCTCATCGACACCTACGAGCAGCAGAAGTACTGCTGGGTCATCTCGGGCTCCACGCAGCGCGGGCGGGCGGAGGTCGAACCGGACGTCGTCCCCAAGGCACTGGCGTACTACGCCGAGCTGGAGCGTCGCGGCGAGGTCGTGCACGAGAGCTCGCCCTACAAGAACGGCCAGGCCCCGGTGAAGTTCAACTTCGACTGGTCCTTCGACTACTACCCGCTGGCCTACGCGCGCCCGGGCCCGGAGATGATCATCTACCGCCTGCGCGGCGGCGCCTGCGCCGGCGTGTGACGCCCGGCCGGGGTGCAGCGCAGGTCACGTCGTAGACTGCTTCCCCAGCCGATGCAGCGGACCGACACCGATCACGAGCACCTCTCCCGGGCGATCGACCTGGCTCAAAAAGGCCTGGGTCGCGTGCAGCCCAACCCGGTCGTCGGCGCCGTGATCGTTCGCGACGGCGTGGTGGTGGGCGAGGGCTGGCACGACTACTACGGCGGCCCGCACGCGGAGGTCAACGCGATCAAGGCCTGTGGCGACGTGGACCTGCACGGGGCCACGATGTACGTCTCCCTCGAGCCCTGCTGCCACGATGGCAAGACCCCGCCGTGCACGGACGCGATCCTGCGGGCGGGCATCTCACGCGTGGTCGTGGCGTCCGACGACCCGACCGAGAAGGCCGCCGGCCGGGGCCTGGGCATCCTGCGCGACGAGGGGGTCACCATCGACGTCGCAGGGGGTGAACTCGCAGCCCGCGCCCGGTTGCTGAACCAGGCCTTCCGCAAGCACGCGCGCACCGGTCGTCCTTGGGTCCTCTTCAAGTCGGCGATGACGCTCGACGGCAAGGTCGCCACGCGGACCGGGGACTCGAAGTGGATCTCCTCCTCGCAGTCACGTGACCTCGCGCACCGCTGGCGCGCGACGGTGGACGCCGTCGTCGTCGGCATCGGCACCGCGCTCGCGGACGACCCGCAGCTCACAGCGCGCTTGGAGCACGTCTACCGCCAGCCGCGGCGCGTCGTCTTCGACTCGACCGCCCGCCTGCCGCTCGACAGCCGCCTCGTGCGCATGGCGCCCGAGGTCCCGCTGACCGTCGTCGTCTCCCGGGCCGCCCCGCGGACGGCCACCGATGGCCTGGAGATGTCTGGCGCCGACGTCATCGTCGCCACCGGCGAGCACGAGCACGCCCGCGTGCGCAGCGCGCTGGACCAGCTCGGGGATCGCGACATCTGCTCCATGCTGCTCGAGGGCGGACCGCGCCTGGCCGGCGCCTTCCTGGACGCCGGGGAGATCGACGAGATCCGCCTGTTCCTCGCGCCGCTGATCCTCGGGGGCCGCGCCGCCCGCGATCCGCTGGAAGGCGAGGGCGTCGAGCGGATCTCCGAGGCCCTGCGCGCGCTGACGCTCGACTGTGAGCGCAGCGCCGACGACGTCCTCATCAAGGCCCGCGTCAAGGAGTGGTGACGAGCGCGATGTTCACCGGCCTCGTCGAGGACCTCGGGCGCGTGGACGCCGTCGACAGCACCGACGCCGGCGTACGCCTGACGGTCAGCACGCCGCTGACCCGGCAGCTCGGCCACGGCGACTCGATCGCCGTCAACGGCGTCTGCCTGACCGCCGTCGTCCTGGCCGACGACGCGACGCACTTCACCGCCGACGTGATGCACGAGACGCTGCGCCGCTCGTCGCTGGGCGCGGTCCAGGCCGGCCGGACGGTGAACCTCGAGCTCGCGATGCGGGCCGACGCGCGCCTGGGCGGTCACATCGTGCAGGGCCACGTCGACGGCCTGGGCGTCGTCCGGGGCATCGCCCAGGACGGCTTCGCGCGCATCATCACGATCGCGGTCGACGGCGGGCCGGCCGGCCTGCTGCGCTACATCGTCGAGAAGGGCTCGATCGCCGTCGACGGGATCTCGCTGACCGTCGCCCGCGTCGACGACCAGTCCTTCGACGTGTCCCTCATCCCCGAGACCCTCGAGCGCACCACGCTGGGCCAGGCGACCCCTGGCACCCCCGTCAACCTCGAGGTCGACATCATGGCCAAGTACGCCGAGAAGATGCTGGCGCCGCATGTCGCGGCGCTCGTGAACGAGAAGAGCACCCCCGTATGAGCACTCCCGCCACCACGACCTCTGACGACGACGCGGTCTTCGCGACCATCGAAGAGGCGCTGGAGGACCTGGCTGCCGGCAAGTTCGTCGTCGTCGTCGACGACGAGGACCGCGAGAACGAGGGCGACCTCGTCATCGCCGCCGAGCACATCACCCCGGACGCGGTGAACTTCATGGCCACGCACGCCCGCGGCTGGATCTGCCTGGCGCTGACCCCCGAGCGCTGCGAGGAGCTCGGCCTGGAGCTGCAGGCCGCCAAGAACGAGTCGGCCTACGAGACGCCGTTCACGGTCACGATCGAGGCCGCCGAAGGCGTCACCACCGGCATCTCCGCCGCCGACCGTGCGGTCACGATCCGCACCGCCGCGGACCCGGCCAAGGGCCCGCGCGACATCGTCACGCCGGGGCACGTCAGCCCGCTGAAGGCGAAGCAGGGCGGGGTCCTGGAGCGCACCGGCCACACCGAGGCGTCCGTCGACCTCGCGCGGCTGGCGGGCTGCGAGCCGGCCGGGGTCATCTGCGAGATCATGAACGAGGACGGGTCGATGGCCCGTGTCGGCGACCTGCGGGCCTACTGCTTCAAGCACGGGCTGAAGATGGTCACGATCGCCGACCTCATCGCCTACCGTCGGCGCCACGACAAGCTCGTGGAGCGGGTCGTCGAGACCGCGATGCCGACGGCGTTCGGGGACTTCAACGTCGTGGGCTACCGCTCGCTCGTCGACGAGAAGCACCACGTCGCGATGGTGAAGGGTGACGTCGCCGGGGTGCAGGACGTCCTCGTCAGGGTGCACTCGGAGTGCCTCACCGGTGACGTCTTCCACTCCCTGCGCTGTGACTGCGGTGAGCAGCTGGAGAGCGCGCTGGCCGCGATCGAGCAGGAGGGCCGCGGTGTCCTGCTGTACCTGTCGCAGGAGGGCCGCGGCATCGGCCTGCTGAACAAGCTGCGGGCCTACAAGCTGCAGGAGGAGGGGATGGACACCGTCGAGGCCAACATCGCCCTCGGCCTGCCGGCCGACCTGCGCGACTACGGGATCGGCGCGCAGATCCTCGTCGACCTCGGGCTGACGTCGATGCGGCTGCTGACGAACAACCCGAAGAAGATCCGGGGCCTGGAGGGCTACGGCCTGCGGGTGACCGACCAGGTGCCGATCGAGCATCTGCCCAACCCGCACAACGAGGAGTACATGCGCGTGAAGGCGCAGAAGATGGGTCACGTGCTGCACCACCAGGGCCTGCCGCTCGACGAGCAGATGTTCGCCCGGGAGCATGCGCGCGACCGTGACCGCGAGGAGGGCAAATGAGCCGGTACGCGATCGTCTGCGGCACGTTCTACCGGGAGCTGGCCGACAAGCTCATCGCGTCCGCCACCGCCACGTTCGAGGCGGCCGGCGCCGAGGGTGTCGATGTCTTCGAGGTGCCCGGCGCCTTCGAGCTCCCGATGGCGGCGGCCTACGCCGTGGACTCCGAGCGCTACGCGGGCGTCGCCTGCCTGGGCGCGGTCATCCGCGGGGAGACATCTCACTACGACTACGTCTGCGGCGAGGCCGCCCGCGGGATCATGGACGTGCAGCTGAGCACCGGCGTGCCCTGCACCTTCGGCGTCCTCACCGTCGAGAACATGGACCAGGCGCTGGCCCGCGCGGGCGGCGGCAAGCGCGACCAGGGCAGGCACGCCGCCGAAGCCGTGCTCGCGCTCGTGGCGCTCCAGGAGCAGCTCGTCCCCGACGCCTGACGCCCCGACGGCCCGACGCCCTGTTGGTATCCCGACCATCGGCCCGCCCGAACGCCCGGCGGATTCGACGCCGGCGGTAGGCTCTTCGCGTGATGTTCGGCACGCAGACGGAGATCGCTGCCCTCGTGCTCACGGTCGTGGTGCACCTCATCGGCGCCGGTGCGCTGATCTGGGGCATGATCGACCACGACGACCCGGACCGTGGCAGCTGGCGCGACTGGTGGCCGCGGGACTACCGCGACGACGAGCCACCTGCCGACCCCGAGCCCAAGCCGTCGGGGGGCACCGCCGTACCGGTCCTGCCGCAGAGCGCGGCGCCCGGGGTCCGTGTCCGTGAAGGCGGCCGCATCGGCGACCTGACGCCGCGCCGGGACCGCCGCCCCGCGCACCAGCCGCAGCCGGCGCCGGTCCACGAGCCGGCCCGAGCACCCGACTGAGGCCCCGCTCCGCGCCGCACGGCCGCCGACGGCTGCCGGAACGCGCGACGGACCAGAACGCGGGGCGCCCTGCCGCGCCGCTACACTCCCTCGCCTTATGGCAAAGGTGTGTCACAGCTGCGGGAAGGGCCCCGCCTTCGGTCAGAGCCGGAGCCACTCGATGGTCGCGACGAAGCGTCGCTTCGATCCGAACCTGCAGAAGGTGCGGATCATGGTCGGCGCGAGCGCCAGCCGCGAGTACGTCTGCACGCGCTGCCTGAAGGCCGGCAAGGTCGTCAAGGTCACGCGCTCGCCGCGCCCCGCCGCGTCCTAGTCACACGAAGCACGTTCCGCCCGCGGGCGAGGTCCCATGCCTGATCCCAGTCTCGTCCGCTTCCGCGCCGTCGTCCATGGTGCCCTCGCGCACCTCGAGTCGCGGCGCCAGGAGATCAACGACCTCAACGTGTTCCCGGTCGCCGACGGAGACACGGGGGACAACATGGCCCTCACGCTCCAGGCCGTGCTGGAGGAGGTCGAGACCCTCGCGGCCATCGACGACCGCACGCTCGACGAGATCGGCCGCGGCGAGGTCTACGACCGGATCGCGCGTGCCGCGCTGCTCGGTGCCCGCGGCAACTCCGGCGTCATTCTGAGCCAGCTCGTCCGCGGTGCCGCGGAGGAGCTCATCTCCCGCCCGGGCGAGCTCATCGACCCCATCATGGTCAGCTCCGCGATGGCGAACGCCGCCCAGCGCGCCTACGCCTCCGTCCGCATGCCGGCCGAGGGGACGATGCTCACCGTCATGCGCGAGATGGCGGCCGCCGCCGCGACCGCGCTGAACGACGTCGCCAACCCGCGCCTGGCCAGCGACTGGAACGCCGAGCTGCAGAACCAGCTCATCGCCGAGGTGCTCGAGCAGGCGATCGAGGCCGGCGAGGCGTCGGTGAAGCGCGGCCCCGAGCTGCTGCCGGTCCTGCGCGAAGCCGGCGTCGTGGACGCCGGCGGCTACGCCGTCACGATCATCTTCGCCGGTGTCGTCGCGGCGCTCCGCGGAGGGGAGGCGCCGGACCTTGACCACTACGCGCCGGCCCGCTCGGGCGCCCGTGTCAGCCATCCGCAGCACAACTCCACCACCTACCGCTACTGCACGAACTTCGCGGTCACCGGCAATGGCCTGGAGGCCCAGCGCTTCATCGACCTGCTGGAGGCGATCGGCGACAGCGTGTTGTGCGTCGGCGACGAGCACACGCTCAAGGTGCACGTGCACACCGACGACCCGGCCACGGCCACCGCGGTCTTCGACGGCCAGGGCGACGTCAGCCGCCTCGACGTCGCCGACATGGACGTCCAGGTGCTGCAGCGCGACGCCCGCCTGGCGGCGACGACGGCGACCGTCGATCAGCGCAGCGGCGCACTGGCTGTCGTCTCGTCCGCCGGGCTGGCGTTGCTCTTCGAGGAGTGGAACGCCCAGACGCTCGACGGGGGCCCGACGATGAACCCGTCGACGTACGACCTGCTGGCGGGCATCCACGGCGTCAACGCCGAGGAGGTCGTCGTCCTGCCGAACTCCCCGAACGTCATCATGGCCGCCGAGCGCGCCGCCGAGCTCTCCGACAAGACCGTTCGGGTGCTGCCGGTTCGCACGGTCCAGGCGGGCCTCGCCGCGGCGCTGGCCCTGAACCCCGACGATGACGCGGAGACGAACGCAGCCGCGATGCTCGCGGCCGCGAACGCCATCCGGACCGCCGCCGTGGCTCCGGCAGCCCGCGAGGATCCGTCGGGCCGCTACAAGATCGGGGACGCAGTGGGGTTCGTCGACGACGAGCTCGTCGCCTGGGGCCAGCCGCGCGAGGCACTTGGGCGCGTCCTGGCCGTCCTGGCCGCGGACGCGGAGCTCATCACGTGCATCGCCGGACAGGGCGCCCCGCTGAGCGAGGACACCGTCCGGTCGCTCGTCGACGGCAGCGCAGAGCTGGACTGGCAATCCGGCGGGCAGCCGTCGTACTGGTGGCTCCTCAGCTCCGAATGACCGCCCGGTGCCGGATGATGTCGACCTCCGGTGCCCACCCACTTCGCTGACACGACCCCGCTGGATGCCGCCCAGCTGCGCGACGCGCCCGTCCGCTACCCCCGGCCGTCCCGCCTGCAGCAGCCGCTGACGTGGAACGTCCCGACCGTCGCGGAGGCCGCGGCGCTCCTGGGCCTGCACACCGTCGGGGACCTGCTGGCGCATCTGCCGCGCGACAGCGGGGAAGGCCGCACGATCGACGAGCTGCAGGTCGACGAGGTCGCCACGGTCGTCGTCGAGGTCCGGCGCGTCACGAGCCGTCCCGTCCGCCGGCGTGGCATGAAGCCGCTGGTCGAGGCGATCGTCGTCGACGGCACCGGCGTCATGCAGGCGACGTTCTTCAACCAGCCATGGCTGCACCGCCAGTACGTGCCCGGCACGCGCCTCGTCCTGGCCGGTAAGTACCAGGGGGGCAACCGCTTCCGGGTCAACAGCCACGCCGTCACCGACGAGCTCGTGGCGACCGGGGCAGCCGTCGCGCAGTACCCGGCGACGAAGGGCATCACGTCCACGCAGATCCTGGCCGCCGTCCAGGCCCAGCGGGCGCATCTGCACGACGCCGTGGACACGCTCCCGCTGTCCCTGCGCCGCGCCGAACGACTGCCCGACCGGGCGTGCGCCCTGACGGCCGCGCATTTCGCCGACCACGAGGCCGGCCGCCGGCGCCTGGCCTTCGACGAGCTGCTGCTGGACCAGATCGTCCAGCTGCGCCTGCGCGCGCAGCGCCGCGGCGCACAGGCGGCCACACCGCTGGACGCCGCGCCCGCCGTCAGTGCCCGCTGGCGCGCCGAGCTGCTGCCGTTCACGCTGACCGGCGACCAGGATCGCGCGATGACGGAGATCGATGCCGACCTCGCGCGGCCACGGCCGATGCAGCGGCTGCTCATGGGCGAGGTCGGCTCCGGCAAGACGGTCGTGGCGCTGCACGCGATGCTTCGCGCGGTCGATGCCGGACGCCAGGCGACGATGATGGCGCCGACCGAGACGCTCGCCGAGCAGCACTTCGCCACGCTCTGTGCCCTGCTGCCCGGCCTCGACGCCACCGGCCTGCTCGCCGCGACCGGGTCCGGCGTCCGGGGTGCGCTGCTCACCGGCTCCACCACGACCGCCCGACGGCGCGACATCCTCGCCCGTCTGGCCTCCGGCGAGCTCGATCTCATCGTCGGCACCCACGCGCTCATCGAGCCCGACGTCGCGTTCGCGGACCTGGCGCTCGCCGTCGTGGACGAGCAGCATCGCTTCGGCGTCAGCCAGCGGGCGGCCCTGGACGTCAAGGCCAAGGGCGCCACCGCGCCCCACGTCCTGCACATGACCGCCACGCCGATCCCGCGCACGCTGCGCCTGGCGAGCTTCGGCGCGCTGGACGTCACCGCCCTGCGCGAGCTGCCCAAGGGCCGCCGGCCGATCGCCACCCACGTCGTCTCCGGCGACAAAGGCCGCGAACGGGCCTACGAGCGCATGCGTGAGGAGCTGCGCAGCGGGCGTCAGGCGTTCGTCGTCTGTCCGCTCGTCGCCGAGTCCGAGGCGCTGGCCGCCCGCGCCGCCACCGCCGAGCACGCTCGCCTGCAGGCGGGCGAGCTCAAGGACTTCACCGTCCTGCTGCTGCACGGGCAGATGCGTCCGAAGGCGAAGGCCGAGACCATGGCGCGCTTCGCCGCCGGCGAGGCCGACGTCCTCGTCGCAACGACGGTGATCGAGGTCGGCATCGACGTGCCGAACGCCACCGTGATGCTCGTGGAGGACGCCGAGCGCTACGGCATCTCCCAGCTGCACCAGCTCCGCGGGCGGGTCGGCCGTGGCGAGCACGCGTCGCTGTGCCTGCTCTTCGGGCCTGGGGACTCCAGGCGCCTGCAGGCGCTCGCCCGGCACACCGACGGCTTCCGCCTGGCCGAGATCGACCTCGAGCTCCGGGGCGAGGGGGAGATCACCGGGACCCGCCAGTCCGGGCTGGCCCGCCACCACTTCGCGCGCCTTCCCGAGGACGGCGACCTGCTGGCACGAGCCCACGACCGGGCGCAGCTGCTGCTGGACGCAGACCCCGCGCTCGAGCATGCAGACCACGTCCTGCTGGCGGCGGCGCTGGCGGACCTCGAAGCGGCACCCGTGGCCGCGTAATGGCGCTGCGCGTCATCGCCGGGGAGTGGCGTGGCCGGCGCCTGGCCACGCCCGCGGGCGAGGACACACGCCCGACCGCCGACCGCGTCCGCGAGGCGCTGTTCTCGATGCTCGGGCCGCTGGACGAGGACGTCCGCGTGCTGGACCTGTTCGCCGGCAGCGGGGCGCTCGGGATCGAGGCGCTCTCGCGCGGCGCCGCGCACGCGACCTTCGCCGACGACGACCGCCGCGCGATCGCGGCCGTGCGCGCGAATCTCGAGGCCCTCGGCGCCGGCTCTGATGTGGCCAGCACGCATCGGATGGACGCGCGCGCGCTCCTGCGGGACGCGCGCGTGCGGCTGGATGCATACGATCTCGTCTTCCTGGACCCGCCGTACGAGCTGGCAGAGCAGCTGGGGGAGGAGCTTCAGGAGGATCTGGCTGCCGTGCTGGCGGCCGGCGGGAGGATCGTCACCGAGTCCGGTCGGCGCCGCCCGATGACGCTGGACCGCCTCACCCTCACCAAAGAACGTCGCTACGGCACCACCCTCATCCGGATCTACTCAGCGTGACCGACACCCCACCGAGCATCGCCATCTGCCCCGGGTCTTACGACCCGATCACCAACGGCCACCTGGACGTCATCGCGCGCGCCGCCCACATCTTCGACGAGGTGGTCGTCGCGGTCGTCAACGTGTCGGTCCGCAAGAACCCGCCGCTGTTCGGCATCGAAGAGCGGCTCGCGTTCATCGCCGAGGCCACGGCGGGCATGGGCAACGTGCGGGCGGAGCCGTTCGACGTGCTCGTCGTGGACTTCGCGCGGCGCTGCGGCGCCAAGGCGATCGTGAAGGGCCTGCGTGCGATCTCGGACTTCGAGTACGAGTTCGAGATGAACCAGCTCAACCGGATCCAGGCGCCGGACGTGGATACCCTCTACGTGATGGCCTCACCCCAGTACAGTTTCCTCAGCTCCAGTGGTGTCAAAGAGCTCGCCACCTTCGGCGGGACGATCGACGGACTGGTGCCACCACGGGTTGCCACGCGACTCACCGAAGAGCTCACGCGGCGGTCGTGAAGGAACCACCTTGCCGACAGCGAACTAAAGCGGTGCCATGGACGTCCTGGTCCTCATTGACAAGCTCGACGATCTCGTCCACAACGCCAAGCCGGTGCCGCTCAGCGACACCGTCAGGGTGGACAAGGAAGAGATCTACGACATCCTCGATCAGATGCGTGCCACGATCCCTGAGGAGATCAAGCAGGCACGCTGGATCGTCAAGGAGCGTCAAGAGATGCTCGCGGAGGCCAAGCGCGAGGCCGAGCGCATCATCAAGGAGGCGCGCGAGACGCAGGACCAGCTGATCTCCCAGGAGGAGGTCACGAAGCAGGCCGAGCGCGCCGCCGAGGACATCGTCGAGGACGCACGGGCTCGCGAGCGCGAGATCCGTCTCGGCGCCGAGGACTACGCCGACGAGATCCTCAACACGCTCGAGGTCAACCTGTCGAAGTTCATCGCGGCCGTGGGCCGCGGGCGCGAGCGGCTGCAAGGCAAAGACGAACCCGCCGAAGTGAACTGAGAGGCGTCTCGACGCCCCCGACCGCACCCGCCGGCCGGCAGATGGCCTGGCGGCCGATCTGCCGGCGCCGTGCACGCCCGGAAGGCGCCGATCCGCGTCTCAGTTCACTCCGGCCCGCTCTTTCGTAGGGCCGATCCGCGCCTCACCCGCCTCCGGCACACTTCTTCGTAGGTCATCCGCGCCTCAGCCGACGCCGGTCGCCAAACTGCTCAGGGTGAGCACCGAGCTTCCCGGCCCCACGCGGCCGGACAAGATCTCCATCTGGCCGGTCGAGGACGACCGGTTCGGCATCGACGTGCTGTACCACGGCGCTACGGGGTTCCGGCGGGCCGACCAGGTGCAACGGCAGTTGCAGGCCGCCGGCGTTCCCGCGCTGCTTCGCCAGGAGCATGGCGATGGCTGGATCGTGCGGTTCGGCCCGGTGGAGCGGGCGCAGATGCTCACGGTGCTGAACGGCTTCGTCTGGTGACCTGAAGCGCTTTTCGCGGAAGGTGCGGGCCTGGTGTCAGCTTCCGTCCGCCCGCCGCGACACCCTCGGGGTGATGCGGCTTCTCCACACAGCTGACTGGCACCTCGGGCGGTCCTTCCACGGCGCCTCGCTCATCGAGGCGCAGGCGGCATGGGTCACGTGGCTCGTCGAGGTCGCCCGTGAGACGGCGGTCGACGCGATCCTCGTCAGCGGCGATCTCTACGACCGCGCGCTGCCGCCGGTCGACGCCGTCCAGTTGGCCGACGAGGCGCTGGCCCGGCTCGTCGAGGTCGCGCCCGTCGTCGCGATCAGCGGCAACCACGACTCCGCCACCCGGCTCGGCTTCGGCTCAGGCATGTTCGAGCGCGCGGGGCTGCACCTGCGCACCGACGTGGCGCGGATCGGCGACCCCGTGCTCGTGGGCGACATCGCCGTCTACGGCATCCCGTACCTCGAGCCCGACATCGCGCGGTCGCTGCTCGGTGTCGAGGAGCGCGGCCACGGTCCCGTCGTGGACGCCGCGATGGCGCGGATCCGCGCCGACCTGGCGTCACGCCCGGCCGGGACCCGGTCCGTCGTCCTGGCGCACGCGTTCGTCGCCGGCGCGACCGCGAGCGAGAGCGAACGCGATCTTGCCGTCGGCGGCGCCGCCAGCGTCCCGGCGTCTGCCTTCGGCGGCGTCGACTACGTCGCCCTCGGACACCTGCACGCACCCCAGCGCGTGGGCGCCACCGGCCGCTACGCCGGGTCGCCCGTCGCGTTCTCCTTCTCCGAAGCCGGGCACACGAAGAGCGTGGCCCTCGTGCACCTGGACGCGGTCACCGCGGCGGAGCTCCTTCCGTGCCCGGTGCCGCGGCCGCTCGCCGTCCTGCGCGGGCCGCTGGAGGAGTTGCTGCACGACAGCGCCCTGGCGGACCACGAGCAGTCCTGGGTGCAGGTGACGCTGACCGACGCCGTGCGCCCGGTCGACGCCATGGAGCGCGTGCGCGCACGCTTCCGGCACGCTGTCGTGCTCGCCTTCGAGCCGGAGGGCGCCGACGCCCGCGACGAAGCGTCCTACGCCGTGCGGCTCAAGGGCCTGGACGATCGCCAGCTGGCCGCCGCGTTCGTGGAGGACGTCCGTGGCGAGGCGCCATCGCCCGAGGAGCAGGCCCTGCTGGACGACGCGCTGACCGCGCGCAGGGTCGCGGAGGCGGTGCGCTGATGCGCCTGCACCAGCTCCGTGTCCAGGCCCTGCAGGCCTTCGCCCAGACCGCGGAGGTCGACTTCGACGCCCTTTCGGACGCCGGCCTCTTCCTGCTGCACGGCAACACCGGAGCCGGCAAGACGACCTTGCTGGACGCCGTCTGCTTCGCGCTCTTCGGCAAGCTGCCGGGGGCGCGGGGCAGCCAGGCGCGTGAGCGCGCGGACCTCGCGGCACCGGACCTGCCCACCGAGGTCGTGCTCGAGCTCACGCTCCGCGGCGAGCGCCTGCGCATTACGCGCACGCCCAAGCAGGAACGCCCGAAGGTCCGCGGAACGGGGACGACGACCGTCGCCCCGACCGTGCTGCTGGAGGCCGTCGCCGCCGACGGCAGCACCCGCGCGCTCGCGAACCGGCACGAGGAGGTCGCGCTCGAGCTCGACCGCCTGCTGGGCATGAACCGCGAGCAGTTCTGCCAGGTTGTCCTGCTTCCGCAGGGGCAGTTCGCGACCTTCCTGCACGCCAAGAGCGACGACCGGGAGGAGCTGCTGGCCCGCCTCTTCGGGACCGAGCGCTTCGAGGACGCCGAGCGCTGGCTGACCGATCGCCGGCGCAAGGCCGACGAGGCGATGCGCGAGGCGCTGAAGGACATCGCTGACTCGGCCTCCAAGCTGCATCAGGTGCTGCAGACCGATCCGCCGGAGGGCTGGGAGCAGGAGCCCGCGCGCCTCATCGCCTGGGCGGACGAGGCACAGGTGCTCGCCGACGCGGAGCTCGCGGCGGCCACCGGTGTCTGCGACCGCGTGCAGGGCGAGCGGCGCGTCGCCGACGAGGCGCTCGTCGCCGTCCGGGAGCTGCTGCGTCTGCGCCGGCGGCACGCCGACGCCGTCGCGGACCTGGAGGCGTTCGAGGCGCAGACCCCGGCGCGTGACGAGGCCGAACGGACGTTGTCGCTCGCCCGCGCGGCGGCCGCGGTCGCGCCCCTGCTCGCGGTGGCGTCAGGCGACGCCCGCCGTGCCGCCGCAGACCGTGAGGTCGCGCAGCGCGCCTGTACGGCGCTGAAGGTCGACCACGGCTCCCCGGACGCGGTGCGGGCGGCCGGGGCGGCGCACCGCACGGCTGCCGGTGAGGCGCAGGCGCTGACCGCCGTCGAGGCGCAGGTCATCGCGCGGGCCGCGGACCTGGAGGCCGCTCGCGGGCAGATGGACGCCCTCGGCGCCGAGGTGCAGGAAGCCGGCGCCTGGCTGGCGGGCGCGCAGGCGCGGTTCGCCGAGCTGACCGCCGCCGTGGAGGCGGGCCGGCTCGCCGCCGCGCGCGAGGACGAGCATGCACGCATCGTGGTGCGTGGCCGCACCGGCGCGGGCCGGCACACGTTGCTCGCGGCGCTCGCCGAGCGGGTTGGACGCGCGATCGGCATCATCGATCTGACG
>JAOPZJ010000062.1 GCA_025964155.1 Solirubrobacterales bacterium
CGCGGCGCGAGCGCCACGCCGCCCAGCCACCGGCCGCGGCGACCGCCGCGACCAGGACGCTCTTGATGATCACCACGCGCCCGTAGTCCGACCAGCGCAGCAGCGACCAGCGGTCGACCTCACGGACGGCGGCGATGACGCCGGAGACGATCGCCAGGGCGAGCGCGGCGGCGGCCGGCCGCGCGAAGGCACGCGCGCCGTCAAGCACTCGAACCCCACCGTCACGCGTGACGGCGACGAGCGCGATGAGCCCGCCGAGCCACAGCCCGGCGGCGAGGACGTGGACGGCCTGCGCCAGCAGTGCGAGGGCGCCGACGCCCGCCAGTGCGTGGCCGGACAACGCATAGGTGAGCAGCACGGCGACGCCGGCGCCTCCGAAGAGGAGATCGCGGCGGACGGGGGCGATGCGGCCCGCCGTCGCGAGCAGCGCGAACGAGCCCAGCACGACGACGAGCGCCCGGACGAGCTCGGCCCGGCCCGTGGCGCCGGAGGTCAGCAGCCCGAGGTCCACCGAGCCGTCGGCGGTGGTGACGATGCGGGCGATGACCGACTCACTGGCGGCCAGCGCCGCCAGCAGCCAGGCCAGCGGGGCCAGCAGGCGCACGCGCTCACCGGCGGCGTCGGCCGCCGGGACGCTGCGGCGACGCAGGACCACCAGCAGTGTGGCGGCACCGAAGAGGAAGGACGCGGCCACGATGCCCAGCCAGCGCGCGATCGTGCCGACGAAGCCGTCCTGGTCGGCGCGTTCGCCGCCCAGGCCGCCGGCGCCGGCACCGCCGAGCCTCTCGGCCCCGGCCGGGGGTGCGCCGTTCTTGCCGGCGACACCGAACGAGAAATCGCCACGGACCAGGTGGCCGTCGTCCCCGAGCGCCGTCCACCGCACGCGATACACGGCCGAGCGAAGGGGCCGCGTGGGCCGGACCGACAGCCCCTTGCCATCGTCCGATGCCACCGCGGGCCCGGTGGGGACCTTCACGCCGCGTGGTCCGGTCAGCACGATCCGCGAGCCGCGCGCGACGATGGGCTCGCTGAGCTGCAGCCGGATGGCGGCGGGGATCTGCGGCGAGATGAGCCCGGGGTTGGGCGCGGTCTGCAGCAGCAGCGGATGGGCGACCGCGGCCGCCGGCCCGGCGCACAGGGCGCCGAGCACGACGGCCGCGACCACGAGGGTGCGGTGGAACACCTGCGGGCTACTCCTGCTTCGACGTGCGCGTGGCGTTGCCGTTGGCCTTCGCCTTCGCCTTCGCCTTCGCCTTTGCCTTCGCCTTCGCCTTCGCCCTCGCCTTCGCCTTGGCCTTGGCCTTGGCCTTGGCCTTGGCCCGCGCCGTGGCCGTCGACGTGGCCTTCACCGTCTTCGCGCCGCGACTTGCGCTGGGCTCGCTGTCGGCGCAGATGCCGGGCGGGCAGACCCAGACCATCGAGTGCGGCTTGTAGAAGCCCACGTCCGGGGATCCGGGCCAGTTCCGGCGGTTGAAGTTCACCCCGAGGGCGCCGGTCTTCTCGTCGCGGAAGTCCTCGTCGTAGGAGAGCTTGCCCTCCGGCGAGACGTCCACCGTGTAGAAGCGGTGGTCACCGTCGACGCCCGTCCTCGAGACGAAGTAGTTCGAGAACGTCAGGCGCCACGGCACCCCGTTCTGGTCGATCGAGTGGTTGTCCAGCGCCGCCCAGTGCGGGCCGCCGCTCGTGATGTCGTGCACCTCGAGCGTGTCCACCAGGAACGGGCAGTCGGCGACCTTCTCGCCCTTCGCCAGCTTGTTGAACACCTGGATACCGGTCAGGTCCTTCTTGCCGTCGTTGTTCAGATCGACGCCGCGCGACAGGTCACAATCGATCTGCCCGTCCTGCGCCGACTTCGTCAGCGGCGAGATGTCGAGGTCGTAGATGAGCTTCTTCTGGCCCTGGTCGAAGTAGTTGTCGGAGGCCGCGTTGCGACCCTGCACCGAGCGGAAGAACAACTTGTTGTTCGGGGCCACCTGATGCCACGCGCCACCGGCGCACCCACCGGGCTCGTCGATGAACTTGCCCGCCTGACCATTGAGCAGGAGCTGGCTCAGGCCGTCGTTCCAGACCTGCTTGATCTGGTTGGAGAAGTCGCCCTTGGCCTTCGTGATGTCCGGGGTGTAGAAGATGCCGCCCCCGCACATCGAGCCGCTGAAGACACCCTTGGCGTCGATGCCGTTGTACTTCTTGGCAGCGTCCGGCCACGTCTTCGCGGCCTCCATGATCCCGTACTGCTCGTGCGCGCGCTGGGCGGGCTCGAGCGGGCCGTTGGGCACGTGGCCCACGCCGATGAGCTTTGGCTTGGACGAGTCGGAGATGTCCCAGCTACGGATCGTCGGGCGGAACGCGTACTTGTCGATCGTCTTGACCGGGTCAAGCACGATCTCACGCGGCTCGGCGTAGTCGGACGTGATGCCCACGCCGAGGTCGGGCCGGAACTCGATGCCGTGGGGGTTGGCGCACGTGCCGAGCGGACGACCCTCACGGACCGAGCACGGCTCCGGGACGCCGCCCGCGTTGCCGGTGGCGATGCCCCCGATGTTGCCGGCCGGCACGACGGACTCCAGCACGGCGCCCTTCGCGGCGTCGGGCTTGAACGTCGCCAGCGCGCCCGGGGAGCCGCCGAAGTTCGCCAGCGGGCCACCCATGAGGGTGAGCACGAAGCGGCCGTCGGCGTTCTTCTCGTACGCGTCGGCAATCGTGCCCTGCGGGTACTCCGTGGGGGCGATGATGTTCTTCAGCTTCAGGTTCGGGATGTCCGACGGGTCCAGAACGAACGTCGTGCCGAGGAACAGCGAGCCGGCGAAGATCGGATCGCCGTCCTCCCACTGGTACTGCATGTGGTGTGCCTCGTTCTCGACACCCCAGGGCAGCGGCAGCTGGACGAGGTTGACGACCTTGCCGTAGTCGATGTTCGGCGTGCCGTCGACGTTGAGCTTGCGCTCGTCGATGACCTGGAAGCCGTCCAGGCCGGGGAGGAACTGGGGGTTCAGGAGGTCGGCCAGGCCCTGCGGATTGACCGTCGACGCCTGGACGAACTTCGAGATGACGTCGGCGTTCGTGTCGGCGACGTTGTTCTTGGAGGACCAGACGACCGAGTACTCGGGCTTGGCGCGGGGGTCGGGCTGCTTGCCCTTGCCGGCCTTGAAGGCTGCCTGGGCGGCCTTCCACGCCGCGGTGGCCTCGTCGCGCCGCTGGAGCGTCTCCGGCGACGAGTTGTTCTTCACCGAGGTTGTGGTGGTGGCGCGGCCAAGGGTGTTGGCCAGCCACTGCGGGTTGATCGGCAGGTCGCCGAGGCCCCCGGGATCGCTCTGCGCGGAGGCGGTGCCTCCGACGGCGAGCGCGCTGAGCAGGATGCTGCCCGCGGTCACCGCGAGCGCGCCGACGCGGCGCCTCGCTCTGATTCTCCCTGCCATGGGATGTCCTCCTGGATCGTGCTGTCGTAAGTGTCAGGACCGCGGCTCCCACCGCGGCGAGGTCAAAGTATACAAAACCTACCGGATTTATATAGATTCTTGTTCCTGGCTCAGGGCACGACCGGGCCGGTGCCGAGTAGGGCCGGCTGGAAGGGCTTGAGCTGGGGGAAGTCCCCGGCCGCGTATGCCTGGTTCGCGGCCGCGTCGCCGGGCTGCGTGTACGGGTTCTGGGCCGGTCCGCCCTTGACGCCGAAGCCCGTGTGGGGATCGAGGCCGACGAAGAACCGCGCCCACCGCCCCTTCGCATCGCCGCCGCGTCCGAGGTCGTCGGTGTTCGTGAACCAGGCAGCGATCGTTCGCGACCGCGGGGCCAGGTAGTCGAGCATCGGGACGACGTTCGCGAGGGCCGGGCCGAGGGCACGGACGGTGGGCGTGAGCACCGGCAGCGTGCGCTGCAGCGACGCGAGCGTCGGCAGCGCCGCCTCGCGCACCGCCTGCGCCCGGTTGAGCACCAGCCCGAGACCAGCGAGCGGTGCCGGGGCGGCGCGCAGCGCCGCGGCCAGCGGAGCGGCGGCGCGGCGCAGGTCACCCACGGGACCACGCGCGTCGGCGATGAGGCCGTCGGCGTCCTGCAGCGTGAGGCTGACCTGACGGGTGAGGGCCGGCAGCTCGCGTAGACCGGCTCGCAGCGCCACGGGATCCGCGCCCGCGCCGTCCAGCGTGCGCCGTGCGTCGGCGACGAGCGCGTGGATCCCCGCGTCCCGCGTGGCGAGCGCGGACAGGACGGCGCGCCCGCCTTGGACGGTGGCGGCGATGTCGCCGGACTGGCCCTGAAGCGTGCGCGTCAGTGCGCGCAGGCGCTCGACGACCGCGTCAAGCCCGTCCACCGTCCCCCCCAGACGCGCGCCGGCCACCGGCGAGCGCGAGCCGCGGCCGATCTCGCGCAGCACCGCAGCAAGATCCTTGCGCGCCCCGGGGTCGAGCACCTCCAAGGCCTCGTCGAGCTGGACGGTCGCGCGCGCGGCGATCCGCCCGCCCGTCCGCACGCCGCCCGCGGCGCGGCCAGGGTCCAGGTCCACGAACGACTCCCCGAGCGGCGTCTTCGTGCCGATCCGGGCGACGGCATCCGGATGCAGGAGGCGCGGCGCGTCGTCCGTGAGCTCCAGCTTCAGCGTCGTGGTCGCGCCGGCTGAGCTCGCGTGGCCGACCCGCCCGACCTTGACCCCGTGGACGAGGACGTCCGAGCCCGACGCCACCCCCTGCGCGTCGTCGAGCGTCGTGGTGATCGTGAACGGCTTCGAGGTCCGCACCGCCGGCCCGCCGAACTTCGCGGAGAAGAACAGCGTCAGCGCCACGGAGACGATGGTGAAGAGCGCCAGGCCGAGCGCCGCGCCACGGGAGAGGAACAGGTTCATCGTGCCGCCTGCCGTCCGGTGAGGAGCTTCGGCGCGTCCGCGATCGAGCGTACGGCGCCCGGCAGGCCCGGGACGAGGTACCGCACGAGGCAGGCCACCGGATTGTCCTGGCGGCACGTGGCGACCAGCGCGCGGACGACGTCGGTCTTGACCCGCGCCAGGCGTGCCCCCGTCGCGCCGGCGGCGCCGAAGTTCGCCGGGTTGAACGCCTCGAAGAAGCCCAGGCCGCGGAGGATCGCCCCGTTCGCGTCGTTCGTGGACAGCACGCCGCTGAAGCGCTCGCCGAGCAGGCCGATGCCGTCCTTTCTGTCGTCGATCGCCTTGACGATCGGCTGCAGCTGGGCCACCGGGGTCTTCAGCTGCTCGGCCGTCGGGCCGAGGCGCCGCAGCGTGCTGCGCAGGCGGGCGAGC
>JAOPZJ010000078.1 GCA_025964155.1 Solirubrobacterales bacterium
GCGGTGTCGAGTTCATCGCGGCGAACACCGATGCCCAGGCGCTGCAGATGTGCGATGCGGACATCAAGCTGAACATCGGCATCGATCTCACCAAGGGCCTCGGCGCAGGTGCCAACCCGGAGGTCGGTTTCAGCGCGGCCGCTGAATCGCGCGACGACATCAAGGAGGCGCTCAAGGGCGCCGACATGGTCTTCGTCACCGCCGGTGAGGGTGGCGGCACCGGCACCGGTGCGGCCCCCGTCATCGCGGAGATCGCCAAGAACGAGATCGGTGCGTTGACCGTCGGCGTGGTCACCAAGCCCTTCGAGTTCGAGGGCACCCAGCGCATGCGCCAGGCGGACGAAGGCATCGCCCGCCTGCGCGAGGTCGTCGACACGCTCATCGTCATCCCGAACGAGAAGCTCCTGGCGATCGTCGAGCGGCGCACCACGATCCTCGAGGCGTTCCGCGAGGCGGACAACGTCCTGCGCCAGGGCGTGCAGGGCATCACCGACCTCATCACGATCCCCGGCCTGATCAACCTCGACTTCGCCGACGTGCGCACGATCATGAGCGACGCCGGCAGCGCCCTGATGGGCATCGGCACCGCCGGCGGTGAGAACCGCGCCGCGGACGCCGCGAAGGCCGCGATCTCCAGCCCGCTGCTCGAAGAGAGCGTCGAGGGCGCCACCGGGATCCTGCTCAACATCACCGGTGGCCGCGAGCTCGGCCTGTTCGAGGTCAACGAGGCTGCCGAGATCGTCCAGGGCGCCGCCGACCCGAACGCGAACATCATCTTCGGCACCGTCACCGACGAAGGCATGGGCGACGAGGTCCGCGTGACCGTCATCGCCACCGGCTTCGACCATGGCCGTGCCCGTCCCCGCACCGCACGTGAGGACACCCGTCGCACCGCCGACCGGTCGACGCGCGACCGCTCCATCCGGGTCGAGCGCTCGGCGCTGGAGATCAGCGACGACGAGATCGACATCCCCCCCTTCTTGCGGTAGCGCCTGACCGGTGCGCCTCGCCGCCCCTGGCGGCGAGGAGGTCCGGCCTGGCGGCCTGTCCCTCCTCGCGCTCCTGGCCAGGAAACGACGATCCGGACCGCTCAGTCGCTCCCGTCCAACTCGTTCACGAGGCGTTTGGGTGCACGCTCGCGGTACGCGTCCTCGATGACTCCGGCCAGCTCGTCCTCGGCGAGGTCGCGGTCCAGGCGGACGCCCAGCCACCCGAGGTGACCGACGTAGGCGGGCCGGAAGTAGACGTCGCCCGCCGCCTCGACGAGCAGCGCCTGCACCCCGGCGGGTGCCGCACACCACAGCGCGAGCCGTCCGTCGCCGTGGTGGTCATCGTGGAAGCTGGCAAAGCTCTTCTTGGCGCGCACGAAGAACGTCGGGGCGCCATGGCTCGGGCGCTCGGTCACCTCCGGCAGGACGAAGCACAGCGCACCTACCCGGGACAACTGCTCCTCGGCCAGGGTCATGCCGCGACTTTACCCCCGCGGTGAGGGAGTTCACATCGTTGGGACGCGCGACGCTCCGGTTTGTGCGTGAATCCCCAGCATGCACCGCCGACTTGTCGCCCTGGCCGCTGCCGCGAGCGCCCTCCTGATCGTGCCGGCCATCGCCGCGCCTGCGGTGGCCGCGCCGCCGCCGGCCAAGCATGTCTGGATCATCCAGCTCGAGAACCACACCTACGACCAGGCGTTCGTCCAGAACATGGCCAACCAGTACCTGTGGCGAACGCTGCCGCAGGCCGGGGCGCTCCTGCGCCAGTACCACGGCACGGGACACGCCTCGCTGGACAACTACATCACCCAGCTCTCCGGCCAGGCACCCAACGTGCTGACCCAGGCCGACTGCCTGATCTACATGAACGTCCTGCCGGGCATCATGGGCACCGACGGCCAGGCGATCGGCCAGGGCTGCGTCTATCCACCGCAGGTCAGGACGCTCGTGGACCAGCTCGAGGCCAAGGGCCTGACGTGGAAGGGCTACATGGAGGACATGGGCAATGACCCCGCGCGCGAGCCCGCCACCTGCGGCAACCCGGTCCTCGGGCAGCGGGACCCGACGCAGAGTGCCACGGCCGGCGACCAGTACGCCGCGCGCCACAACCCGTTCGTCTACTTCCACTCGATCCTCGACGTGCCCGGTCGCTGCCAGTCGCACGTCGTCCCGCTGCCGCCGCTGGCGGACGACCTGCGCACGGTTGCGTCCACGCCGAACTTCTCGTGGATCACCCCGAACCTCTGCAACGACGGGCACGACGCCACGCCGTGCGTGGGGAAGAACGCCAAGGGGACCCAGGAGGGTGACCTCATCGCCGCGGACGCGTTCCTGGCCAAGTGGGTGCCGCCGATCATGGCGTCGCCTGCCTTCCAGCGGGACGGCATGCTGCTCATCACCTTCGACGAGTCCAGCTTCGGCGACTCCGCCGCCTGCTGCGGCGAACCCGCGGGTCTGAACACGCCGTTCCCGGGCATCGGCGGGCCGGGCGGTGGCCGCACCGGGGCGATCCTGCTGTCGCCGTTCGTCCAGCCCGGCACCGTCAACGACACGCCCTACAACCACTACTCGCTGCTCAAGAGCCTGGAGCAGGTCTTCGGCATCGACGAGTACCTGGGCTACGCGAACATGCCGGGCCTGATCCCATTCGGCTCCGATCTCTACACCCGCCCTCGGGGAGGGCCGGTCGCACTCCCGGGCGGGATCCGCCCGGGGGACGCGGGCTCGACCGGGACCGCGACGTCGCTCGGTGTACGCGCCCAGTTCTCGCGCCCACGCACGCTGCGCCGGTTGCGCGAGCGCCTGGGCGCCGGGGTGCGCGTCCGCGTGACGGTCACCGGGAGCGACCGCGCCGTCTCGCCGGCGCGGGTGCGCCTCGTGCGGCGAACCGGGACGGGGAGGACCGTCGCGGTCGCGACCTCCGGCCCGCCGCGGGCGCTCAAGCACGGCACGGGCATCGTCCGCGTGCGCCTGTCGGCGGTCCGGCGTGCACGCCTTGTGAAGGGCACGTACATCCTTGTGGCCGAGGTGCTCCACGAGCACAAGGTGCAGCGGCGCGCGCGGATCACGTTCTCCGTTCGCTGAGTCAGTTGCGACCGACCATGTTCGGTCGGCAACCGACTGGGTACGCGAGCGGCGTCGTTTCGCACCCGCACACCCCTCGCGGCGTGCCACCATCCCGATAGCACCGCCGGTCGAGCTCACTTCGGCCCCATGTCATTAGCGGCAGATCGGCGCAGCAGCACAGCGGCACATCAAGGATCGAGGCACCGCATGTCCCACCTACCCAAGCGCCTGGCCACGTTCGGCTTGGTCGCGTTCGCCACGGTCGCAGCCGCCGGATGCGGATCCAGCGGCAACTCGACCGGCGCGTCGTCCAGCACCCAGAAGCCGTCCACGTCCAGCACCCAGAAGCCGGCCACGTCCGGCGCCGCGGCAGGCCTCGTGCCCGCCGCCGTCAAGTCGAAGGGCAGCCTCGCGGTCGCCGCCGACGCCACGTACGCACCGATGGAGTTCATCGGACCCGACGGCAAGACGGTCGAGGGCGCCGACGTCGATCTCGCCAAGGCGATCGGAGACAAGCTCGGCCTCAAGGCCGGAGTCAAGAATGCGACCTTCGACAGCATCATCCCTGGCCTTGCCGCCAACAAGTACGACCTCGGCATGTCGAGCTTCACGGACACCAAGGAGCGCGAGAAGACCATCGACTTCGTGACCTACTTCTCGGCCGGCACGTCGTTCTACACCAAGGCCCAGGGCGGCACGGAGGTCACGGGCCTGGCCGACCTCTGCGGCAAGAAGGTCGCCGTCGAGAAGGGCACCACGCAGGCCGACGACGTCACCGCGCAGATGCCGAAGTGCAAGGCGGCCGGCAAGCCCGCGCCCACGCTCTCCGTCTTCCCGGACCAGAACGGCGCCAACCTGGCGATCGCCAACGGGCGCTCGCAGATCGGCATGGCGGACTCGCCCGTCGCCGACTACCAGGTGAAGAAGTCCAATGGCACGTTCAAGCTGACGGGTACCCCGTACGGCACCGCGCCCTACGGCGTCGCCATCCCGAAGGGCAACGGCATGGCAAAGGCGGTGCAGGCCGCGCTGAAGGAGCTCATCGGCGGCGGTCAGTACAAGGCGATCCTCGACAAGTGGGGGATCGCCGACGGCGCGATCACGACGCCCACGATCAACGGCGCGCAGAGCTAGGTCCCCCATGTCGGAGCCGACCCAGACGCCCGCCGCCGGAAGTCGTCCGGCGGGGGCGGTCCCGCCAGAGGTCATCAAGGCGATCCCGGTCCGGCGCCCCGGACGGTGGATCTCTGCGGTCCTCGTCCTCATCCTCGTCGCGTCGCTCGTGCGCTCCGCGGCGACCCACCCGCGCGTCGAGGGGGGCGTCGTCGGCGACTTCCTCTTCGACCACCGGGTCGTCCACGGAGCGCTCGTCACCCTCGAGCTCACCGCCGTGGCGATGCTCGTAGGCATCATCATCGGCATCGCCCTCGCGGTGATGCGCCTGTCGCCGAACCCCGTGGTGTCCAGCGTCTCGGGCTTCTACATCTGGGTCTTCCGCGGCACCCCAGTCCTGGTGCAGCTGCTCATCTGGTTCAACATCTCCTCGCTCTACCCGCACATCGCGCTCGGCGTGCCGTTCGGCGGGCCGTCCGCCGTCGACCTCAACGGCAACTCGCTGATCACCCCGTTCGTGGCGGCCGTCCTCGGCCTCGGCCTCAACGAGGGCGCGTACATGGCAGAGATCGTCCGGGCCGGGATCCTCTCGGTCGACGAGGGGCAGTCCGAGGCCTCCTCGGCGCTCGGCATGACGCGATTGCAGACGATGCGGCGCGTGATCCTGCCCCAGGCGATGCGCGTCATCGTGCCGCCGACCGGCAACGAGGTCATCTCGATGCTGAAGACGACCTCCCTGGTCAGCGTCATCGCCTACACCGAGCTCCTCTACTCCGTGCAGCTCATCTACTCGGTCAACTACAAGACGATCCCGCTGCTCATCGTCGCGTCCATCTGGTACCTCGCGTTCACGACGCTGCTGTCGATCGGGCAGTACTACCTGGAGCGGCGCTTCGGTCGCGGATCCGCCCGGATGCAGAAGCTCACGC
>JAOPZJ010000116.1 GCA_025964155.1 Solirubrobacterales bacterium
TCAATCCGTTCCCGTCGCGGCCGATGACCTGGACACATGACCGACCGAGCGCTGCTGGACTACTCCGCGCGGTACGACCCGGACACCGACTTCGACCGCCACTTCAGCGTTGCCACGGGTCGGCGCATCCGGCGCTGGTTCCGTCCCGGTGATCGCGTGCTCGAGTTCGGCTGCGCCACCGGGCTGATGACGTCGCTCTTCGCACAGCGGCCGGTCACCGTCGACGCGCTCGAGCGCTCGCAGGCCTACGTCGCGCGCGCGCGCGAACGCGAGCTGCCCGCCGTGACCGTGCACCACGGGTCGATCTTCGCGTGGCAGCCGGCGGGCCGCTACGAGCAGCTCGTCGCCGCCAACCTCCTCAACGAGCTGCCCGATCCGGCGGCGTTCTTCGTGCACTGCCGAGCGCATCTGGCCCCGGGCGGGCTCCTGCACGTCTCGGTGAACAACCCACGCTCGCTGCACCGGCTCGTCGCCCGCGAGATGGGCCTCATCGACGAGCTCGGTCAGGTCTCGGACCGTGGCGCGTGCTTTCCGTCGACGCAGCTCCTGGACGAGGAGGACGTCGAGCTGCTGGCGCGACCGGCCGGGCTTGAGTGCGTGCACCGGGAGGGCATCGTCGTCAAACCCCTCACCAACGCGCAGCTGGCCGACCTGCCGGACGACGTCATCGAGGGCCTGGACCGCCTCACCCGGCACCTGCCGGGCCATGGCGCGCTGAACTACCTCATCTTCGTCGCGGAGGACACGGCGTGACACTCGTCGTCGCCGGCGGCGGGATCGCCGCGCTGGTCGCCGCGGACGCCGCGGCGTCCGCGGGGCAGGCCGTCGAGCTGCTGCTACCGCACACGGGCGTGGGGGGCGGCTTCGCCCCGCTCGTGCTCGACGGGCGCCGCCTGGACCGGGGACTGCGCGCGCTCGAGCTGCGCTACGAGGATGTCGGGGAGCCGCCCCCGCTGCACGAGTACGACGCCGCCGGGGCCGGGCACCGCCCATACGCCCGCCGGATCGAGGCTTACGTGCGCGAGCTCATGGGCAACGCCGTCGTCGAGCTGGATCGCCCGCGCATGTGGCTGCATGGGTACCTGGGCGACGAGCTGCTCGTCACGACCGACCTGTCCCGCCTGCGGGAGTGCCTCACCGGCCCCGAGGCGCTCGCGATCCTCGAACAGACGACCGGCGATGACGGCGGCCTCCTGGGCGCAGGACGGCCCGAGGCGCTGTGGAACACGTCGATGACGACCGCGTCGATCGCCCAGCACGGCCGCACCCTCCACGACCTGCTCATCGCCGCCTTCGCGCAGAAGATCCGCCCCGAGGGGACCGACGACGTCCCCGTCGCGCTGCGCCGCAAGCTCTGGCTGCCGCTCTTTCACCCGCGCACCGTGCGCGAGGCGGCCGCGGGCGCCCCGGTCAGCTTCCGTCCCGAGCGGCCCCTGCACTCCATCGAGCCGGACGGGACCGGCGCCATCATCACGCGCCTGCTGGCCCGGCTGCGGGCCGCACCGACCATGAGGATCCGCCGCGTCGACGGCTTCGAGCACGTCGCCACGGACGGTGACCGCGTCCGCATCACGCTCCGCGGAGGCGCTCGCGTCGTCGCCCGGGACCCCATCCTCGCGCTGGCCCCCGGTCAGCTCTTCGCCGCCGCCGGAGTGCCCTACGCGCCCGACCGCGTGACGTCCGTCCTGGCCTGGGTGCAGGTGCGCCAGGACGACGTGCTGGAGCTGCCGTGCTTCGTGCACGTCATCGATCCGGACATCCGGATCTTCCGTCTGTCACGCGGAGAGGTCCACGGGGAGCGCGTGGCCATCTGCGTCGAGCTGGCCCACGACATCACGAAGGACGCCGCCCCAGCCGTCGCGGCCGCGGCGCTCGAGCGGCTGGGCATCGTCCGCGAGGGGGCGCAGACGGTCGGCCTTGCCGCGTTCGCCGGGCCGACGTTCACCGCGCCGACGTTCGCGAACGTCACGCGCTTCACCGCCGCCCGCGCCGCGTACGACGCGCTCCGGATTCCGGCACGCACGATCGGCGGCAGTGAGGCCTTCGGCGCCGATGCACTGAACGAGCAGCTCATCCAGGGCCTGGCCGCGGCCGCGGCGTCTGCGACAGGCGCGGTGCGGGCCGCCTGACGCGTCCGGGTCTCAGGACGCGATGGCCTGGAGCTCGTCCACGCGCGCGATCAGGCGCGACAGGGCACCCGTGAGCGGTTCCAGCAGCTCCGGACGCCCCTCCGCCGCCGGCAGCGCCTGGCCGGCAACCTGCGCCGCCCGCACGAGCGCGGCGTGTTCGTGCCCCGGGTCGGCCAGAAATCCGTAGGGCCGCGCCTCGAGCGCGAGGCGCGCCCACTCCAGCCGGCCGCCGAGGATGACCTCGGCGTCCTGGGAGGCCTGCTCTGTGTGCTGGCGAAACCAGCTGAGCTCCGCGGGCGTGTAGAACGCCCGCGCACCCGCCAGCAGCTTGAGCCACAGCGCGATGTCGCCGTTGGCGCGGTACTCGTCGCCGCCCAGGTGCCAGAGGTCCTCGGGCGCGACGACCCCGGCGCGGTACAGGGCGGTGGTGACCTCGCCGACGAGGTTGACGGTCCCCGCGAGCATCGCATCGCCCAGCGCCGTGCCGTCCAGGACGGCGTCCTGCGCCAGCAGCGCGTGCGTCCAGGGTGCCTCCGGCAGCGCGTCGCCTGCCGCGTCGATGAGCCCGCGCTTGGACGTCGCCAGCACGATGGCGTCGTCGCGCACCAGCGGCTCCAGCAGCCGCGCCACGGCGTCCGGCGCGAGCACGTCGTCCTGCAGCAGCGGCTTGATGAACGTCCCGCGGGCGGCATGGTGCAGCCGGGCCTGGTTGGCCGGGGCGCCGAGGTTCCGCTCGGCCGCGAGCACGCGCACCCGCCGATCGCGCGCGGCGACGACCAGTGCCAGCTCCAGCGTGGCGTCCGTCGAGCCGTCGTCCCCGACGATGACCTCGATCTCGACGTGCGTCTGGGCCAGCGCCGAGTCCAGCGCGGCGCCGAGGAAGCGCTCGCCGTTGTAGGCCGGGATGAGGATCGAGACGAGCGGCATGCCGGACCCGACAATCAGGCCCGCACGGCGCGCACGCCGATGTTGGCGAGCATCGCCGGCTCGAGCTCCGCGCTGATCTGCACGAGCGCGGTGTGCAGCTCCGGCGGCCAGTCGCCCATCATGCCGTTGGGCACCGTCTTGAGCTGGTAGCCGAACTCCTCCGTGGTCGCAAAGCCGGCCGCGTCGAGGTCCGCGCGCAGCCTGGCCAGGTCGTAGACGCGCTGGTGGCCGACGAGGTGGTCGCGCGGGCTGAGGTCGTCCAGGTGCCGCTGCAGGCCCATGCGCACGGCCAGACGCCGGTGCAGCGAGTGTGCGTTGGGGACCATCACGATGATCGCCCCGCCGGGCGCCAGCCAGCCGTGCACGAGGCCGAAGAGGGCGACCGGGTCGTCGACGTGCTCGGCGATGTGCAGCGCGAGGACGGCGTCGTAGGGCTCGTCCGGCGCGAACACCTCGAAGAGCGCCTCGTGGACGACGAGCCCCGCGCCGGCGTGGGTGCGGCGGGCCACGTCGCAGAGCTTGGGTGAGCCCTCCAGCACCTCGATCGGCACGCCGCGCGCCAGCAGCTCGCCCGTGACCAGGCCGGTGCCGAAGCCCATCTCCAAGACGCGGCGCACCCCGTGCAGTGCCGCGACGGTCCTGTCGATCGACAGGCGCTGGCCCAGCTCCTCGATGTCGACATCGGCGATCTCGGCGTTGAGGTAGTAGGCGTCGGCGTACGCGTCGAGCGCCGCGGCGGTCAGGGTCATGGGCTCAGGCCTCCGGCAAGGATCGGATGAGGGTCAGGCGCGGCTGCGTCCGGGCCAGGACGCTCTGCTTGAACTGGACGAGGCCTGCGTTCGGCAGCAGCGCGCCGTCGGGGCCGCTCTCGCGCTCGCTCGAGATGCCGAGGTCCACGATCCGCACGCCGTCGGCCAGCGCCGCCTCGACGACGCGGTAGGCCAGCAGGTTCATCGGCGAGCGCTCCAGGTGATGGTCGGCGTCACCCCAGGCGACGACGAGGTCGCGCTGCTCGCGCACGCGGTAGACGAGCGCCGCGGCGACCGCGCGGTCGGCGTGCAGCAGCTCGACCATCCGCACGCGGTCGCCAAGGGCTGCACGCGCCCCCTCGACGTACGCGCGCGAGAGCGCCAACGTGCGGCCCTTGCGCGCCCGGTTGGCGCTCAGCAGCGCGTGCGCGCGATCCCATTCGGCGGCGCTCTGGGCCGGGCGGAAGGTGAACTCCGGCCCGAGCAGCTGCCGCAACGCCCGACGGGCGGGGGACTTGAGGCCCGCGACGTAGTCCCTGGGCCCGGCGAGGCCGTGCAGGTCGATGTGCTGGTTCAGCTCACAGCGCTCGACGGCGAACCCGCGGTTCAGCAGCGTGAACTGCACGAGCCCTTCGTTGTCGCCGTAACACGGCGGGGGCAGCCGCAGGCGGACGGTGCGCGCGCCCTGCGCCCGCAGGGCCTCGAGCGCCCCGTCGACGAGCCGGGCGACGTTGGCGGGGGTCTCGCGCTCGCGTACGAGGTCAAGCCCCCCGAACGGCGCGCTATGCCCGCTGACAAAGACGCCGTCCTCCAGGACCCCGGACAGCGCGCCGATGAGGCGGCCATCGGCGTCGCGGACGCCGGCGGTGACGACGCGCTGGCGGTCGCGTAGGTTCAGCGCGTGGAAGCGGTCCTGGTTGAAGAGCGTCGCCCAGCGCGCGGGGCGGTCGGGGCCCCGGTCCTCCTCGGGGCGCACGTCCGCGGGGACCTTTACGGTGCTCATCTCAAGACCCTCGTGTCGCCCGGGCGAGCCTCTGGCGACTCGAACTCCAGCACCGCGCCGATCACCTGCTCGACGTCGTCCGGGCGCAGGTGCGGGCCCATGGGCAGCGAGAGGACCTCGCGCGCCAGCGCGTCGGCGGCCGGGAAGCGGCCCGGATGGCCGGCATAGGCGCCCTGGCGGTGTGGGGGGATCGGGTAGTGCACGAGGGTCTGGATGCCGCGCTCGGCCAGATGCCGCTGCAGCGCGTCGCGGTCCGGATGGCGCACGACGAACAGGTGCCAGGCGTGCGTTCCCCACGGCGCGACATCCAGCGCGAGGGCGCCGAGGTGCTCGCGGTAGCGGTGCGCGAGCGTCCGCCGGCGGGCGTTGAACGTGTCCAGGTGCCCGAGCTTCGTAGCCAAAATCGCAGCCTGCAGCTCGTCCAGGCGCGAGTTCGTCCCCGCGATCGGGTGCACGTACTTCTCCCGCGATCCGTAGTTGCGCAGCATCCGCAGACGCGCGGCGAGCGCGTCGTCGTCGGTGGTCACCGCGCCGCCGTCGCCGAGTGCGCCCAGGTTCTTGCCGGGGTAGAAGGACCAGGCCGTCGCGGTGGCCAGGGCGCCGACCGGCCGCCCGCGGTGGCGCGCGCCATGGGCCTGGGCGGCGTCGTCCACCACCACGAGCCCGTGCCGGTCGGCGAGCGCGAGCAGCGCGTCCATGTCAGCGGTCTGGCCGTAGAGATGGACCGGCACGATGGCCCGCGTGCGGGAGGTGACGGCCGCGGCGACGGCGGCGGGGTCCAGCAGGCCGGTGCCCGGATCCACGTCCGCTCCCACCGCGGCTGCGCCGGTGCGGGTGACCGCCAGCCACGTCGCCACGAACGTGTGCGCGGGGACGATGACCTCGTCGCCGGGGCCGACGCCGGCGGCGTCCAGTGCGAGCGCCAGGGCGTCGAGCCCCGAGCCCACGCCCACGCAGTGGCGGGCGCCTGCAAAGGACGCCCACGCCGCCTCGAAGGCGGCGACCTCCGGTCCCAGCACGTAGTGCCCGCTCTGCACGACGCGGGCGGTCGCCTGCGTGAGCTCGTCCTCGAGCTCGGCGTTGATCGCCCGCAGGTCCAGGAACGGGACGTCGGTCGTGATCACGCGGCCCCCGCGAGGCGCTCGGCGTCGGCGGCCGCCTTGAAGGTCGCGTAGTCGCGGTAGTAGTCGTCCTCCGCGTAGTGCTCGGACGCGAGGACCAGGCATACGCCACCGGACGAGAAGTTGTCGAGCTCCCGCCATACGAGTCGCGGCACGAGCAGACCGTGGTAGGAGCGGTTGAGGAAGAAGCGCTCCTGGCGGGCTCCGTCGTCCACCACGACGTCGAAGGAGCCGGCCGCCGCGATGATGAGCTGCTGCAGGCCCCTGTGGGCGTGGCCGCCACGGGAGGCGCCACCGGGCACGTCGTACAGGTAGTAGACCCGGGCGATCGGGAAGGGGACGTGGCGCTCGCCCTCGATGAACGTGAGGTTGCCGCGCGGGTCGGCGACGCGGGGCAGGTCGACAATCCGACAGCCCGTGCGCCCCACGCGCGTGTTGACGCGGGCATCGGCAAGCCGCCGCCCGCCGGGAGGCGCGGCGCGGCGCTCGACATCGAGGAGGTAGGGCTCGACGGCGGGATTGGGGGCCACGCCCCGGTGGTCGGCCTCCGTGGCCGGCTCTTGAAGCGGTCATGCGGGACCGGTGGGTTGGACGCCGAGTCCCGGCTCGTGTCCGCCCAGCGGACACCAACCGGGACTCGGCACTGGTCGGCGCCGGCTGCCCCTGAAACGACGACCGCCCCCGGCACACGGTGCCGAGGCGGAGGCTGCGGAAAGGCTCGCCCCGGAGGGCTCACCGTTCCGGCGAAGACGTGGGCGGGCGCTGCCCGCCGCGTCAGCTAGACGTCAAGCCGTACGCGGCGGCCGCCTACGGCGGCATCTTGCCCCGGGCCTGGCGGCCCTCCGCGGCGCTCTTGTTGATGACGGCGGCGATGAGCATGGCCGCCGTATGCCCGCTGCGCATGCCCGGCAACCGGACGTCGGCTCGTGCCGGAGCAATCCGCTTTTGGCCGCCGGCCACTTCTGTGAGATTGCTCGACATTCGTCCTATCTCCGAGGGGCGGCGAAATGCCGAAGAGAGGAGCGTGCTCTCCCCATACCGGTTCCCCGCCAAGGCCAGGGTGCTGCTGCTGCCGCTGCTCCTGGCCTCATTCGCCTGGTCTGTGGCCGTGGCGCCCGCCCAGGCTGCGCCGACTCTGACGAACCCCGGCTTCGAGACCAGTGACCTGACCGGGTGGTCGGGCACGGGTTCGGTGGTCCAGGACTTCTCCGGCTACCTGCCGCAGGATGGCGCGCACTTTGCCGTCGTCCCGGGCGGCTGCGCCACGAATATGCTCTCCCAGAGCTTCACGGTGCAGGCGGGGCAGACCATCAGCGGCTGGTCCTTCTTCAAGGCCGGCGACTACTTGCCGTACAACGACAGCGGCTCCGTGCAGCTCGTGCTGGCCTCCAACAACTCCTCTACCGTGCTGTTCAGCGCCAGCGTGTCGCAGGTGGGCAACTACGGCGGCACGCCGTGGCGGGCCTGGGCGTACACCTTCCCGAGCGCGGGCACCTACACGCTCGAGGTCCGCTCCTCCAATGACCGGGACTGTGGTGTCACGAGCTACGTCGGCATCGACCTGCCCGCACCGCCCGCCGGTGGTCATCCGACGGTCGGTGGGAATGCCTACCAGGGCAAAACGCTGACCGCTGACGCGCAGCCCGCCACATGGGCCGGCTCGCCGACCGGCTTCGCCTACCGGTGGCAGCGCTGCACCGCGCCCGCCGCGTGCACGGACATCCCTGGTGCCGACGCCGCCACGTACACGGTCACCGGGGACGACCTGGACCACACGCTCCTCGTGCAGGTGACCGCGACCAACGCGTCCGGCTCCGGCACCGCGGCCGCCGCGCCGAGCGCCCTGGTATCCAAGTACTTCAAGGTCGTGCTGGCCGACCGCCCGCTCGCGTACTGGCGCCTGGGTGACGCCGCCGATGCATCGAGCATGACGGACGTCGCCGGCGCGCATGCGGGCGAATACAAGAACGGCGCCGGCGGCAGCCCGCGGGTGGGCATCTCGGGCGACGGGAACACCACGGGGGTCTTCGTCGGCAACGGCACCTACGGGTTCGTCAATAACCTGACGGCCCCGCAGACCGCCTACACGCTCGAGGCGTGGGTCAACCCGGCCGACACCGACGATGCGATGATCGTGCAGCACGGCAGCGCCGGCGCGCTGGCCATCCGCGGCGGTCACGTCTTCTTTCGGCAGGTGGACACCGACGTCACAGGCCCCGCGCTGCCGACGGGGACGTTCTCGCACGTCGTCGGGACCTGGGACGGCCATACGGCGATCCTCTACGTCGACGGGGTGCCGGTCGGCTCCGCGGCCTCCGAGAAGGCCCCGTCCGGGACGAGCACCTTCTACGTCGGCTACGGCGATCTGGCTCCGTGGTTGCGCGGCTCGCTCGACGAGGTCGCCTACTACGACCACGCGCTGACCGGCGAGCACGTGCTCTGGCACTTCGAGGCCGATCCGCCGCCGCTTGCTGTCTTCGGCGGGCTCGAGCCGGAGCAGGCCCCCACCGCCGATGACGCCACGTCGGCCTCGGGATCCTCGGACTCGGGCGCCCCGGACGGGGCAGCTCTTGCTGCCGCGGCTCCGGCGTCCCTTGGCGCGACCGCGACCGCGCCGGCGCCGGCGACGACGTCGGTCAGGCCCAGCGCGTTCGCCAAGGCGAAGGCCAAGGCCGCGAAGGCGGCAAAGGCCAAGGCCACGGCGAAGAAGCGCGCCGCCGCCAAGCGGCGCGCTGCTGCCAACCGCCGCTGAGCAGCGGGCGGCCGCGCAGCGGCCGCCCACCCGACGCACCGCGCCGATCGAGGCGGGGCGTCGTCGTTCGTGGGCCCTCAGGGGGGCGCAGGATTGACGTCGCCGGCTGGGGTTGCCGGGCTGAGCCGGGACTCGGCACTGGTAGGCGGCCGGACCCCCTGAAACGACGACCGCCCCCGGCACATGGTGCCGAGGGCGGTCGGTGCGGAAAGGCTCGCCCCGGGGGGCTCGCCTTTCCGGCGAAGACGAGGGCGGGCGCTGCCCGCCGCGTCAGCTAGACGTTCTGGACGTTGACGGCCTTGGGGCCCTTCTCGCCGGGCTCCGCGTCATACGAGACGCGGGCACCCTCGGCGAGGGAGCGGTAGCCGTCGGCCACGATCGCGCTGTGATGCACGAAGAGGTCCTTGCCGGACTCGTCGGGCGTGATGAACCCGAAGCCCTTGTCGTCGCTGAACCACTTGACGGTTCCTGTAGCCATATAAATCAATCCTCCGCTGTTGTTCGTGCTGCGTTCGCGGAGGTGCTTTGAGGCGACGACTGCGTGCGCTGACACTGCTGTGCTAGGTCACGTTGACCCGGCCTTAGCGCCAAGCGTAGCACCGGCGATGACCTCTTGGGGCGCGGAGACAGAGAAATCACACAATCTTGGTGTGTGGGGATGGAGGCGATGCCCAACGGCAGGGGTAGGTTCGTGACCATGGTCACGCGGAGCCGGGTCGTTGCCACCCTCGTCGTCGTGATGCTCGTCACCGCTCTGGGTGCGGGGGGTGCCGTCGCGGCGTCGTCACCTGCGGGCAGGGCCGCCGCGGCGGGCGCGAAGCCGCCGCAGTCGGCCAAGCAGCGTGCCGCGGCCAAGAAGCGCGCCGTGGCCAGGCAGCGTGCCGCCGCCAAGCGCGAGCTTGCCGCCCGCAAGAAGGCCAAGGCCAAGAAGGCGGGGATCGCCCCGAAGGCGACGACGCAGGAGATCCCCGTCTCGTTCACGGTCCGCAACACGAACACCTCGATGATCCCGTGCGCCTCCGACGGCAAGACCTACGAGGTCCGCGGACATCTCGTCGGCCCCGCCGATCGCCTGAACGGGAGCACGCCCCAGGCGGTCGCTCTCTACGTGCATGGGCTGGGCTACGGCGAGTTCTTCTGGAACTACAAGGGCGTCCCCGGTTACGACTACGCGACACAGCAGGCCGTGCAGTTCGGCCAGGTCTCCGTCGTCATCGACCGGCTCGGGTACGGCACGAGCGGCAAGCCTGACGGCAACCAGGTCTGTTACGGGTCCGAGGGTGACTACCTCAACCAGATCGTCACGCAGCTGCGGTCCGGCGCGTACACCGCGTCGGGCGAGCCCGCCCGCCAGACCTTCAGCAAGGTCGCCCTCGTCGGACACTCCGCCGGCGGCTTCATGGTCGAGGCCTCGGCCCTCAGCTACCACAACGTCGACGCCCTCATCGTCGCCGGCTTCGGCAACACCGGGGCCAGCATCACGACCTACGCCACGTTCGCGCAGACCACACTGGACTGCTACACCGCGCCGCTGCCGAACAACTACGCCTACTTCGGCAAGACGCCGGCCGATTTCAAGGCCGGGCACTTCTTCAACGCCGACCCGGCGGTCGCGGACGCGGTCACCGCGATCCGCGCGCCCGACCCGTGCATGGACACCGGATCGGCGATTCAGGCGATCGTCGTGGACGCGTTGAGCAACAACTCCATCAAGGCGCCGGTGCTCATCGTCACCGGCGCCAACGACGCGTTGTTCCCGCCGCCGGCCGGTGATGTGGAGAAGCTGCTCTTCTTCGGCAACGCAGACCTGACCCAGGTCACGCTGCCCGGCACCGGGCACGCGGTGACCCTCGGGCGCACGGCGCCCCAGTTCCGCTCCGTCGTGGGCGGCTGGCTCAAGCACCACGGGTTCTGACCCGCGGCCGCCCGCCGCGACGCGTCACAGCAGCGGATCGGCCACCGGCGCCCGCCGCGGCGCCTTGGCCTCGCGGCTGTCGAGCAGGCGCGCCGCGACGATGCCGCCGATCCCGCCGAACAGGTGGCCCTGCCATGAGATCCCGTCCTGCGGGATGAGCCCGCCGGCCAGCGTCGTGCCGTAGATGAAGCCGACGACGATGCCGACCCCCAGGTGCAGCCAGCTGCGGCTGAAGAGGCCGCGCGAGATGAGGTAGGCGGCGAAGCCGAAGACGATGCCGCTGGCGCCGATGTGGAGCGTGTTGGACGGTGCCACGAGCCAGGTGCCCAGCCCGCCCACGACGGCGACGATCGCCGTCACGAGCGCCACGCGGATCGCCCCGCTCAGCGCGATCACCACGCCGAGGACCGCGAACGGGACGCTGTTGCCGATGAGGTGGCCGAAGTTGGCGTGCAGGAACGGCGCGGCGACGATGCCCTCCAGGCCGTCGAGCTGACGCGGCTCGATGCCGAAGCGGTCCAGCCGCTGGCTGTCGAGGCTGTCGACGATCTCGACGACCCACATGAGCGCGAGCATCGCGAGCACGAGCAGCACGCCCTGGCGGCGCGGGTCCAGCGGCTCGGTCGTGATCGGCGAGGTCTGGCGCGGCGTGGACACGCGCGTAGCGTCCCAGAATCGCCTAAAGACGTGCTACACGGTCGGGTGGGCGGGCTGTGGATCCTTGACGCCGATCGGCGCGCGGAGCACGGTGTCGGGAATCGCGAACGCGTCGACGAGCTGGCCGGCGTCCGCCCGGACCTCGTTGAGCAGGCGGTTGACCGTCCGTGTCAGCGTCTTGGAGCGCGACGGCGACAGGCGGCCGTGCTCCATGTACCAGGCGCGGTCGCTCTCGATCGTGTGCAGCAGGTGCAGGTCGCACAGCCGGTCCAGTGCGAGCTCCACGTCGGTGTCCTCGCACGTCGCCACCCGCGCGGCGAACGCCTCGCCGATGACGCTCTGAATGTACGCCGTGGCGGCCGCCAGCACGTGGTCCTGGCAGGCGCGGAAGACCTCGAAGGCGTCATGGCCGTCGTCGATGCCGCGCTTCAGGCGCCGCGCGACGGAGGCCAGTACGTGCTCGGCGCGGTAGCGCAGGAGCAGCAGCTGCTCCTCGCGGTCCAGGAGCTCGCTGTCGTCGTCGCCCCTGGGGACGACGTCAGCGAGCGTCTGCACGACCTGGCGCACCGCGGTCTTCTCGACGACGTCATGGAAGACCTGGCTCGCTACGAACCCGACCATGCCGAGCGGGTCCAGGTCGCCGAACTGGTGCTTGTAGCCGGTGAGCAGCGACTTGCCCACGAGCTGCAGCAGCACGGTGTTGTCGCCCTCGAAGGTCGTGAACACGTCGCTGTCGGCCTTCAACGCCGCGAAGCGGTTCTCGGCCAGATACCCCAGTCCGCCGCAGGCCTCGCGGCAGGCCTGCACGGTCGCGGTCGCGTGCCACGTCGACAGCGCCTTCAGGCCCGCCGCGTGGGACTCGAGCTCCCGCCGCGCGAGGTCGCCGACGTCGTCGTCCCCAAAGGCATGGTCCAGCGCCACCACGAGCTGCTCCTGCGCGGCGTGGAGGGCGTACGTGCGCGCGAGCAGCGGCAGCAGGCGCCGCTGGTGGGTGCGGTAGTCCAGCAGGAGGATCTCCTCTCCGCTGGGCGCGGTGAACTGCCGGCGGCGCAGGCCGTGGCGCACCGCGATCGTCAGCGCGTTCTTGGAGACGCTGATGGCGGCACCACCGACGCTCACGCGGCCCTGCACGAGCGTGCCGAGCATCGTGAAGAAGCGACGGTCGGGGTTCTCGATCGGGCTGGAGTAGGTGCCGTCCTCGCTGACGGACGCGAAGCGATCAAGCAGCGCCGCCCGCGGCACGCGGACCCGGTCGAACCACAGGCGCCCGTTGTCGACGCCCTGCAGCCCCATCTTGTCGCCGCAGTCCTCGATGCGCACCCCGGGGGCGGGCGCGCCGGTCTCGTCACGGATCGGGACGACGAGCGCATGGACGCCGTGGGCCGTGTCATCGGTGATGAGCTGGGCGAAGACGACGGCGACGCGGCCGTGGTCCGCGGCGTTGCCGATCCACTCCTTGTGGGCGCCGTCGTGCGGCGTGTGGACGACAAACTCCTGCGTCGTCGCGTCGTAGGTCGCGGTGGTGTGCACGTTCTGCACGTCCGAGCCGTGTGCGCTTTCGGACATCGCGAAGCAGCCGGGAATCGAGACGTCGATGACCGCGCGCAGGTACTCGTCGTGGTGGCGCTCGGTGCCGAGCTGAAGGATCGCGCCGCCGAAAAGCCCGAACTGCACGCCGCACTTGACCAGGAGCGACAGGTCGCCATGGGCGAGCGTCTCGAACGACGCGATCGACCCCGCGACGTTCGCCTCGCCGCCGTACTTGCGCGGGAAACCAAGCGCGGTCTGCCCCTCACGGCCCAGCTCGGTGGCCCACCGCAGCACGAGCTCGCGGTACTCGGCGCGGGTGATGCCGTCCGCCTGGGCGAGATCCATCCCGGACAGGCGCTCGCGGACCTGCTCGCGGATCTGGCGGTGCTCGCCGTCCAGCCAGCGCCGGAGTGCGTCCGCGTCGAGCGTGGTGGGCGAGGCGGCGATGCTCATGAGGCGATCATCCCCATCCGCGGCGACCTTGAACAGTCCGGGCGGGGGTCGCTCCGGGTCAGAGCACCAGGCGCAGCCCTGCGGTCACCCCGGCGGCCACGCCGACGGCAGCGAGGATCGAGGCGCCCCGCCACAGCACGATGCCCGAGGCGGCGACGCCGATGGTGTCCGCGCCGATCCCGACGTGCCTGCCGTCGGCGAGCGCCTGTGAGACGACGAGCGCGGCCAGCAGCGCGGGCGCCAGGAGCACGACGACGCCGATGAGGCGGGGGTGCAGGTCGCGGCCGCCGAGGGCGAGCGGGCCGATGCCCTTGATCGCGACGGTGACGAGGGCGCAGGCGGCGATGACCTGCCAGACGACGGACGCGCTCATGCCGTCTTCGCCGGTGTCGCCGGGGGCGTGGGAGCGGCGGCGTCCGTTCGTGCCCGCACGCCGATGATCGCGGCGGCACTGGCGGCAAGGACGGGGACGCCGGCGGGCGTGATCGGCACAAGGGCGAGCGCGATGAGCGCGCCGGCCGCGGCGACCCCGCGAGAGCGGCGATCGCGGAGCTCGCTGAAGAGCAGCGCCAGGAAGAAGGCGGGGTAGACCGCATCCAGGCCCAGCGCGTCGGGATCCCCGAGGAGCGAGCCGCCGAGCGCGCCGACGATCGTCCCGCCCAGCCAGCCGACGTACTGAACGGCGGTCGAGCCGAAGAGGAACCAGCGGTCATAGCGCCCGTGGCCTCGGTTGGCCATGGCCCACGACGCGTCCACGACGGCCTGTCCCTGGAGGGCTCGGCGGACCGGGCCGCCGGGAAGCGAGGGCCCCAGGGCGATCCCCATCGGCAGAAAGCGCGAGTTCATCAGCGCGGCCGCGCTCACGGCGGCGCCGATGCCGCCACCCGCTCCGAGGATCGAGACGGCGGCGAACTGCGCGGAGCCGGCGAAGACGACCGCGGACATGACGATCGCCGCCACCGCCGAGAAGCCGGCCTGGCGGGCCAGGACGCCGAAGGACACGGCCAACAGGCACGACGCGATCGCGAACGGCATGCCGGCGCGCAACCCCGCGCGCCAGGAGGCGGCGGGGTTGGTCCCGGCCTGAAGCAGTTCGTCGGCCTCGGCGTCCACCCGGTCAGGGTGCCAGACCGGCGCCACGTTCAAGGATCACGATGTGGCGCGCGGCCCATCAGCGTTGCTGATGGGACGCCGCTTCGGGCCCGATCAGTTGATCTTCCGCGTGATCTTCCCGTTCGCGTCGGCGAGGTACTGCCCGCCGCCGTTCTTCAGGATCACGGTCCAGCCCTGTGCGTGACCGACGCCGACGGTGATGGCCACCACGTAGTCGACGCTCGACGCGGTCCTCTTCGAGCGGCCCGCGGCGCTGCGCGACAGGCGGAAGGGGGCGGCGCGCTTGAGGCCGTCGATGGGGAACGTGCCCGCCCGGGAGAACCCAGGACCCGACGTGCTGAAGCGCTGCAGCTTGCCCTGCGAGGTGACCTGGACCTGCTTCATGCGCCCGCCGGACGTCACGATCGACGCGTCGATGCGCTCGGGCGCCACGCGGAGCGAACGCAGGCGCGAGCCTTCGCCGCGCAGCACGGTCAGGGCCTTGGCGAAGTTGGACTTCAGCAGCAGCGAGCCTGTCCCGAAGCCGACGGGCGCGACCGCGGGGGCGCGGGGTGAGCTCGGCGATTCGGGTGTCGGGATCGCTGGAACGGTGATGCTGTCGATGCTCGTGCTGATCGCCCGCCGAACGTCGTTCACGCTGTGGGACACGTTGCTGCCGACCGAGAAGATCGTGAGGCCGACGGCGCCGAAGATGGCCAGCGGGATGGCGATCTTGACGAGGGCGCCGGCGAGCCGCAGGTTCGCCACGGCGGAGCTGCGGTTGGGGTTCGGAATGCCGGGCGGCAGCGACGG
>JAOPZJ010000143.1 GCA_025964155.1 Solirubrobacterales bacterium
GGTCACGTGACCGCCGCGGCCGCCGCGCTGCTCTCGGCGGCGGACGGCGTCTTGGTCGACCTCGACATGACGCTCGTCGACTCGACCGCCCCAGTCCGGCGCGCCTGGTCCGCGTTCGCGCACCGCCACGGCCTCGACCCCGACGACGTCCTGCGGATCGCTCAAGGCCGCCCGTCCCGGGAGACCGTCGACGTGCTCGCGCCCGAGGCCGACCGCGCCGCCGAGCAGGCGGCGGTCGAGCGCGCCGAGATCGACGACACCGCGGGCATCTTGGCCCTGCCCGGGGCGCACGCGCTGCTCACGTCCGGGCGCCGGCTGGCGATCGTCACCTCGTGCTCGACGGCGCTCGCCCACGCCCGCCTCGCCGCCGCGGGCCTCCCGGTCCCCGCGGTGCTCGTCTCCTCCGACGGGCTCGCGCGCGGCAAGCCCGACCCGGCGTGCTTCCTGATCGCCGCGCGCCGCCTGAGCTTCGATCCCGCCCGCTGTGTCGTGCTCGAGGACGCTCCCGTCGGGATCTCCGCCGGCCGCGCGGCCGGCGCCACCGTGATCGCGCTGCGCACCAGCCACCCTGACGCGGAGCTGCGCGAGGCGCACGCCCTCGCCGACGACATCGCCGCGATCCTCGGCAGCAATGAGTGGTCTGTTCTGTCGTCCGCGACCGACTCGCGGGTCAAGCGTTGAAGGTGACCGTGTCGTCGATGGTCGCCTCGGGCGTCGTGGCCTCGAGGTCGACGTCCGTGTCGCAGGTTGGGCATCGCCAATGTGGCTCAAGCGGTGTCCCACAGCTGACGTGGCGGAGTCTGACCTCCTCGTCGTCTCCCGCTCGCCCTGCGCCCCAGGCCGACAGCGCGGCGAGCGCGGTCGTCAACCCCCGGCCGTCGGCGGTCAGCGAGTAGCGCATCCGTGGCGGCCGGCGGCTGTAGGGCTCGGCGATGACGAGCTGTGCGGCCTCGAGCCCGGCGAGGCGCTGGGCCAGGACGTTGGTCGAGATCCCCGGGATCTGATCGAGCAGCTCGCCGTAGCGCCGTTCGCCGTCGAGGAGCGCTGCGAGCACGAGCAGCGACCAGCGGTCGCCGACCAGGCGCGCGGCGCGATCCAGGGCCTCCATGGGCACGAACGACATATCCCCAAGGTTACGCATCCGACTGTCTATAGTCACTTGCAAGCCACAAGTTAGGAGATTCCGTGTCCGCTTCAACCACTGCGACGATCGCCAGCCAGGTCGGCCCGGCGGTCATCGGTCTGCGCGCCGGCTCGCGCGGCGGGTCGGGCGTGATTGTCGCGCCGGGCATCGCGGTCACGCTCGCACGCAACATCCGCCAGGACGAGCTGACCGTCCGTGTCGGCGACTCCGACCACGCCGCTCACGTAACCGGCTGCGATCCGACGGTCGATCTCGCGGTTCTCACGCTCGAGGGCCCCGACCTTCCCGAACCGATCGCGTGGGCGGTCGGCGAGGGCGTCACGATCGGGTCAGCGGTCTACGCCCTCGCCGATCCCGCCGGCCGCGGCCTGCGCGTCACCCCCGGCACCGTCTCGCGAGCGCCGAGCGGATTGCGCGGACCGTCCGGGCGGTTGATCGAAGGCGTGATCGAGCACACCGCCCCGCTGCCGCGAGGATCGGGCGGCGGACCGCTCGTCGATTCAGACGGCCGGATCCTGGGGCTCAATGCAATCCGCCAGGACGGGGGCCTGATCATCGCCTGGCCCGCCACGGCCCTGCGCGACCGCGCCGCGACGCTGGCGTCAGGTCGTGCCACCGCGCCACCGCGACTCGGTGTCGCGCTCGTCGGCCCCCGCCAGGCGCGCCGCCTGCGCGCCGCGGTCGGCCTCGAGCCGATCGATGGTCTGCTGGTCCAAGCCGTCGAAACCGGTAGTCCCGCCGATCGCGCGGGGATCGCGCGCGGCGACGTGATCGTCGCCGTCGACGAGACAGCGGTGAGCGACCCCGACCCGCTCTACGCCGCGCTCGACGCCGCGACCGACAGCGATCTCGCACTCAAGATCGTGCGCGGCAGCCGGGAACTGCTCCTCACCGCCCGGCTCGGAGGCGAGTCATGAGCGCGACCTCGATCACCGATCGGCCCCCCACCGAGCAGGAGGCACTCGACGCGTACAGCGTGACCGTGTCGAGCGTCGCCGAGCAGCTGGCCCCGTCGGTCGCGAACCTGCGGGTGGTCGGACGCCGCCGCAACGGAGCCGAGGCTCCGGCCGGCGCCGGAAGCGGCATCGTGCTCAGCCCCGACGGCTTCCTGCTCACCTCCGCCCACGTCATCGCGGGTCATCGAGGACACGGCACCCGCAAGGGCGTCGCGTCCTTCGTCGACGGGACCGAGCTGCGCTTCGAGACCGTCGGCAGCGACCCACTGACCGACCTGGCGGTCCTGCGCACCGAGCACGGCGGCCTGCAGCCCGCCGCGCTCGGCGACGCCGAGACGCTGCGCGTCGGCCAGCTCGTCGTCGCGATCGGCAACCCGCACGGGTTCGCGGGCTCGGTCACCGCCGGCGTCGTCTCCGCGCTGGGGCGATCGCTTCGCGCCCGCGAGGGAGAGACCGTCCGCACCATCGACAACGTCATCCAGACCGACGCCGCCCTGAACCCCGGCAACTCCGGCGGAGCGCTGGTCACCAGCGCGGGCAAGGTCGTCGGGGTCAACACCGCCGTCGCCGGGCTCGGCCTCGGCCTCGCCGTCCCGATCAACCACGCGACCCGCCGCGTCATCGGAGCGCTCATCACCGACGGCCGCGTTCGCCGCGGATACCTCGGGATCGCCGCGGCGCCGCGACCCATCCCACCCGCCCACCGCGAGCGCTACGCCGCGGGCGACGCCGTCGAAGTCAGCCAGATCGTCCCCGACAGCGGTGCCGACCGAGGCGGCCTGCAGCCCGGTGACCTGATCGTCGAACTCGACGGCCGGCGCCTCTTCGGAATTGCCGACCTCCAAGCCGCACTGGAGACCGACGGCATCGGTAGCCGGATCGTGGTCACCGTGCTGCGCGCCGGACTCGAGCGCAAGCTCATCGTCGTGCCGACCGAGCTTCCACGGTAGCCGGCGCTCAGCCGACCGCCCATCCGGCAACAGGGAGCTGAGCAACCTCACCGAGGACGTGCCCGGCTACATCGCAGCTCCGGACACCGCGCTCACCTACCCGTGGAAGCGCTTCATCGGCGACCATGGGCAGACTCGGGACCCGCGACGACTCAAGGTCGAGCAGTCCGCAACCTGCTCGACCGGGCAGCACTACACGGTCGCCAACCTCGTCCTGCGCGCGAAGGACTTCGGCTGACCTGCGGACTTCGCGTGGGGCCGTCGGCCGCAGAACGCGGAGGCCCGCACACCGCGACGCGCTGTTGCCGCCGCCGTCCGAGGCCGGATAGCGTCGCTCGGGATGCCATCACCCACTGTTGCCGTCGGCCCCCGCAGCGCGCGACCGCGACGCTCGACGGCGACCGCCGTCCTGCGCACCGTCACCGGTGTCGTCGCCGTGCTGCTGCTCGCCGCCGCCGCGGCGAGCCCGGCCCAGGCCTGGCAGCCGGGTCCCGCGCGCTACGACGTCGCGCTCAAGCCCGGCGTCCCGATCACGATGCGCGACGGCACCGTCCTGCGTGCCGACCTCCACTACCCGACCGATCCGAAGACCGGCAAGGAGGCGACCGGGCCGTTTCCCGTCGTCCTCGTCGAGACGCCGTACGGGCCGACGGCCACCTGGGCCGCCCTCTCCGATCAGACCTACCTCGTCCGACGCGGGTACATCGTCGCGGTGGTCGCCGTCCGCGGCACCGGCGCCTCGAACGGCGCCTTCCAGCTCCTAGCCCCCCAGGAGGTCCAGGACAGCATCGAGGTCGTGAGCTGGGCGGCCAAGCTGCCCCACAGCAACGGCGCGGTCGGGATGACGGGCGACTCCTACCTCGGCATCACACAGCTGCAGGTCGCCGAGGCGATCGGCCCGGGCTCACCGCTGAAGGCGATCATGCCGATCGTCGCGGCCAACGACGTCTACCGCGATCTGTTCACCCAGGGCGGCATGCTCAACGTCGAGTCCGACCCGGCGTTGTTCGGGGCCGTGATCGGCACGAACCTCGCCGGCGCGGTGCTGGACGGCACGCTCGCCGGGGATCCGCTCGGCGCGATCGCCTCACACGCGACCGACGTGCCCGCGTTCTGGCTGCCGGTGCTGAGGGACATCGTCAGCGGCGGGGACATCTCGCGCGCCGACCGCTTCTGGTCACAGCGCAACCCAGCCACCCACCTGGGCGACATCGTCCGCAACGGCATCCCGGCCTACCTCGTCGGCGGGCTGTTCGACGTCTTCCAGCGTGGGGCGACGTTCAACGTCACCGGCCTGCAGAACGCCGCCGCCGGTCGCCCGCCGACCGCACCCATGACGCGAACCCAGCCGACGTCCGGCCGCTATCAGGCGCTGATCGGTCCCTGGTACCACGTCACCGCCAGCACGGTCGGCTACGACCTGAACCCGACCAAGCTCGCCTGGTTCGACCATTGGCTCAAGGGCGAGAACACCGGCGTGACCGATACGCGCACACCCGTCCACGTGATCGACGCATCGGGGCATCGCTTCGACCTGCCGCGCGTCCCGCTCTCGCCGCCGACCAGCTACTACCTGCAGGACAAGGGCGCTCTGGGCACCGAGCCGCCCGCCGCCACGACGGCCAGCGATCAGCTCGTCTTCACCGGCGCCACCCTGCGCTGCGACCGGCAGACCGAGCAGTGGATCCTCGGCGTCAGCGCGCTCGCCCTCCACGGGCTGAAGCTCGAGAACCCGTGCACGGTGGAGGACCTCTCCCCGCCGCCGGGTCCGGCCGGCCAGACCTACGTCACGCCGCCGTTCGCCGAGGCGACCGTGCTCGCCGGACCGATCGGCGCGACGCTGTACGCCACGTCGACCACCCGCGACAGCTCCTGGGTCGTCAAGGTCGACGACCTCGGGCCCGACGGCAAGGCGACGCAGCTGACCTCCGGGGCGCTCCTCGGCTCCTATCGCGAGATCGACGACACGCGCAGCTGGAAGTTCGGCCACGACTACGCGGCCCCGTTCCACCCGTACACGGCGGCCTCCAAGCACCCGGTCGTCCCCGGCGAGGTGACCCGTTACGACATCGAGGTCTTCGGGTCCTACCAGCTGATCGAGCCGGGCCACCGCATCCGCGTCACGATCCTGAGCAGCGACACCCCGCACCTGCTCGCGTTCCCGCCCGACATCCCGAACCTCCTGGGCGGCGTCTACGCGATCCAGCGCACGGCGGCGAACCCGTCACGGATCGTCCTGCCGCTCGCGTCACCGTCCGAGCTCACACCGCCGGCCCGCCCGCGCTGCACCGCTCCGCGCGTGGTCACGATCCGCCTGCCGCGCGGGCTGCGCTCCGGGACGGTCCGCGTCGGTGCCCGCGCGGTGAAGGTCAGCCGCAGCTCCGGCCGCCTGCGCGCTCGCATCGACCTCCGCCACCGCACCGGCCGGGTCGCGGTGCGGATCACGGGCCGCACCGCACGCGGCCGCACGGTCCGGTCCACGCGCACCTTCCGCGTGTGCGCCGAGAACCTCGTCATCCCGGCGACCCGCTGACGCAAGGCAGGAACACCGCGCTAGAGCAATTGCATGAGCAACTACCGACGCTCGCACACAAGGTCATCGTCGACCGCATGCCGCGTGCATATCTGCGTCGCGTTGTCCGGTTGTCATCGGCCGTCGATCGGTGCAGAGTGTGTCCATGGCCGGCGCTCGCTCCGCTGCCGAGATCCCGATGCTGCGCGATCGGCGAGACGTCTGCGCGGCTCTGGACGGGCTGCTCGGCGGAGCGCGGGCCGGTCGGAGCGGCGTGCTGGTCCTGCGGGGGGAGGCGGGCATCGGGAAGACGGCGCTGCTCGAGCACGCGATCAAATCGGCGTCGGAGGTCACGCTGCTGCGGGCGATGGGCGCCGAGTCCGAGATGGAGCTTGCGTTCGCGGCCCTGCATCAGTTGTGCGCGGCGGTGGACGCTTTCGTCGATCGGCTTCCTGCTCCACAGCGCGAGGCGCTCGAGATCACGTTCGGGGTCAGTGCGGGCACGGCGCCGGATCGTTTTCTGGTTTCGCTGGCGACGTTGAGCCTGTTCTCGGAGGCCGCGCAGGAGCGGCCGCTGCTGTGTGTCATCGACGACGCGCAGTGGCTGGACCGTGCTTCGGCGCAGGTGTTGGGCTTTGTGGCGCGCAGGCTGCTGGCGGAGCCGGTCGTCCTCCTGTTCGCCGCTCGCGAGACGACCGATGCGTTCGCGGATCTGCCCGAGCTGCTCATCGAGGGGCTCGGCGATGCTGAGGCGAGAAAGCTCTTGGCGTCGGTGATCCCGGGCCGGTTGGACGACCGTGTCGCCGACCAGCTCGTGGCCGAGGCGCGCGGCAACCCGCTGGCGCTGCTTGAGCTTCCACGCGGGCTTTCGCCTGCGCAGTTGGCGGGCGGGTTCAGATTGCCGGGAGCGTTGTCGCTTGCCGGCACGGTCGAGCAGAGCTTCCTCCAGCGGCTGGAGGCCCTGCCGGAGAGCTCCCAGCGGTTGTTGCTGGTCGCGGCGGCGGAGCCTCTCGGTGATCCGGCGCTGTTGCGGCGCGCGGCCGAGCGGCTCGGGATCACGGGCACGGCGCGAGAGCCGGCGGAGTCGGCCGGGCTTATCGAGTTCAACGGGCGGGTGCGGTTTCGCCATCCGCTGGTGCGCTCGGCGGTCTACCGGGTTGCAGCGGCGGGGCAGCGACGGCGGGTGCATCGGGCATTGGCCGAGGCGACCGACGCCGAGACCGATCCCGATCGGCGCGCCTGGCATCTCGCCGAGGCGACGGCAGGCCCGGACGAGGACGTCGCCGCCGAGTTGGAGCGCGCGGCCGCTCGGGCGGAGGCGCGGGGCGGTCTGGCCGCCGCCGCCGCCTTCCTCCAGCGCGCCGCCGCGCTGACGCCCGAGCCCCGGCGCTCAGCCCAGCGGGCGCTTGCGGCGGCGCAGACCAGCTACCAAGCGGGCGCGCTCGATGAGGCTCTCGCGCTCCTCGCCACCGCGGAGGGCGGCAGCGTCGACGATCTCCAGCGCGCGCGTGTGCATCTCCTGCGTGCGCAGATCGCGTTCGCCGTGCAGCGCGGCGGTCACGCTCCCAGGCTCCTGCTGGAGGCCGCCCGCGAACTCGAGGCGGTCGACCCGGAGCGGGCGCGTGCCACCTATCTCGAAGCGCTCGAGGCGGCCCGGTTCGCCGACCGGCTCGCCCACGGCACGGACCTCGTCGAGGTGAGCAGGGCGGCGCTGGCCGGCCCCGCCCCGCACTCGCCTCCGCGGCCGACCGATCTCCTCCTTCAGGGGATGGCGACGCTGCCCATCGACGGTCACGCCGCAGGCGTGCCGATCCTCAGGGCCGCGGTGAGCGCGTTCCGCGAGGAGGCCGTCCTCCCACCCGAGGAGTCGCGCTGGATCTCGTTCGCCTGCCGCGCCGCGTGGGACGTCTGGGACGAGGAGAGCTGGAGGCTGCTCGCCACGCGAGAGCTCCAGCGTGCCCGTGATGCCGGGGCGCTCATGGCCATGCCGCTGCTCCTCAGCTCGCTCAGCTACGTCCAGGTCCTCTGCGGCGAGCTGTCCACGTCGGAGTCGCTGCTCGACGAGCTCCGGGCGACCACCGCGGCGACCGGCATCCCCGCGCATCGCTACGTAGAGATCTGGGTCGCGGCGCTCCGCGGGCGCGAGCCGGAGCTGTTGGCGCTGGTCGAGGACTTCACCACGGATGCGCAGGCGCGAGGGGAGGGGTTCGCGCTTGGGTTCGCGGCGCAGGCCGGCGCGGTCCTGTACAACGGTCTCGGTCGCTACGAGGAGGCCTTCGCCGCGGTGCGTGAGGCCGTCGACGTCGCGCCCCATTCCGAGCTGAGCACGCCCAGCACGGTCGCCGAGCTCGTGGAGGCGGCCGCCCGCACCGGAGAGCGCCGCATCGCGGAACGGGCGCTCGAGCGGCTCACGCTCAGCACCCGGCCCAGCGGCGGCGATTGGGCGCTCGGGGTCGAGGCCCGCTCGCGCGCGCTGCTCAGCGACGGCGACGCCGCCGAGCGCCTCTACCACGAAGCGATCGAGCGGCTGGGGCGCACCCGCGTGCGCGTGCAGCTCGCGCGGACCCACCTGCTCTATGGCGAGTGGCTGCGGCGCGAGCGGCGCCGCCTCGACTCCCGCGACCAGCTGCGCACCGCGCTCGAGCTGTTCGCGAGCATGGGCGCCGACGGGTTCGCCGCGCGCGCCGAGCGTGAGCTGCTGGCCAGCGGCGAGCGCGTCCGCAAACGCCGGATCGAGACCGGCGAGCACTTGACCGCCCAGGAGATCCAGGTCGCGCGGCTCGCGCGCGACGGCCTCTCGAACCGCGAGATCGGCGCGCGCTTGTTCATCAGCCACCACACGGTCGACTACCACCTGCGCAAGGTGTTCACCAAGCTCGACGTCACCTCGCGCATCCAGCTCGGCCGCGTGCTGCCCGAGAGGTCCGATGCCGCAGGGTTGGCGTGAACCGTCACCACACCGTCAGCCGGTTGACGCCGGGGACGCCGGGCGCCCTAGCCGGCCGAGAGTGGCAGCGATGCCGTCACGAGCGTGCCGCCGCCGGCCGGACTGTCGATCCCGAGCCGCCCGCCGAGGGTCGTGACCCTGTCGCGCATCCCGACCAGCCCGTGGCCGAGGGGATTGGCACCGCCGCTGCCGTCGTCGCGGATCTCGACGCGCAGCGTCCCGTCGTGCACGGATGCTCTGACGTGGGCGTGTCGGGCATGTGAGTGTTTGACGACGTTCGTGAGCGCCTCCGCCACGATGAAGTAGGCGCTCGCCTCGATCTCTGTCGGGTACCGCTCGTCCGGGACGTCGATCTGAACGGGGAGGTCAACCCGCTCCGCGACGGCCGCGACGCCTGCGCGGAGGCCGCCGTGTGTCAGGGCAGGGGGTAGGATGCCGTGGGCCAGGTCGCGAAGCTCGCGGTTGCCCTGCTCGACCTGTTCGAGCGCCTCGCCGAGCAGCGACTCACCCTCACCGTCTTCGTTTTGGAACGCGCGCTGAGCGAGCTTCAGCGCCACGATTGCGAGCACCAGTCGCTGCTGCGCGCCGTCGTGCAGGTCGCGCACCACACGACGGCGGGCCTCGTCTCCGGCGGTGAGCAGGCGCGCCCGCGAGGCCATGAGCTGCTCACGGCTGTCGGCGTTCGCGATGGCAGTGTCGAGCAATTGGGCGAATTTGGCCATGCGCTCCTCGGTGTCGTCCGGCGGCGACCGCTCGCCGCGCCAGCTTGCGATGATCACGCCCCAGAGCCGCCCGTCTACGACGATCGGCGTTCCGACGGCCGAGCGGACGTTCCACTCCACAGCGCGGGTAAGGTCCGCAATCGGACCTCGCGCTCGCTGGTAATCCCCGATCCGGGCAGGCCGCCCGGTGCGCCGGACGATCGAGGTCACGTTCTCGCCCTCATGGCTGATGCGCGTCCCCGGCGGCAGTCCGCGCGGGTTCGGAACGCGACGCGCGACCACGGTCGCCTCTTCGTCCAGCTCGTAACGGAGCAGCATCGCCGCGTCGGCGCCGAGCGCTCGTTCCATCTCCGCGGCCACCGCGTCCAGCACCACGCTCGGCGAGGCCCCTTCCGCGACCAGCGTCGCCACCCGCCGCAGCGCGGCCTGCTCCTCGGCGAGCCGCTTCACTTCCGCGTGCGACTCGGCGTTTGCGACCGCGGTGGCCATCAGCTCGGTGAACTGGCCGAGCCGGGCCTCAGTCTCCGGCGGCAGCGGCACGTCCTGCGTCGTCCCTGCCGCGATTGCGCCCCACAGCCGGCCTTCCACCGAGATGGGCGTGGCCACGACGCTGCGAATACCCATTGAGCGGACGGCCTCCGCGATCGCGCCGCTCTTGGTCCCGTAGTCGTCGATCCGCACCGGCTCTCCCGTCCGGAGCACGCGCGAGACGCCAGTGTCGGCGTCCACCGAGACGCGAGAGCCGACGGGAAAGAAGCGTTCGGTTGGACCGGAGCGGGCCACCACGACCCCGGTACCGTCGTCGCCGTAGCGCACCATCCGGATCTCCTCCAAGCCGAACAGATGCCCGATCTCGCTCGCGATCCCGGTGAAGACCTCCTCCCGGGGCGCGTCGCGCGCGACGAGCGTCGCGACTCGCCGCAGCGCCGCCTGCTCGTCGGCAAGGCGTGCGACCTCGGCCCGCGCCTCGCTATTGGCGACTGCCATGCCCACCAGGTCGGTGAACTGCGCCACACGCGACTCGGTGTCCGGTGCCAATGGCGCGCTCTGCTTCGAGTGGAGGGCCAGGGCTCCCCACACCCGGCCCCCCACAATGATCGGGGTGGCGACCGTGGAGCGTATTCCGATCTCACGAATGAACCCCGCGATGGGTCCGGCGACACCCGTCCACTCGTTCCAGCGTGCGGCCCCGCGTGTCTCCGCGACCGTCGTCGCCGGATCGCCCGGCTGCATCTGCCAGCGGGGCGGAACGGCCGGGTGTTCGCCCTCCGCGGCCCAGACGGCCAGCGTGACGACGGTGCCGTCCTCGAAGCGGGCCATCGCGGCGAAATCACCGCCGAGAAGCGTGCCGACCTCGCGCGTCAGCGCGTCGAACAGCTCGCTGGCCGGTACGTCTTCCGCCACCAGCGTCGCTACTCGCCGCAGCGCCGCCTGCTCGTCGGCAAGGCGTGCGACCGCCACGCGCGACGCGGCATTGGGAGAGCACTCGCGCGCTACGAGGGTCACAGCCTGACGCAAGACGGCTTGTTCCGAAGCGCGCTCACGAGCGCGCGCTTCGGCGCGCTCGGTCGGCCGGTACGCCGGTGACCGTTGTGTCGATCGGACATGCATGTCGCGGTTCTCCTTGGCTGTGGCTGGTCGAAGCGATCAGCGCGCGGCGGTCGTCGTGGGTCGCCGCGCGGTGCCGAAGGCGTCGCCCTGCGAGTCAAGGGCCTGCCGGGCGAACGCCTCCCGCGCCGTGATCGCGCGGTGCGGGCGGCCGCGACCAAGGAACGCGACCGTCCAGCTGAACAGGACGGCGACGCGGTTCTCGAAGCCGATCAGGGCGAGCAGGTGGACCGCCAGCCACAGCAGCCACGCCGGGAAGCCGGAGGCGCGGACGCGGCCGACGCTCGCGACCGCGTGGTGGCGCGAGATCATGGCCAGCGTCCCCTTGTCCCGGTAGCGGAACGGGCGCTCCGTCGTGTCCCCGTGCAGCCTGCGGACGATCGTCTCGGCGGCGTGGCGGCCGGACTGGATCGCGACCTGCACGAGCCCCGGCAGGTGGTCGAGGCTCAGCAGGTCGCCGACCATGAAGACCTCCGGGTGCCCCGGCAGCGTGCAGTCCGGCCGGACCTGCACCCGGCCGGTGCGGTCGATGCCGGCGCCGGCACCCTCGGCCACCACGCGCCCCAGCGACGAAGCCTGGACGCCGGCCGCCCAAACCTTGGTGGCCGCTTCGATCCGCCTGGCCCGCGGGTCCTCGGAGCTGGTGTCGATGCCGCGCTCGTCCACGCCGGTGACCGTCGCGCCGAGGTGGATCTCGACGCCACGACGCTCCAGGTCGCGGGCGGCGCGGCGCTGCAGCGACTCCGGGAACGGCGGCAGGATGGTGGCCGCGGCGTCCAGCAGCACGACCCGGGCGTCGGCGGGGTCGATCCTGCGGAAGTCATCGCACAGCGACCGGTGGGCGAGCTCCGCGATCTGACCGGCGAGCTCGACGCCGGTCGGGCCGGCGCCCACGACCACGAACGTCAGCCAGGCCCGGCGCACCTCGGGATCCGGTTCACGCTCGGCCAGCTCGAAGGCGCCGAAGATCCGCGCGCGCAGCTCCAGCGCGTCGTCGATCGTCTTCATCCCCGGCGCGTGCTGCGCGAACTCCGGATGGCCGAAGTACGACTGGTCGGCGCCGGTTGCGAGGATCAGGCTGTCGTACGGCACCTCGCTCGGCCGGCCGAGCGTGTCGACCACGAGGCGCCGCTCGTCAAGGTCGATCCGCTGGACCTCGCCGAGCATCACCGTCGCGTTGCGCTGACGCCGCAGGACGTACCGGATCGGCGGCGCGATGTCGCCCTCGGCGAGGATGCCGGTGGCCACCTGGTAGAGCAGCGGCTGAAACAGGTGATGGTTGGTGCGATCGATGACCGTCACGTCGACATCTGCGCGGCGCAGCGCCTTGGCGGCGAACAGGCCGCCGAACCCGGCGCCGACGATCGCCACGCGATGCCGGCCGGCCGACGCCGGCGCGGCACCGTTCTCCGCGGAGGTGTGCTGCCCATCGTTTCGAGTCATCCGTCGCCTTTGCTGTGGTCTGCTTGCGAGAGGCGGTCCATCCGCCTGCCACCAAGGTCGCACCGCGGCGGCGTGCTCGCATCAGGCAAACGCGTAGTCGGAGGCTCGTAGTCGCGTCAGTCAGGGGCGCCCAGTCAGGGCAGGTGCTGAGCGAGTTGATGGCGCGACTTGACGCCGAGCTTGCGGAACGCCTTGCGGAGGTGGTAGTCGATGGTGCTCGGGCTCAGGAACAGCCGCGCGGCGATCTCCGCGTTGGTGGCTCCCTCGGCGGCAAGCCTGCTGATCTGCGCTTCCTGCGGCGTCAGGTCGTCTCGCGTCCCGCTCATCCGCTTTCGCGCGCGCTCCGGTTGCGTTGCTCTCAATACGCGCACGCTCGGCGAATGCCGGCATGCCGAAGTCGCTGAACATCGCGTGTGCGCGATGCAGGCGCCTCGGCGGCGGCGCCGTGGCCCAGACTCGAACGCGGGCTCCCCGGCGCGTGAGGCTTGTCAGGGTGGCGAAGACGACGAGCGGCGCGCGCTGGCCGAAAGGCCGTGCCTCGCCCGCCCCCAGTCCAAGGCCCGTGCCGACCGGGCGCGGCGCGGTGACGCGACTACGAGGCTCGGACTACGCGTCGCCTGATGCGAGCAGTCCGCCCCGCTGCGACCGTGGCGGACAAGTCACTGCCCAAGGACAAGAGAGGACGCGATGAGTCTCACAGCTACGTTGCCGGCTCCGCCCAGGCCCCATCTGGATTCGGGGCTGTTGCCTGGCGACTTCTATGGATATGAGGACCTGCTCTCAAAGCAGGAACGGGAAACGGTCGAGCGGCTGCGCGAGTTCTTGCGCACCGAGGTCGTGCCCATCGTCGACGACTGCTGGGCACGGGCCGAGTTTCCGCCCCGGCTGTTCGACGGGTTCGCGACCCTCGGCCTGACCACGTGGGCGGACCCGGATTCGTCGGAACCCAGGCCGAGCAACCTCCTGCAGGGCATGCTTGCGCTGGAGCTCGCGCATGCCGATGCATCGGTGTCCACCGCCTTCGGCGTGCACACGGGGCTGACGATGGGGACCGTCCGCGAGTGCGGATCTGAGGAGCAGCAGCGCCGGTGGCTGCCCGCGATGAGCCGGTTCGAGAAGATCGGGGCATTCGCGCTGACCGAGCCGCACGGCGGCTCGGACGTGGCCGGGGGCATGGAGACGACCGCTCATCGCGAAGGCGACGAGTGGGTCCTGAATGGAGCGAAGCGCTGGATCGGCAATGGGACGTTCGCCGACCTGACCGTCGTCTGGGCCCGCGACGTCGAGGCGAACCAGGTCCTGGGTTTCGTCGTCGACAAGGGCACTCCCGGCTTCACCGCGACGAAGATCGAGAACAAGATGGCCCTTCGGATCGTGCAGAACGCCGACATCGTGCTCGCGGACTGCCGCGTACCGGAGGCCAACAGGCTGCAGAACGCCAACTCGTTCAAGGACACCGCGAAGGTCCTGCGCCAGACGCGCAGCGGCGTGGCGTGGGAGTCGGTCGGCATCATGCTCGCGGCGTACGAGATCGCCTTGCAGTACGCAAAGGAGCGCGAGCAGTTCGGGCGCCCGATCGGCCGGTTCCAGCTCGTCCAGGACCTGCTGGTCAAGATGCTCGGCAACGCCACGGCGTCGTTCGGCATGATGGTCCGCCTGGCCCAGCTGCAGGACGCCGGTGTCTACAAGGACGAGCACTCGGCGCTCGCGAAGGCCTACACAACGGTGCGGATGCGCGAGACGGTGGGCTGGGCGCGCGAGCTGCTGGCCGGCAACGGCATCGTGCTCGACTACAACATCGGCCGGTTCGTGGCCGACGCCGAGGCCATCTACTCCTATGAGGGCACGCGAGAGATGCAGACGCTCATCGTGGGGCGCTCAGTGACCGGCCTGAGCGCGTTCGTTTGAGGTGATGACGATGGCAACCGATTCCGTCTTCGCCGGCCTGAAGGTCCTCGACACCGCGAGCTTCATCGCCGGCCCGGCCGCCGCGGCCATCCTCTCCGACTTCGGGGCGGAGGTGATCAAGATCGAGCCGCCGGGGCACGGCGATACCCAGCGGATCCTCGGATCGCTCCCGCCGAACCCCCACGCGGAGGGCAACTACTCCTGGCACATCGCCAACCGCAACAAGCGCGGGATGTGCGTCGACCTCAAATCAGGCGGCGGGACAGAGATCCTGCGGCGGCTCGTGGAGTGGGCCGACGTGGTGATCTGCAACTCGCCGCACGGCGTGCGCGAGAAGCTGCACCTCGGCTACGACGAGGTTTCGAGCTGGAACCCACGGGTCATCTACGCGGACGTCACCGGCTTCGGAGACGCCGGGCCTGACGCGAAGCTGCCGGGCTTCGACCTGACCGCCTACTGGTCGCGCAGCGGCCTCTTGTCCTCGACGCGCGACGCCGGCGCGCCGCCGACCCTGCCGATCGCGGGCAGCGGCGACTACGCATCGGCGGTGGGCCTCTACTCGGCGATCGTGACCGCTCTCTATTACCGCGAGCGCACCGGCAAAGGCACGAGCGTGGGGACCTCGCTGCTCGCCGAGGGCGTCTGGTCGGCCGCGACGCTCGTCTCCGGCGCACTGGCCGGCGGCAGCTTCTACGGGCTGCACGACCGCACGGCGCCGTCGAACCCTCTGTGGAACACCTACCAGTCCGCGAACGGCCACTGGTCCATGCTCGTCGCGACGCCCGCGCACTGGCCGAGCCTCACGAAGGTCGTCGGGCATCCCGAGCTGCCCGAGGACCCGCGCTTTGCGGATCCACAGAGCATCGCGGAGAACTCCGCTGCGCTCACCGCGCTTCTCGAAGGCGTGTTCCGTTCGCAGCCGCTCGCGCACTGGGAGCAGGCGCTTGACCGCGAGCGCATCACCTACGCGCTCATCCAGACACCGCAGGAGGCCGCGGACGATCCCCAGCTGCGCCCGAACGACATCGTCGTGCCGCTGGAGGGCGACGACAAGCTGAAGGAGACGATCAGCAGCCCGATCAACGTGCGCGGGCTGCACAAGGTGCCGGCCAGGCGAGGGCCGGAGCTCGGCGAGCACAACGACGAGGTCCTGCGGGAGCTCGGGTTCACCAGCGGCGAGGTGGAGCAGCTTCGCGCGACGGGGGCTATCCCCAGCGCGCCCGCACTCGAGGAGGCAGCGTGATGAACGTGGCAACTGAAGCGACTGAGCTGGTGCTCATCGAGCGCCGCGATGGCGTGCTGACGATCACGATCAACCGCCCGGCGCAGAAGAACGCCGTCAACCACGAGGTCGCCGTGGAGCTCGGGTCCGCGCTCGATGTGCTCGACGCCGACCCGGCGCTCTCGGTCGGCGTGCTCACCGGCGCGGGCGGGACGTTCTGCGCGGGCATGGACCTGAAGGCCTTCGCCCGAGGGGAGAGGCCCACGCTCCCCGACCGCGGGTTCGGCGGGCTCACGCGCGCCTCGGTGCGCAAGCCGCTGATCGCCGCGGTCGAGGGCTGGGCCCTCGGCGGCGGCTTCGAGCTGGCGCTGGCCTGCGATCTGATCGTCGCGGCCCAGGACGCCCGGTTCGGCTTCCCCGAAGTCAAGCGCGGCCTCGTCGCCTCCGAGGGCGGTCTGGTCAGGCTGCCGCGGCGAATCCCGTACCACGTCGCCCTGCGGGTGCTGCTCACCGGCGACCCGCTGCCCGCTACCGAGGCCAGCGAGCACGGACTCGTGACCGAGCTGACCGCCCCCGGCGCTGCACTCGACAAGGCCCGCGAGTTGGCGGGCCACATCGCCGTCAACGCGCCGCTGGCCCTCGCGGCCGTCAAAGAGATCGTGCGCACGACGCAGGCCCTCGACGATCGGAACGCCTTCGAGCGTCAGGACCAGATCGCCAACCCTCTGATCTCGAGCGAGGACGCGCACGAGGGCGCGCAGGCGTTCGCCGAGAAGCGCGTACCCGTCTGGCACGGCCGCTGAGGCCGGCCGGGCTGAAACCAACAGAACAGGAGTGAAAGTCATGGATTCGAAGAAACCCGTCCGTCGCGTGGCGATCGTCGGCACCGGCACGATCGGCGCGAGCTGGGCGACGCACTACCTCGCTCGCGGCTTCGACGTCGTAGCGACGGACCCGGCGCCCGATGCCGAGAGGGCCCTGCGCGCCTATGTGGACGCCGAGTGGGACACGGCAACGAAGCTCGGCCTGGCCTCGGGCGCATCGCGGGATCGCCTCACCTTCACGGCGGACATGCAGGAGGCCGTCGCGGACGCCGACTTCGTGCAGGAGAACGCGCCCGAGCGCCCGGAGCTCAAGGTCAAGCTGTTCGCGGACATGGACGAGGCCACGCCGGTGCACGCGATCATCGCGTCCAGCACCTCCGGCATCACGGTGAGCGTCATGCAGGCCGAGTGCCGGCACCCCGAGCGCACCGTCATCGGCCATCCGTTCAACCCGCCGCACCTGATCCCGCTGGTCGAGGTCGTCGGCGGGACAAAGACCGCGCCGGAGACGATCCAGGCCGCCATGGCGTTCTACGCGTCGGTCGGCAAGAAGCCGATCCACCTCCGCAAGGAGCTGCCCGGCCACGTGGCCAACCGGATCCAGGCCGCGCTGTATCGCGAGGTCGTCTACCTGATCGACGGCGGCGTGCTGGACGTCGCGGACGCGGACGACGCGGTGTCGTGGGGCCCGGGGCTGCGCTGGGGTGTGATGGGACCCAGCATGCTCTGGCACCTCGGCGGCGGCGAGGGCGGGATCCAGCACTTCATGGACCACCTCATGGGACCGATGGCCGCGATGTGGCCGACGCTCGGCAACCCAGAGGTCACGCCCGAGCTCAAGCAGAGGATCGTCGACGGCGTTCTGGAGGAGGCCGGCGGCCGCTCGATCGAGGAGCTGGCCGCGGAGCGCGACGGGATCCTGCTCGGACTCCAGCGCGTGCGCGCCAAGTGGCAGTCAGCGACGCCGCCGCTCGCCGGCCAGCGCCGCGCGGCGTGAGGAGCGGACCATGGCATACACCCAGGGGCGCCTGTTCGTGCTGGAGGTCAGCGGCGGCGGTCGCGTGTTCTCCCTGAATCCCGACGGCTCGGACAAGCAGCTCCTCGTCAGCGGCTGCCCGATCCCTGACGGGGTCGCGGTCGACGTCGACAACGGTCACGTCTACTGGACGAACATGGGCGACCCGCCGGTCAACGACGGCTCGATCGAGCGTGCGGATCTCGACGGCGGGAATCGGGTGACGATCGTTCGCAGCGGCGGCACGTTCACCCCCAAGCAGCTGCAGCTCGAGCCGGTCGGCCCGAAGCTGTACTGGTGCGACCGCGAGGGGATGCGCGTGATGCGTTGCGATCTCAACGGCTCGAACGTCGAGACGCTCGTGCAGACCGGCGAGGGCGACGAGGACCGCCGCGATCAGACCCGCTGGTGCGTCGGCATCGCCGTCGACCGCGCCCGAGGGCACATCTACTGGACCCAGAAGGGCCCGAGCGATGGCGGCCGCGGCAGGATCCTGCGCGCGGGGATCGACCTGCCGAGCGGCGAGACCGCCGCCGACCGCAGCGACATCGAGGCGCTGTTCGACGGGCTGCCCGAGCCGATCGACCTCGAGGTCGACCCCGCGAGCCGGACGCTGTACTGGACCGACCGCGGCGACGCCCCGCGCGGCAACACCGTCAACCGAGCGCCGCTGGACGCGGCCAAGGGGCATCGTGAGCCGCCCGAGATCCTGTCGAACCACCTGATGGAGGGCATCGGCATCGCGCTTGACCCGCGGCGCGGGCGGATGTTCATCACCGACCTGGGCGGCAGCGTGTACTTGGCCGACATCGACGGGTCCAACTGCCGGGAGATCATGGCAGCCCAAGGCAACCTCACCGGCATCGCCTACGCGGAGCTTCGCCCGAACGGGGCGTGAGAGACCAGTGGGAAGCTCTCGATCGGGATCTTCTCGATCGGGATCTTGGCGAGCACCGATGTGCCGTCGCCGGCCTTGCTGGTGATCTCGATCGTTCCGCCGAGCGCCTCGACGCGGTCTCTGAGACCGATGAGTCCGGAGCCGCGTCTGGGATCGGCGCCGCCGACGCCGTCGTCGCGGACGACGAGCTCGACGGTCGAGTCTTCGGCTTGGACGGCGACGTGCACGACGGACGCTTGGGCGTGCTTGGCGGCGTTCGTGAGTGCCTCGGAGACGACGTAGTAGGCGGCCACCTCGACGCCGTCGGGGAGTTGTCGGTTGATCCGGATGTCGAGTTCGACCGGCACGGGGGAGCGCCGGGCGAGCGTTCTGAGCGCGGGCGTGAGGCCGCCCCTGGAGAGGATCGCGGGGTGAATGCCGCGCGAGATCTCCTGGAGGTCCCCTGCCGCGCCTGCCAGCCCTTCGGCGGTTTGCGCGAGCTGCGCCCTGACCTCGACGAGCTCGCGCGGGACCTCGGCCTCTGCCGCGCGCAACCCGAGCGCGAGCGAGACGAGCCGCTGTTGGGTGCCATCGTGCAGATCGCGCTCGATGCGACGGCGAGTCTCGTCTGCGGCCGCCACCACCCGCGCGCGCGACGCCGTGAGCTCGGCCCGGCTATCGGCGTTCGCGACGGCCGTGGCGACGAGCTCCGTGAACTGCGCCATGCGGGCCTCAGCGCCGGCCGACACCGGCTGCTGCTGCGTCCAGGCGGCGACCATCACACCCCAGAGGCGGCCCTCGACCACGATCGGCGCTCCCACCTCCGAGCCCAGGCCGAGGTGACGAAGCGCGGCGAGGCAGTCCGGCGGACTTCTGGAGGCCGCGTGTTCGCCCGCGAGCGCCATGCGCGTCCCCGCCGTCATCTCCATGCCGAGGTCGCCGTTGACCGCAACGACCGTAGCCGTGCCGTCCGACTCGTAGCGCAACAGGTGCGTGGAATCGGCGCCCAGGAGCTCGCACATCTCGGCGGCGACGGCATCGAAGACCTCGGTGGCGGAGACGCCCTGCGCGACCAGCGTCGCCACGCGCCGCAGTGCCGCC
>JAOPZJ010000155.1 GCA_025964155.1 Solirubrobacterales bacterium
AGGCGGTTCGACTTCTGCTCGAGCCACGACGAGTAGTTGCCTTCCCACGGAATCCCGCGCCCTCGATCGAGCTCGAGGATCCAGCCGGCGACGTTGTCGAGGAAGTAGCGATCGTGGGTCACGGCGACGACGGCGCCCTTGTAGTCGGCGAGGTAGTGCTCGAGCCAGGAGACCGAGTCGGCGTCGAGGTGGTTGGTCGGCTCGTCCAGCAGCAGCAGGTCGGGCTGGCTGAGCAGCAGGCGGCAGAGCGCGACGCGGCGGCGCTCGCCACCGGACAGGTCCGTGACAGGGGCGTCGCCCGGCGGGCAGCGCAGGGCGTCCATCGCGTACTCGAGCTCGGTGTCGAGGTTCCAGGCGTCGGCCGCGTCGATCTTCGTCTGCAGGGCGGCGAACTCGTCGGCGGTCTCGTCGGAGTAGTTGGCGGCCAGCTCGTTGAAGCGCTCCAGCAGCGCCTTGGTCTCGCGCACGCCGTCCTCGACGTTCTCCTTGACCGTCTTGTCGGGGTCAAGCTCCGGCTCCTGCTCCAGCATGCCGACGGTGGCGTTCGGGGCCAGCTCGGCCTCGCCGCGGTAGTCGTCGTCGGTCCCGGCCATGATCTTCAGCAGGGACGACTTGCCCGCGCCGTTGTACCCCAGGACGCCGATCTTGGCGCCGGGGAAGAACGACAGCGTCAGCTCGTTGAAGAGCAGCTTCTCAGGTGGCACGCGCTTGGTGAGCTTGTGCATGGTGAAGATGTACTGACTTGACATGAAGCACCCAGGATAGGGGCCGCCCTGCGCGAGAGCGGATCGGCCCGCGAGTCGTGGGCAAGCACATGCTCCTCGGCCGGCGGCCGGGGTACGACAGGATGTCGCGCTGATGGTGCCCGATCCGCCCCGCCGCCGCCGCCGCTCTGCGCTGTTGCGGGGCCTGACGCTGCTGCCCGGCGCCAGCGTGCTCGTCCTGCTGCGGGCGCTCACGACGCTGCTGTGGCCGGTCGCGGCGGTGTCTGTCCTGGCCCGCGCGCGGGTGCCGCGCTGGTGGCGTTCGCTCGCCGGGCGCACGTTGCGGCGCGCGACGCGCCAACGCGCGCACACCTGGCTGCTGAGCGATGTGCGGTCCGGGGTCACACCGCACCCGGTAGCGGTCCACGCCCCCGCGCTCGGCGCGGGCGTCACGCGCCGGTCGCTGGCGGGGCGGGTGCTGCTGAGCCCGCTCTTCGTCCTCGAGCGCTGGGTGCTGGGGACGTTCGCCGCCGTCTACGCCACGATCGCCTGGGTGTGTCTCGTCGCCGCGCGCCGGCACCCGGCTCGCCTGTGCCGCGCGCAGTACCGGGTGCTTGCGCTGTGCGGGGACATCGACGCCTACATGCTGCTGCTCGTCCCAGCGCGCCCGCGGCTGCCGGAGGTCGATCCGCGCCTTGCGCCGGCCGGCGCGCCCACCGCCGACCACGCGCCGCTGCCGCCATGGCCACGGCGGACCGGCCGTCTGGCGGTCGGGCTGGACCTCTTTTGCGGACTCGTCGTGGTCGGGGCGGTCGCCGGCTTCCTCGAAGGCGCCGGAGCCGACCTCTCGGTGGACCTGGGTGCGATTCTCGCGCTGGACCTGCTCGTTCAGACCCTCGCCCCGCTGATGGGCTTTTACCTCGCCGCGTCCGAGGCGCCGCTGACGGTCGGGCAGCTGGGCCTGCACGTCCTGCGGCCATGGCGCAGCGCTGCCGCGGCGTTCGGGCTGATCGGCAGCTACGTCATCCTGCTGCTCGGCCTCGCCGCGGTCGCGCTGCCCTTCACCGCCGAGACGTCCGGCGGCAACGGCCTCGTCCCCGACGGCACCTCGCTGGGCTGGACGCTGACCTTCATCGCGCTGGCCACCGTGATCGCCCCCGTCTTCGAGGAGATCTTCTACCGCGGCATCATGTTCCAGGCTCTGCGCGCGCGCCGGGGCACGTGGACCGCCGCGGTGATCTCCTCGGTCTTCTTCGCGATCGCGCACCTCGAGTTCGATCCGGTGGTGCTGATCGACCGCTCGCTCATCGGCATCGGCCTCTGCTACCTCTTCGCACGTACCGGGCGTCTGCTGCCCGGGATGTTCGCCCACAGCATCAACAACGCGATCGTCGCGCCGCTGGCGATCGGATGGACGTGGCAGGTCCCCGCCGTCGTCGTGGTCTCGCTGCTGGCGGTCCTGGCGCTCGCCGCGCTCGTGAGTTCGCGGCGCGGTACCTGGAACCCGATGGGCCTCGTCGTGCCGGTCGGACTCGGGCAGGTGGCGATCGAGCCGGCGCCGCCGGTGGCGTTGGGGGGCGCGTCAACCGCGCTGGTCGTGGCGGACGAGCGGTGCGAGCCCGCCGGTGGCGCGTCAGCCGTGGACCTGGGCGGGTGGTTGCCGCCGGGGCCGCCGCCGCACTGAGGGGGATGTTGCAGCGTTACTACAACGCGCGTGGCGGCGTGGACGGAGCGGTACCCTGACCACCGCGTGGCCCAGATCCTCGACATACAGCAAGCCGTCCTGCTGCTGGAGATCGAGCCCCCGTTCGACCAACGGGAGGTGCAGCTGGCGCGCCGCCGCCTGGCGAAGATCTGGCATCCGGATCTGGCCCCGCCAGGC
>JAOPZJ010000177.1 GCA_025964155.1 Solirubrobacterales bacterium
TGCTCGACGTCATCGGCAAGTCGTACGGGCTGTAGGAGCGGGCGGACGGCCGGCGGCGCACATCTGTCGGCCTCAGCGCGACGAACGTGCGGCGCCGGGGCCGGGGCGGCGGGATCGACGGCCGGCGGCGCACATCCGTCGCCCCCACGACGACAGACGTGCGACGCCGGGAACGCCGAAGCACGACTTCCGCGTACGCATGCCCGTCAGCCCCGCCACGTCGGCAGCCCGCGCAGGATGCGCCGCGCGCGCTCGGTGCCCTTGCGAAACCGCCACGGGTGCGGGCCCATCGCCCAGGGCGCGGGGCCGAGCGTGCCGTAGTGCTCGCGCACGAGCGCCTTCAGGTCGCCGCGGTGCGCGCCGCAGGCGTAGCGCGTTGCGCCATACGGGCCGCGGCCATGCCACACGAGCCAGTTGCCCGGCTCCATGTCCAGGTACTCGCCGTGGCGCAGGTCCAGCATCTGCTGCTCGAGCATGACCTGGGTCTCGGGATCGGGGCGGCTCTGGCAGAAGTCACAGCGGAACACGACCGAAACCGGCATCGCCCCGACGATAGCGAGTGCTTCCGGGTGCGCAGGGGGCTGCGAACATCCCCATCCATGAACCTTTCCGGTGCCATGCGTGCACGACTCGACGGCGTCAGCGACGTGTGGCGCGGCGACCACCCGTGGGCGTCCTTCTACGACTTCATGGTCGAGCACGAACGCGTCGGGCGGGCGCTGTGGAAGGCCGGCGGGGGTACGGACATCGGACTGCTCTACGAGGCCGCGGACGAGATCGCCCACCTGGCGCCCGGCGCCAGCGTGCTCGACGTACCGTGCGGTGGCGGGGTAGCCCTCCGGGGGCTGCAGCCCGGGCAGGACGTCCGATTCGTCGCCGCGGACATCTCCCCCGCGATGCTCGAGCGCACCGCCGCCAACGCGGCGCGCCGCGGGCTGGATCAGGTGGAGTGCGTCGAGGCCGATGTGGAGCACCTGCCGTTCGCGGACGACGCCTTCGACCTGGCGGTGTCATTCACGGGGCTGCACTGCTTTCCCCGGCCGGAGGCGGCCATCGCGGAGCTCGCCCGCGTGCTGAAGCCGGGCGGCGTCCTCACCGGCAGCGCGCTCATGAACGACACGGGCGTGCAGTACGCCCCGATGCGGGTGCTCGGCCGGGCAGGCGGGCTGCTGGGCCCCAGCGGCACGCGGGCGGAGCTGACCCACTGGCTGGCCACCGCCGGCTTTGCCGACGCGCAGATCCGCACCTCGGGCGCGCTGGCCTATTTTCGGGGGAGCCTGACGCCCACAGACAGCTCCGTACACGAATAGGGTTCACTCATGAAGGGCATCCCCGCCACCCCCGCGGCCCGGCAGATCCTGCCGCCGTTCACCGCCGAGCACGACGAGCTGCGTGCGTCGAACCGCCGCTTCGTCACGACGGAGCTGCGGCCCCACGCCGACCAGTGGGAGGAGGACCGCTGGTTCCCGAACGAGGTCTTCACGCAGCTGGCGTCCGTGGGCTACCTGGGCCTGAAGTACCCCGAGGCGTACGGCGGGCAGGGTGGTGACGTCCTCCACGACGCCGTGTTCGTCGAGGAGCTCTCGCACTGTGGCAGCGGTGGCCTGGCCGCCGGCATCGGGGCCCACGTCGGGATCGCCACACCGCCGATCCACAAGTTCGGCACCGAGGACCAGAAGGAGCGCTACCTCGTCCCCGCGATCGCCGGGACGAAGATCGCCGCGCTCGCCATCACCGAGCCCGATGCGGGCTCCGACGTGGCCGGCATCCGCACCGTCGCCAAGAAGGTCGACGGCGGGTGGATCGTCAACGGCTCGAAGATGTTCATCACCAACGGCGTGCGCGCGCACTACTTCGTGACGGCCGTGAAGACGACGGCCGAGGGCGGTCACGGCGGCATGAGCTTTCTCATCATCGAGAACGCCGACGGCGTGACGACGAGCAAGATCGAGAAGCTGGGGTGGCACGCGTCGGACACCGGCCTTATCAGCTTCGAGGACGTCTTCGTCCCCGAGGAGAACCTCCTGGGCGGTGAGAACCAGGGCTTCTACCTCATCATGGCCAACTTCCAGTGGGAGCGGCTCCTCATGGCGCTCGGAGCCGTCGCGGCGATGCAGCGGCTGTTCGACCAGACCCTGCAGTTCGCGAAGGAGCGCTCCGCCTTCGGCCGCCCGATCGGCCACTTCCAGGTCACACGCCACAAGTTCGCCGAGATGGCGACGACGATCGAGACGGGCCGCTCGCTCACCTACCACGCGCTGCGCCTGCACCATCTGGGCATGGACTGCGTGCAGGAGGTGACGATGGCGAAGCTCGCCACCCAGCGCGCGGCCTTCGACGTGGCCGACGAATGCCTGCAGATCCACGGCGGCGCCGGCTACATGGTCGAGTACGGCATCGAGCGCGCCGCGCGCGACCTGCGTCTGGGGCCGATCGGCGGCGGGACCGACGAGATCATGCGGGAGATCCTCGGCAAGACGATGGGGTTGTAGGCGGCAGGGTCCTCGTGCCACGGCGCGGTAGTGTGAGCTGTCCACGCTGATGGACGGACACGGCTCACGGTTGGTAGATGTGCTCGCCGAGCGGCGCCTGCGCCGCCGCATCGTCGCGCTCGCCGGTGAGCTGCGCATGCGCGGGCTGGTCACCTCGACGGTCGGCAACATCAGCGTGCGCCACGGCGAGCGCATCCTCATCACGCCCACGCGCCACGACCCGGACGACCTGCGCCCGCGCGACCTCGTGACGATCGCGCCGGACGGCACGGTCGTCGGATCCCCGCGCCTGCAGCCGTCCACGGAATGGCGCCTGCACGCCGCCGTCTACGCCGCGCGCCCCGACGTCGGCGCCGTCGTCCACACCCACAGCCCCTACGCCACCGCGCGGAGCTTCGATCCCGATCCGCTGGTGGTGTGCACCGAGGAGCGCACCTACCTCGGCCTGCACGAGATCCATGTCGCCGAGCAGGAGCCCGCGGGTTCGGCCGCCCTGGGCCACAGCGCCGTGCGGGCGCTCGGGTCCCGGGACGCCGTGCTGCTGGCGCGTCATGGCGTGATCGGCGTGGGCCCTACGCCGCGCGCGGCGCTGGAGCTCGCCGGCTGCGTCGAGCAGCAGGCGATCATCGAGCTCGCGACGCGCGGCCTGATCCGCGCGTCCGTCTGATCCCGCGTAATGACGACCCTACCGCCGCGCTCGTCCCCCTCCCCCTTCCCCCTCCCGCGCGTATGGGCCGCCCCGATGGCGGGTGGCCCCACCACGCCGGAGCTCGTCGCCGCGGTCGGTGCCGGTGGCGGGCTGGGCTTCCTGGCCGCCGGCTACCTCAGCGCGGAGGCCGTCGCGGAGCAGATCGGGCAGCTGCTGGCGCGATCCTCCGCGCCGTACGGGATCAATCTCTTCCTCCCCTCGTCGCAACGCGGTGACCCGACGGCACTGGCCGCCTACGCCGAGCGCCTGACGCCGCTGGCCGCGACGCTCGGCGTCACCCCCGGTGCGCCGCGCTGGGAGGACGACGCGATCGCCGCGAAGCTCGACGTCGTCTGCGCGCAGCGCCCCGCCGTGGTGAGCTTCACCTTCGCGGCGCCGTCGCCGGAGGTCGTCACACGCGTGAACGAAGCGACCGGGGCGCTCGTGGCGGCGACCGTCACGACCCCGGAGGAGGCGCGCGCGGCGGCGGCCGCCGGCGTCGGGGCGCTGGTGGTGCAGGGGATCGAGGCGGGCGGTCACCGGGGCGTCTTCGCCGACGACCCGGACCGGCCCGAGGGCGGCGACGCCTATCCCCTGCTGGACCTGCTGCGCGCCGTGCGGGCCGCGGATCTCGGCCTCCCGCTCGTGGCCACCGGCGGGCTGATGGACGGCGCCGGCATCCGCCAGGTCCTGGACGCGGGCGCGGCGGCCGCGCAGCTGGGGACGGCATTCCTGTGCTGCCCGGAGGCCGGGACGTCGGCCGCCCACCGGCGCGCGCTGCAGACGCGGGCCTTCGACGGGACGCGTATGACCCGGGCCTTCACGGGCCGCCCCGCCCGTGGCCTGGACAACGCGCTGGCCCGCGACCCGTTCCACGCGCCGGCCGCCTACCCCGAGGTCCACCACCTGACCCGGCCGCTGCGGGCGGCGGCCGCCGCGGCCGGCGACCTGCAGGCCGCCCACTTCTGGGCGGGCACCGGGTGGCATGCCGTGCGGGAGGAGCCGGCCCGTGCGCTTACCACGCGCCTGCTTCGCGATGTGGGCATGTGAGCGGGCGGGCGGCAGGAGGACGGGCTGTTTCCAGGGGACCCGCATCACTCGCCGTAGCCGTCCTGCGGGGGTATCGTCCGCTGACCGTCACAGCAACGGAGGACCCTGATGCCCAGATCTGCGGACAAGCTCCGCAACGTCGCCCTCGTCGGTCACCGCGGCAGCGGCAAGACCTCACTGCACGAGGCCCTGCTGTTCCAGGCCGGCGCGGTGGGGCGGTTGGGGCGGGTACCCCAGGGCTCGACGGCGTCGGACACCGATCCCGACGAGCAGTCGCGGCAGATGTCGATCTCCACGACGCTCAGCTCGATCACCTGGCGGGAGCGCAAGATCAACGTCTTGGACACACCCGGGGATCCGAGCTTCGTGGCCGACGCGCTGGGGGCGCTGCGCGTCTGCGAGTCCGCGGTGTTCGTCGTCAACGCGGTGCTCGGCGTCGAGGTCGGCACCGCGCGACTGTGGGCGCGTGCCGCCGAGCTGGACGTCGCGCGGATGGTCTGCGTCAACATGCTCGACCGCGAGCGCTCGGACTTCTTCCGCACGCTCGCGTCCCTCAAAGCGGCGTTCGGCCCGCACGTCGTGGCCACCGAGATCCCGATCGGGGCCGAGCACGAGATCCGCGGCATCATCGACCTCGTCGACATGCAGGCCTACGAGACGACGGGCGACGGCCGCACCGACACGCGCAAGATCCCGATCCCGGAGGAGCTCTCGGCGATCGCGCAGGAGTACCGCGAGCGCCTCATGGACGAGGTGGCCGAGGTGTCCGAGACGCTGATGGAGCGCTATCTCGACGGTGAGGAGATCAGCCACGACGAGGTGGTCACCGCCCTGAAGGAGGGGACCAACCACGGGGACATCTTCCCCGTCGTGTGCACGGTCGCCACGCGCAACCTCGGCACCACCCGGCTGCTGGACGCGATCGTCGACGACCTGCCGTCCCCGGTGAAGCACGGCGCGATGGAGCTGCCGGACATCACCCTCGTGCCGGACCCCGACGAGCCGCTCTTCGCCTACGTCTTCAAGACGAAGGCCGACCGCTTCGCCGGGCGCATCAACTTCTTCCGCGTCTACCAGGGGGTCATGACCCACGACACGCAGGTACTCAACACGCGGACCCACATCAAGGAACGCATCGGGCAGCTGAGCCAGGAGGCGTTCGGACCCGGTGACATCGGGTCCGTCGGCAAGCTCAAGGACACCCACGCCGGGGACTGGCTCGCCGCCCGCGACGAGCCCATCGCGATGCCGCCGCTGGACCTGCCCGCGCCGGTCATGGCCTTTGCGATCACCACCCGCACCTCCGGCGACGAGGACAAGCTCTTCACCGCGCTGCGCCGCCTGCAGGAGGAGGACCCGACGATCGACCTGCATCGCGACCCGCAGACCGGGGAGGAGATCGTCGCCGGGCTGTCGCAGGTCCACGTCGAGGTCGTCGTCGATCGCCTGCGCTCGCGCTTCGGGGTGGAGGTCGACCTCAAGCCGCCGCGCGTGCCCTACCAGGAGACGATCCGCCGGCCGGCCACCGCACACGGACGCCACAAGAAGCAGTCCGGCGGGCGCGGGCAGTTCGGCGACTGCCACATCGCGATCGAGCCACTTCAAGACGGCACGGCCTTCGAGTTCGTGGACGCGATCAAGGGCGGCGTCATCCCCGGCAGCTACGTCCCGGCCGTGGAGAAGGGCTGCGTGGAGGCGATGGCCCACGGCGCGGTCGCCGGCTTCCCGGTCAAGGGCGTGCGCGTGACGCTGCACGACGGGTCCTACCACCGGGTCGACTCGTCGGAGATGGCGTTCAAGACGGCCGGTGCCCAGGCGATGCGGCAGGCGCTGGCCGCCGCGGACCCGGTGCTGCTGGAGCCGATCATGCTCGTGACGCTCAGCGTCCCGGACTCGTCGGTCGGTGACGTGATCGGCGACCTGGCCGCCCGCCGCGGTCGGCCGCTGGGCATGGAGCCGACGGGCCACACGACCGTCGTGCGGGCCGAGGTTCCGATGGCGGAGCTGCTGACCTACGCCCCGGACCTGCGCTCGCTCACCGGCGGCCAGGGCGACTTCACGATGGAGTTCGCGCGCTACGAAGAGGTTCCGCCGCAGCTGGCGCAGAACGTCGTGCTGCAGGCACCGGCCGTTCACGCGTGACGTCGTCGGCCGGGATGTCCAGCATCCCCGCCGGCACGCGGTCGGGCAGGTCGGCGCCCGCGGCCGCGGTGTGCTGCCACGGCATCGCGCGACGGCGGTGGTCCAGGGCGTAACGGGCCCGCCCCGCGGCGTTGGTGGCGTACCAGACCGCGTGCACGGTCCACGGCAGGGTGGGCATCCAGAAGCGCGGGGGCACCGGATTGGACGGCTGGGCGTCCTCCCACGCCACGTCGGCGCAGACGTAGCCCTCGCCGTCGGCGGACGTCAGCCGCGACAGCGTCGTCCCGGCGGCGTCACAGATCTGGGTCTCGCCGATGAGGATCGTCGGCCACGGGACGCCCGGGGCGAAGGGCGTGCGCATCGTCACGGGACCGACGTGGGCCGGGTGCGCGCAGGGGGCGCCGACGACGCGCGCCATGCGCCCCGGGGTCTCCCGCGCGAGCTCGATCATCGTCGCGTGCTCCCGGTCCCAGAACCACGGGCGGGTCAGCGCCCAGGAGGGGAACGACGGAAAGCACATGCCGCCGGCGACGAGCCTCACGCGGCCGCGCAGGCGCCCGGCGGTGCGGGACCGCAGCCACTCGAAGCCATTGGCCACCCCGATCGGGCCGGCGGCGGTATCGGCGACGCCCATGTCCTGGCCCGCGGTGTAGTTCGTGTTCTCCCACATCGACGGCTGGTCCTTGTCGTGGAAGGAGACCGCGCCGTCGGGCTCGCAGATCGCGTAGGTCCCCCGCGCGTGCGCACCGCGCACCGCGAGGTATCCGCCGCCGACGATGCAGTCGTGTTGGGCGGCGAGGGCGCGGAGCGTCGCCAGCGTCGGGCCGTCGATCGGTTCGGTGACCTGTCGCATCACCGGGTGATGGATGTTGGGATGGTTCGCGCTCTCGGGGAGGAAGACCATGTGCGGCGCGTGCTCGCGCACCGCCTGGCCGACCACGTCCCGGATGTGGCGCAGGTTCGCGGCGACGTCCCCGACCCCGACGGCGAGCTGGACGGCGACGACGCGCTGCGATGGCTTCCGGGCCATGGCTCAGCCCGCCGCGACCGGCGTCGGCGCGGGTTCGGCCCCGGCCGTGGGGACGATCCCGTCCGCCTCGTCGGCGTGCGGCTCGGCCTTCGCGACGCCCGGGGTCCGCGGCGGCCACTGGAAGTCCGTGCGCTCGGAGGCCGTCGGGCGGGAGGAGCGAAAGCTGGGGCGCAGCTCCTCGCGCCAGATGTCCCTGTCGATCCGCAGCTCTTGCAGCGCCTCCTTGAGGATGGCCCTGCGGTCCACGCCCTTGCGCAGCAGCGCGCGCCCGGCGTACTTGCCGCCGCGCAACGGGTTCAGCACGCGATGCGGCGTCTGGATGCGGTCGAACATCTGCAGCATGAGATCCCGCCCCTCGAGGTCCGCCAGCGCCTCGAGCAGGATCGGGCTGACCCCGAAGGCGCGCGACTCGCGGTTGCCCCAGTGGTAGCTTGGCAGGCACTCCTTGTCGCGGCGCGCCTCGACGGCGGCGGTCGTCTGGTCCACGTCGCGCGCGTCGTCCAGGACCGGCGCGCAGGCCTCGCCGAGCAGGCGGCCGAAGCGCACCGCGTCACGGATGCCCTGACCGATGATCGGATCCTTGAAGTGGCCGGCGTCACCGGCCAGCGCCCAGCCCGGCCCACTCGAGCGGCGGAAGTACGCGACGTTGTCACCCGTCGAGCGCAGCTTCGTGAAGTTCGTCGCGCCGGCGAGGCGCTCGCGCACCGCCGGGTTGGCCTCGAGCATCGCCTGCCACATCCCCTCCGGGTCCCTGCGGAAGCGCGGGATGTCCTCCGCCGGGCCCATGAACAGGCACAGGACACGGTCGTCGGGGCACGGGAAGATCAGCGCGTGAGTCGTGCCAGAGCGCAGCTGGATCAGCCGCTCGCGCCACGCCGTCCCGACCTGCGGGTCATCCATGTAGAAGAACGCGCAGCCGCGCTCGTTGCGCGAGCCGCGGTAGGGACGCTCGGCGCCGACGAGGCGCGCGACCGTCGAGCGGCGCCCGTCCGCCCCGACGAGCAGCTTGCAGTCGATCTGCACGCGCGTGCCGTCGCGCTCCTTGACGACGACGCCCGCCACGCGCCCGCCCGCCCACAGGACCTCCTCGAGTGACGTGCGCTCACGGATCTCGGCGCCGGCCTCGCGCGCGGTCTCCACGAGCGCCATGTCCAGCTGCGGGCGCGGCAGGCAGATGCCGTAGTCGATGCCGTCGATCGTCGCGAACCGCTCCAGGCAGCGCACGCCGTCGGCCTCGAGCATGCCGTACGTGCAGCGCGGCGGGTCGTACGCCAGGACGCGGTCCAGCGCGCCGACGGCCTGCAGCTCGGCGACGCCGGAGGGGAAGTTGACGTGCGTCGAGAGCGTGTCGGACGGGAACGTCGCGCGGTCCACGGCGATGACCGCGCGTCCGGCACGGGCGAAGGCGATCGCCGTCGCGCTGCCGGCGCAGCGGCCCCCGGCGATGACGACGTCGGCGGTCTCGTGGCGGTCGATCTGACTCATGGACCAACCGTAGGTCGCCCTGCCCCGCGCTTCATCGCCAGTCGGGGTGCACTTCGTCACTCCTCGGGGTGAACCGGTCTTCCGTCGCGACGCCGGGCACGCTTGGATCGCAGCATGAGCACGATCGCCGCCCCCTCTCAGGCCCTCACCGCCTCCAACCGCGCGACGAGCAACACGCCCCCGCGGCTGCAGGACTTCGACGTGATCGGTGACGATGCGGCGCTCGTCGAGGCGCTCCAGACGTTCGGGGCGGGCGCGCGCGTGGACGAGTGCCGCGTCCTCGGGCGCGCGCTGGGCTCGGCCGACGGGCTGGAGGCCGGGTTTGCCGCCAACGAGCACCCGCCCGTCCACCGGCCATACGACCGCTCCGGGGTACGCGCGGACGAGATCACCTTCGACCCCGCCTGGCACCGCCACATGCGCCTGGCGGTCCAGGCCGGTGTCGGCGGTGCGGTGTGGGCCGATCCCGACGCGTCCGCGCAGGTGGTGCGGGCGGCGAAGTTCATCGGCGTCGCGCAGGTGGAGGCGGGCAGCACGTGCCCGCTGGCCATGACCTACGCGTGCGTGCCGGCGCTGCGCCTCACGCGCGGCGTCGCCGAGCGCTGGGAGCCGCTGGTCACGTCCGGCGTCTACGACACGCGCGCACTGCCCGCGACCGACCCCGACAAGCGCGGCGCGCTGATCGGGATGGCGCTCACCGAGAAACAGGGGGGCTCGGACGTGCGCACGAACACGACCGTCGCCGAGCCCACCGCCGATGACGGCTGGTGGCGGGTGACGGGCGAGAAGTGGTTCGTCTCCGCCGTGCACTCCGACGCGATGTTCGTCCTGGCGCAGACCCCGGAGGGCGTCAGCTGCCTGCTGGTCCCGCGCCGCCGCGACGACGGCTCGGACAACGGCTGGACGATCGACCGCCTCAAGGACAAGCTCGGCAACCGCTCCAACCCGACGGCGGAGGTGCGCTTCGACGGGTCACTGGCGCAGCTCGTGGGCGAGCCCGGACGCGGCGTGCGCACGATCATGGCGATGATCGGCGGCACGCGGCAGGACTGCGTGCTCGGCTCGACCGCCGTCATGCGCACGGGGACGATCGAGGCGATCCACTGGGCCTCGCACCGCCTGGCCTTCGGCCGGCAACTGGCCGACCAGCCGGCGATGACCGCCGTCCTCGCGGACCTGGCGCTCGAGAGCGAGGCGGCCACCTGGTCGGCGCTGCGTCTGGCGCGGGCCACACAGGACGCGGCCGACGGTGACCCGCAGGCGATCGCGTTTCGCCGCATCGCCGGGCCCGTCCTGAAGTTCTGGGTCTGCAAGCGCGCGCCGCTGCACAGCGCCGAGGCGCTGGAGTGCCAGGGCGGGTACGGCTACGTCGAGGAGTCGCGCCTGCCGCGGACCTACCGCGAGGCGCCGCTCATGTCGATCTGGGAGGGCTCGGGCAACGTGCAGGCCCTCGACGTCCTGCGCGCGATGCAGCGCGAGCCGGAGTGCGTGGACGCGTTCCTCGCCGAACTGGACGCCGGCGCGGGCGCCAGCCGCCGGCTGGACGCCGCGATCGCGCAGCTGCGGGACGTCATCGGCGCCGGAACCGTCGACGAGGCGCGTGCCCGCGAGCTGACGGTCCGGATGGCCCGCTGCCTGCAGGGCTCGCTGCTCGTGCGGTACGCACCGGCGGTCGTCGCGGACGCCTACTGCGCGGCCCGCCTGGAGGACGGCGGCGGCACGCTGGGCTGCCTGCCGCCGGGGATCGACGCCGAGGCGATCGTCGCGCGGCACCGGGTCGCCGCATGACGACCACGACTCAGACCGAGCGGCGCGTCGTCGCGATCCAGCCGGCACTGCAGATCGGGGACGTGGAGGGCAACCTGCGGCGCGTGGCCGACCTCGTGCGCGCGGCCGCCCGCGAGCACGCCCCGGACATGATCTTCCTGCCGGAGGCGATGACCTCGCCCAACGCCTATGACCGCCGCATGCGCGACGTCGCCCGCCCGCTGCTCGGCGCGCCGCTGCAGACGCTGCGCGCGCTCTCGCGGGAGTACGGCTGCCTCGTCGGCGGGGGCTTCATCGCGATCCGCGGCCGCGACACGCGTGGCACGTACGCGCTCTGCGAGCCGGACGGCGCGATCCACCTGCACGACAAGGACCAGCCGTCCTTCTGGGAGAACAACTACTACTCCGGCGGAACGGACGACGGCGTGATGCCGACCGCCCTGGGCCCGATCGGGTGCGCCAACGGCTTTGAGTGGGGCCGCGTGCGGACCGCCAAGCGGCTCGTCGGCAAGGTGCAGCTGCTCGCCGGCGGCATGCACTTCCCGTCGTTCCCGTCGTGGGCGCTGACGAAGCCGTGGTTCATCGACCGCGACCACGAGTTCCTCGCGCAGTACTGCCGCGAGACGCCGCCGCGGATGGCGCGGATGCTCGGCGTGCCGGCCGTGCACCCGTCCCACGTCGGGCCGTTCGTCATGGAGACGCCGCTCGTGCCGGGGCTGGCGTGGCCGTCGCTCATGATGGGCGAGACGACGATCTGTGACGCCGACGGCGTGGTGCTCCAGCGGCTGGGCTACGAGGACGGCGAGGGCTACGTCGCCGCGGACGTCACGATGACCGAGCCCGCGCCGCGCGACCCGATCCCAGACCTCTTCTGGAACGCGACCTTCCCCGTCTCGGTGCATGCCGTGTGGTACGTGGGCAACGCCCACGGCGTCGTGAAGTACAAGGCGATGAAGGCGCTGGGCCTGCACCGCTGGAAGCCCGGGCCGGACCTGCCGCAGTCCACTCCGGCGGCACAGGCGCCGCCGATCGACCCGCCGGGCTGGCTCACGGCCCAGGACGGCGCACGCGAAAGTGCAGGTGCGTGACATGTGGTGACTCGATCACCGCGGTGCGTTCCCATTCGGCCGGTCCGGTGGCCAGGTCCCCGAAGAGCCGGGTGCCCGCGCCGAGCAGCACCGGCGCCAGCTGGAGGTGCAGCTCGTCGACGAGGCCGGCGGCCAGGCACTGCCGGGCGATGTCCGCGCCCATCAGCCGGACGAGCCCGTCCGACGCCGCGTCGCCGGCTTGGCGCACCGCGCTGGCGATGCCGTCGGTCACGAACGCGAAGGTCCCGCTCTGCTGGACGAGCGGCCCGCGAGGCCGGTGCGTCACGACGAAGCAAGGAGCGGGAAACGGCGTGTCCTCCCAGACTCCGACGCCGACGTCGAAGGTGCGCCGGCCCAACACGACCGCCCCGGTGATCGCACGCATCTGCTCTGCGACGACGGCGTCCACGTCGCCCGGGGATGCCTCGAACAGCCACTCGTGGAGCCGGAGGCCGCCCTTGCCCATGGGCTGCTCGACGCCGACGTCCGGCCCGGCGATGAACCCGTCGAGCGACATCGTGACGTCCAGGCGAACGGTGGGCATGCCGTGCAGCGTCTCGCGCTCCACGGGCGAGACCTCAAAGATTCGGCGTACGCTGAATCCTCGTGGCATCCGACTTCGTCGATGCGGCGACCACGCGCCGCGGGGCGAACGCCCACACCCGCGGCCGCCGCCCGCGGGCGATGTGGGCACTGACCGCCGGTGCCGCGTACCAGCAGCCGACCACGAAGCGCATGACCGGCCCGAACGAGCGCGCGGCCGGGGCGCCAAGGAAGTGCAGGCCAGGGACGGACGACTCCAGGCCCCGTCCGAGCAGCGGGTATCCGTCGGCGCGGTGGATGTGCGCGCCCAGGTCACCGTCGAGGAAGACGTACCGCTCGACGTCGATCTGGTAACCCGTGGCCAGCAGCACGTGGTCCACAAGGCGCTCGGTGTCGTCGTCGAGCCTCAGCCGCACCCCCGCCCGATCCGGCTCGGCCGCCCGCACAGTGCGCCCCAGGGTCATCGGCACGTCCGCGAGGCGGTCGCGCAGCCACCCGGCGCCGGCCGGGCGGTTGCACCGGTACTCCACCTCCGGCTGCATGCGCTGGGGCACGCGGCCCCAGACATCCGGCGCAGCCGACACCCAGCTGGTCACGCGGCCGCCGATGTCCGTCGGTGCCAACGGCCACGTGGCTCGGCGGGGGGCGGTCGCCGGCGCGTCGCTCGGCGCGGGACCCAGCCAGCGCAGGGCGCGGGTGCGAGCCAGCACCTCGACGTCAGCCCCCGCCTCGCGCAGCAACGCCGCCGATTCGAGGGCGCTCTGGCCCGCGCCGACCACCGCCACCCGCCGGCCGGCGAAGCCGTCGAGACTCGCGTGCTCGGAGGTGTGGGAGACGAGCGCGGGCGCCATCCCCGCGAACGGCTGCGGCACGCGCGCGAACGGCTGGATGCCCGCCGCGATGACGACCCGCTCCGCCTCGAGGCGCTCGCCGTCACCGAGCGTGACCCGGAAGCCGCCATCGCCGCGGGCGACGAGCTGCACCCGCCGGCGGTCGACCTCGGGCACCGCTTGGCGCTGGAACCAGCGCCCGTAGTCGAGGTAGTCCGACAGCAAGAGCGGCGTAGCCAGCGTCCGCCCCTCGGCGGCGGCCCACGCCAGCAGCGTGAACTTGGCGTGTGGGTCGCACAGGTGCGACGAGCGCAGCCGGGATCGCAGCAGCATCCCCGCCGGCATGTGGTCGCGCCAGAACGAGAACGGGTCACCGAACACCTGCAGCGGCACCCCGGCGTCCCGAAGGTGGGCCGCCGCACCGAGGCCGTGCGGGCCGGCGCCGATCAGCACGACGAGGCCCGGTCGCCGGGCTCGCCGCGCCACGTCGCCGCGCGGCC
>JAOPZJ010000223.1 GCA_025964155.1 Solirubrobacterales bacterium
TAGCGATCGGGGATCACCGCACGAGCGTGAGGCTCGGACGGTGCCGGTCCTGGCGCTGCCTGGGGCCGACCGGCCGCCCGGCCGGCGCGCGTGCGCGCCGCTCGTTCCGGCAGGCCACCGCATAGACGACGGCCACGAAGGCTGCGTCGAGGACGCAGAGTCCGGCGATGACCAGCAAGACGAGTTCCAGCAGGGACACATCAGAGGCTTTGTCCGCCGTGGACGACATTGAAACCCGCCGTTGTCGTCCGGCAGCCGCTTGTGCCGTCACGTCCAAGGCGTACCTGAGGGTGTGCGCCACGAATCGTCGTGTTCCGCGTGGTGACGGCGCCGAGGGATAGGCCGCCAGGCCATCCCTCGGCCGGCGGCGCCGCGTGGGCGCGACGAGGCGTCGCGCAGCCCTCAGGTACGGCGCCGTAGCATGTGCTGACAATGGCCTCTCCTTCGCGTGCCCTGCAGCGCCTCGTGGTCGACTCTGCCGGCCTGGCCAACCGCCTGGCGATGCGCCCCGTCGGCACGGCCGGGCGCATGCGGGGGACGTGGTCGCTGGAGCGGGCGCTGCAGGATCGCGTGACGCTCGTCACGGGCGCCTCGTCGGGGATCGGGGAGGCCACCGCTCACGCCCTCGGAGGCGCCGGTGGCACGGTCGCGCTCGTCGCCCGTAGCCAGGGCAAGCTCGAGGAGGTCGCCGCGGCGGTGGAATCCGTCGGGGGGACGGCGACCGTGCACCCGGTGGACCTCACCGACCTTGAGGCCATCGACGCCTTGTGCGTCGACGCGCTGGCCCGGCACGGCCATGTCGACATCCTCGTCAACAACGCCGGGCGCTCGATCCGGCGGTCCGTCAGCAACTCGACCGGCCGCTTCCACGACTACGAGCGCACGATGCAGCTGAACTACTTCGCGGCCGTCCGGTTGACGCTCGGCCTGCTGCCCGCCATGGAGGCGCGGCAGCACGGGCACATCATCAACGTCTCGACGCTCGGCGTCCTCACACGGGTTCCCCGCTTCAGCGCCTACGTCGCCTCCAAGGCCGCGCTGGACGCCTTCGGGGACAGCCTGCAGGGCGAGGTCCTCGGTGACGACCTACGGGTGACGACGATCCACATGCCGCTCGTCCGCACGCCGATGATCGCGCCGACCGGGATCTACCGTGGCGTCCCGGCGGTCCAGCCGCACGAAGCGGCGGGCTATGTGACGCGCGCGATCCTCGAGCGCCCCCGCCGCCTGAGCCCGCCGGTCGGGCAGCTCTTCAACGTCGCCGACGTCGTGGCCCCAGGCGTCACCGACTGGATCCGTCACCGCGGCTTCGCCGCGTCGCAGGACTCCCGCGCCTCGCGGGGGCCGAGCTAGTCTTTGCGCCCGCTCAGCGCCAGGCCTGCGCCGATGCCGATCATCGTCACGCCGCCGGCCCCGCCGATCGCCTCCAGGCGGCGCGGCGAGCGCACGAGCCACGCGCGCGCGGTCCCGGCCGCCAGCGCCCACAGCCCATCGCAGATCAGGGCGATCACGAAGAAGATGCCGCCGAGGACCATGAGCTGCTGCGGCACGTGACCGGCCCCGCGGTCGACGAACTGCGGCAGCACCGCCGCGAAGAACACGATCGCCTTGGGGTTGGCGACGCCGACGACGAACCCGTCGCGCACGATGCCGCGCAGCGTCTTGGCCTCGACGGGCCGGTCCAGCGCGGCCGCCAGCGAGCGCCGATGCAAGAACGAGCGCACGCCGAGGTACACGAGGTAGGCCGCGCCCGCGAGCTTGACGAGCGTGAAGACGGCGACCGACTCCTGCACGAGTGCGCCGAGCCCCACCGCCACGCACAGCACCTGCACGTAGACCCCGCAGGCGTTGCCGACGACGGTCGCCACCCCGGCGCGGCGGCCCAGCGTCAGCGAGCGCGTGACGACGAAGAGGACGCTCGGGCCCGGGACGGCGACGATGAGCAGTGCCGTCAGCGTGAAGGCCAGCAGGTGCTCGGTGGGCGGCATGCCCCGCATCGTAGGGCCGAGCCGAGCGCTCCGCTAGCGTCCCACCGGTGCCGCTGCACCCCGCCCATCAGCTGAACGCCGCCCGCAAACGGGCCCGCCAGACGCGCGAGCGCCACGGCATCCCCGCGCTGGGTCCGGTGCCCGACCTCGTGACGCTGGCGGAGGACGGGGCTCGTGTCCCGGTCGTCGTCACCGCGCTGGCAGACGCCGTCGATGGCGCCTACCTGCCGGCCGCAACCGGCGCGACGATCTTTCTGAACTCGCAGCGCCCGGTCGTGCGACAGCGCTTCACCCTTGCTCATGAGATCGGCCACCACGCGCTCGGGCACGCCAGAAGCGTCGACGACGCCCAGGCGCTGGCGGCGGAGGACGGCGGCCAGTCGATCCAGGAGCGCTGCGCCAACGCCTTTGCCGCCGAGCTCCTCATCCCACCCGACGCGGCACGCGCATGGGTGGCGGCGCGGCCGCACGACAGCAGGCAGCCGGACACGATGGAGGACGTGGTGCGCTTCGCGGCCGCCTTCGGTGTCAGCGCCCCGATGGCGTGCATCCGGCTACGGACCGCAAAGCTCATCGACCAGGAGCGGGCGGACGCGCTGCTCGCCGCGCTCACCGCCCAGGAGCACCTGGCGCTCCACGACGGCCTCGAGGACCTACCCGTCCTCGACGACACGCTCGCGCGGGCTGCGGCGGGCGACGGCAGCCGCGTGCCGCCGGCGTTCGCGGGCTCGGTCGGTGCGCTGCGGCTCTGATCCCCGGGGGCGGGACACATCCACGCCTACGTCCCGGCGCAGAACAGCTCGTCGACCGCGTCCCACTCGGCGGGGGCCGGCGTGCGCAGGGCATCGGCCAGGCGCTGCAGGTCGGCCGCGGCGTCCTGGGCGTCGCCGGCGGATCTGAAGCGCGCGCCCCCGGCGGCG
>JAOPZJ010000286.1 GCA_025964155.1 Solirubrobacterales bacterium
CCAACTGATATGGCCGTCGAGTTGTCAAGTGCGCATGGGTGATCGCCGTCCTTGAAGGCCGTTGGAGGGGGTGGTCGGTGGGCCGGGACGCCGGGCTCGGTTGTCGGCGTTGCCAGTCTGATGATGCGGGGGTTGGGTACCCCAGGGCCCGGGTTTCGTGCTGCCGGCGAGCGCTGTCTAGGACCGAGCGTGGCCGCTCTTTGATGAAGACGAGGAGCAGCTGCTCATAGTTGGATCGCGCGTGCCGGCCGCCTGTGGCCCGGCGCCCCGGCCCACCGACCGTGGGTCTGTCAGCCCTGGGTCAGTCGGCGGTGGCGGCGGCCCAGAGGAAGCAGGACAGCTCGCGCGCGCAGGCCACGACGGTGACGTTGTGCGGCTTGCCGCGGGCGCGCATCTTCTGGTTCACATTGAACAGCCGCTGCTGCGCACGGTTGCAGATCGCCAGGATGTGATCGGGCTGGCCCTGCTGGCGGTTAGCGAGCGTCGCACCGAGCCGCGGCTGGCGGCTGTAATGCCACGCGGACTCGACCAGCAGGCGGCGAGCGAGCATCGACCCGGTCTTCGTGATCGCGCCTTGGCGCGAGGACTCGCCGGATTGGCTTAGCGACGGGGTCAGCCCGAGCCATGCCGAGAGCGAGGTCGCTCGCTCAAAGCGCTTCCAGTCGCCACCGAGCTCCAGGTGCAAGCTGAACGCGGTCAAGGTGTCGATCCCGCGGAAGCTCCTGAGCCTTGCGACCGTCGGCCACCACTGCTCATCCGTTGCGAGCTTTGCGAGCCTGAGCGCGATCGCCGCTTTCCTTGAGGACAGGCCGTCGACGGCCGCCAGCAGATCGGCGAACACCATGTCGCTCGCGGGTTCGTGAAACTGCTGCCTGGACAGCCACCGCCGGTGCTCCATCGTCCACGTCGTCGATTTCGGATACACCCGTCCGTGGCGCAGCAGCATCTTCGACACGCGATGGCGAGCGGTCATCAGATCCCGCCGACATGCGTCATGCGCACGCGTCAGCTCGCGCGCCGCCTCGACCTCCGGCGGCGGAACGACGACCCGCGTCAACGAACCGGCGAGCAACAAACGGGCCAGCAACTCGGCGTCCTTACGATCGGTCTTCACGCGATCTGACGGACCCCGCGGCGTCTTGCCCGGCGCGATCACCTGCATCCCGATCCCGGCAGCGACGGCCGCCCGATACAGCCCGAACCCCGTCGGCCCAGCCTCATAACACGCCCGCACCGGGCCGGGCAGCTCGCCCAGCCACGCCACGGGCGCCTCCAGCCCAGGCCCGAACCTCTCGCGCCGCAGCTCGCCCGTCAGCGTGTCGATCGCCGCCGCATGCGTCGACCTGGCATGGACATCAAGCCCCACCCACGTCATCGTTCCGGTCATGGCCGGACCTCCTCACTAGTCCTGGGGTCAGCCGGAGCCACTCTCCGGCCAGACAAACCCCCCGCGAGGAGCGTCCGGCCACTAGCTTCGGCAGTCAACCCCAGCCCGGGGCGACCGGCTCATAGGGTCTAGCGCGACGAGCTGGCCTGTCGACGGCCACGATCCCGAACGCGATCCCCGGCTCCCGCTCCACCTCAGACGAGCAGCAGCCACCGCTGGTGAGGACCACCGCTGCGCGAGCCCGCCGGCCGCGGAGGAGCTCCCCGGGCCGGCGCGCATCGCGGACCTAGCTGAAGGTCACCTTCACGGTCTTGGCCTTGCTGAGCTGCACCTGGCAGGTCGCGACGCTCGTCGCCTGACCGGCGACCGGCGCGTGGACACCCGAGCAGCCGCCGCTGATCGTCACGGTCGCGGTCGCAGCCCCGGTCGCCGTCACGGTCACGGTCGTGTTCGGCGAGAACGAGCCGACGCAGTTCCCGGTGAGCGTCATGTTCGCGATGTGGCAGGCGATGCCGCCCTCCGGGGAGGTGGTCACCGTGCCCTCGGTCGGGCCGCCGCCGCTCGTGACGTCGAGGCTGACCTCGCCGATCTTCGCCGTGCGCGTGGTGCCATCGTGCGTCCAGGTCACGTTCTCGCCGCTGATCCCGATCGTCCTGGCGCCGACCTTGTTGCTCGGGCCGCTGTCGAGGAGCTGCTCGTCGCCGCCGGCGTCGAACGCGTAGATGTAGACCTCCGACGCGGTGCTGGAGCCGTCGCCGAGACCGATGTAGCTCACGACGAGCTCGCCCTTGGTGTTGAGCTTCGCGGCCCCGATCTGGGGCGTGGCGTCGTCGACGTCGAACTCGATCTGGCTCGGCGGGTAAAGCCCGCGGCGCTGCTTGCCGGTACGGGCGTCGACGACCGAGATCGTGTCGCTGCCGTCGATCGTGCGCGTGAAGGCGGCGTAGGCACCCTTGGCGGCGACCATCTTCACGGCGCTGCCCTTGAACGGCTTCGTCAGCGCGATGACCGGGCCGCTCGACTTCTTGCAGCCGTAGAAGCGATAGGAGCTACCCGTCTTCACCTTGTAGATCTTCACGAGGGTGCTGTGGGCGAGCTCGGTTCCATGCGTGTTGTTACACCGTTGTCCAGCTGCTTGAGCACTACCAGCCGGGATGACCGCAAGACACGCGAGGACCGAGAGCGGGATGAGGAGGCGTCGCATCGCGCGAACGTAACAGCGTTGTTGCGTCCCGGATAGGGGCTGAGACATGCATGAGACCGGATTACGGTCAGCGGAACGACGTGGTGACATGCACCCTCTAACGAGCCGGCCGCACAAAGGATGCGTCAGGATGCGGACGTGGACGCCCTTGCGCCCCAGCCCGACCGTCGCCTGGCCGTCATCGACCTCGGGTCCAACTCCTTTCGCCTCGTCGTGTTCGAATCGGGTTCCGGCGGGTGGCGTCGCACCGACGAGATCCACGAGCCGGTCCGCATCGGCGAGGGCATGGCGGCGACCGGTGACCTCGGCAAGGCGCCGATGGCGCGTGCGCTCGACACGCTGGACGTCTTCGCCCACTTCACGCATGCCAGCGGACTGCGGCGCGACGAGATCGACGCCGTGGCGACGAGCGCGATCCGGGAGGCCGGGAACGCCGATGCCTTCCTCGCGCGTGCCCGCAAGCTCACCGGCCTGCCGATCCGCGTGCTCTCCCGCGAGCAGGAAGCGCGCTACGGGTACCTCGCCGCGGTGAACTCCACGACGCTGTCCGACGGGTGCGTCCTTGACCTGGGCGGCGGCTCGATGCAGCTCGTGCAGGTCACCGGGCGTTACGCCACCAAGCTCGACTCCTGGCGACTGGGGGCCGTGCGGATGACCGAGCGCTTCCTGCCGGGCGGGGGGCCGCAGAAGCGCAAGGCGCTGGACGAGCTGCGTGCCCACATCGCCGGCAAGCTCGACGGGGCGCCATGGATCCCGCGATGCGGCGACCGCCTCGTCGGCATCGGCGGCACCGTGCGCAACCTCGCCGCCGCGACGCAGCGGGCGCAGGGCCTGCCCTCGCTCGGCGTCCAGGGCCAGGTCATCACGCGGGAGGCGCTGGATGACCTCGTCGAGCGACTCGCCGCGCTCCCGGCCTCCGAGCGCAAGACGGTCCCGGGGATCAAGCCCGGGCGGGCGGACCTCATCCTCGCCGGCGCGGTCGTCGTGCAGGGCGTGATGGAGGCCGGCGGCTTCAGCGGGGTCGAGGCCACCGAGGCCGGGCTTCGCGAGGGCGTCTTCTTCGCGTCCATGCTGCAGGATGCGGGCGACCCGCCGCTCATGGAGGACGTCCGGCGCGCGAGCGTCCTCAATCTCGCCGCCCGGTACCACGTGGACCCGGCACACACCCAGCACGTCGCGAAGCTCGCGCTCGGCCTCTTCGACGAGCTCGCGGCCGGCGGCCTGCACGCCGGAGACCCGCTCGAGCGCGAGCTGCTGTGGGCGGCGTGCTGCCTGCACGACATCGGGATGTCCGTCGACTACGACGACCACCACAAGCACTCGCGCTACCTCATCCTCAACGCGGGCCTGCCCGGCTACACGCCGAGCGAGGTCGCGGTGATCGCCCAGGCCGCCCGATACCACCGCAAGGGCATGCCCGAGCCGGGGCCGCTGGCGGCGCTGATGGACCAGACCGCGCGGGACCGCCTGGACCGCCTCGCGACGCTGCTGCGCCTGGCGGAGGACCTGGAGCGCGCCCGTGACCAGAACGTCCGCGCCGCGCACGTGAAGCTGCGCGACGACGAGGTCCACCTCGTCCTGGAGGCCGACGACGCGATCGCGGTGCCGCGCTGGGCGGCCGAGCGCGAGGTGGAGCTCTTCGCCCGCGGGTTCGGGCGTGCGCTCGTCGTGCGCTGACCTCAGGCGGGCGTCTTGGGTGCAGCCGCCAGTACGTCGGCGGCGGTGATGGCCATGAGCTGCTCGCGGCTGGGTGTGGCGCCGTCGACGGCGAGCAGCCGGGCCGCCTGGTGGCCGATGACGTCGTCGAACAGGTTGCGGGCTGCCCGCGCGTTGGCGAAGTACCGGTCGCGGTGGGCGTGCATGTCGCCCAGGACCCGCAGCGCTGCCGCGCGCGCCGCGTCGTCGAGCCCGTAGTCGGACTGCTGCGCGAAGGAGACGAAGATGTCCACGAGCTCCGAAGGGCCGTAGTCGGCAAAGCTGATCGTCTCGGAGAAGCGGCTGGCCAGACCGGTGTTCGAGTTGAGGAACGCGCCCATCTCCTGCGGGTAGCCCGCCGCGATGACCGCCAGGCGCGTGCGGTCGTCCTCCATCCGCTTGAGCAGCTCGGTCACCGCTTCGGGCCCGAAGTCCCCGGGGCTGTCCGGACGCGACAGCGAGTAGGCCTCGTCGATGAAGAGCACGCCGTCCAGAGCCGCGTCGACGACCTTGTTCGTCAAGGTGGCGGTCTGGCCGACGAACCCGGACACGAGGTCGGCGCGCGTGACCTCGCTGACGCGGTCGGAGTTCAGCAGGCCGAGCGCGTGGTACAGGCGCCCGAAGAGCCGCGCGACCGTCGTCTTGCCGGTGCCCGGCGCCCCGACGAAGACGAGGTGCAGGCTGATGTCCGCGCGCTTGAGGCCCGCGTCCGCCCGCAGGCTGTTGATCCGCAGCAGCTCCGCCATGCGGCGCATCTGCTCCTTGACGCCGGCCAGCCCGATGAGCTCGTCCAGCGCCGCCAGCGCCGCGTCGTAGGCGACCTCGTCGAAGTGGGCCGGCGGCAGCGGCGCCGCGGGCACCGGTGGCGGTGGCACCGACGGCCTGGCCGGCGGCGAGCTGACCTTCGGCGGGCCGTGCGACACGCGCAGCTCGTCGAGCTCGCCCTCGATCTGGGCGATCATCCGATCCGCCCCGGGCGGGCGCAGCTGCATTGCCAGGCGCAGCGCCTCGCGCAGCGCCGCGTCCGCCTCACCACGGCGGCCCAGCCGGCGCAGCGGGAAGCTCATCAGTACGCGTGTCTGGACCGCGGGCCAGAACGTCGGGCTGATCTGGAAGGCGACCGCCAAGGCCTGCTGGAAGGCCCCGACCGACGCCTCCAGGTCACCGGCATGTGTGAGGGCGACCCCGAGCGTGTGGAGCAGCTCGAAGCGCTCGTCGGGCTCGGCGTCCATGCCGTCTGCGAGCGCCACCGCGTCCCGCAGCTGGGCCGCGGACTCGGCGTGGAGGTCCTGGCGCTTGAGGCGCTCGGCGCGGACGCGGCACAGCTGCAGCTGCTCGGCCCGGGCGTCCTCGAGCGTGGCGGCGTGCTGCGCGGCGAGGCGCTCGAACCCCTCGGCCTTGCCAAGGTCGCCGTCCCGGAGCTCCTCGCGGGCCTGGCTCAGGTAGGAGGCGACGCGGTCGTTGATGTCCACGCGCGCACCCTAGATGGTTGATTCCGCGGGTTCGCCGCGCGGGCTGAGCGGCCGGGAACGGCGAGGGGCCGTCAGTTGCGCGGCTCGAACACGCGCTCGTCCTCGCGCGCGGGTCCGACCGGGACGACGAGGGGCTCGAGCGGCCCTTCGACGTACTGCGTCTCTTCGATGTCGAGCTCCGGCGGCTCCATGCCGTCGCAGATCAGGCGGAAGGCCCCGGTGCCGAGCTTGCCGTCGGCCTCGAGCACCAGGCCCGCGATCGTGTCGCCCTCCTCCCACTGCATCCGCTCGATCTCGAACGGGTTCATCCGCACGGTGTGCGGCGGGAAGGGGCAGGCCTTGTTGTGGGCGGCCTTCGCCTTGGTGATCGCCTCGAAGTTCTTGGCCACGGCAGACATCGCGCCACCCATGATGGCACGGTTGCCGTGGCTCCCACCACCACGGCGCGCGCCCGATGCTCAGTCCAGCAGCACCCCCGGGTTGAGCAGTCCGCGCGGGTCGACCGCCGCCTTCGCCCCGGCCAGCGCGCTCGCGAAGACGTCCGGGCGCTGCACGTCGTACCACGGGCGGTGGTCACGCCCGACGGCGTGGTGGTGGGTGATGGTGGCCCCGGCGGCGGTGATCGCGTCCGAGGCCGCCCGCTTCATCTCCCACCACTGGGCGACCTCGTCCCCGCGCCGGGCCGGCGCGATCACCGTGTAGTACGGCGCCGGGCCATCGGGGTAGACGTGCGTGAAGCGACAGGACACGCGGCACGGCTCGCCGAGCGCCGCACGGACCGCGCCGGTCACCGCCTCGTGAAAGGCCGGGAAGCGCTCCCAGGTGATCGCCGTCTCGAAGGTGTCGCTCAGGACGCCGCAGCGGAGCATCGCGTCGCGGAGGTAGGGCATCGCGAGGAAGGCGTCGCGCCACGTGTCCACCGCACCACCGGAGGATCCCGCGCCGCGTGGCGCCTGCTCGTAGACGCCGCCGTGGGCTCGGCACAGCGAGAGGCCGCGGCGTAGGTCGTCGTCGACCTCCACCTCCACCGCGGTGGACTCGAAGCCGAGGACGAGGACGGCGTGCGTGCCGTCCCCCGCCCCGGTCTGCAGTGCCTCCAGCTCGTCCAGCAGACGGAGGTTCGCTGGCGTGAGCCCCGACTGGGCGATGGCGCGCACCGCCTCGGCGCCGGCGGCGAACGACGAGAAGCGCACGGCCTCAGAGGCGCGATGGGCGGGCCGCGGCTGCACCCGCATCCAGGCCTGGGTGATGATCCCGAGCGTCCCCTCGGACCCGAGCAGCATCCGGTCCGGCGACACGCCCGCGCCGCTGCCGGGCAGGCGCCGCGACTCCCACGCACCGACGGGCGTGATCGCGCGCACGGACTCCACGAGGTCGTCGATGTGCGTCCGTGCCGTGGCGAAGTGGCCGCCCGCTCGCGTGGCGATCCAGCCGCCGAGCGTCGACAGCTCGAAGGACTGCGGGAAGAAGCGCAGCGTCAGGCCGTGCGCGCGCAGCTGGTCCTCGAGCACCGGGCCGCAGGCCCCCGCCTGGATGAGCGCGGACCGCGAGTGCTCGTCAAGCTCCAGCAGGCGCGACATCCGCGACAGGTCCACCGACAGCGTGCCGTCGAAGCGGTCGGGGACGCGTGGCTGCACGCCGCCGACGACGCTCGTGCCACCACCGAACGGGATGACGGCCGCGTTGTGCGCGCCGGCCCACTCCAGGACGGCCTCCAGCTCCCGCTCGTCCGCCGGGTGCGCCACCGCGTCCACCGCATGGTCGACGGTCCCGCGGAAGGCACGGATCGTGTCCAGGTAGGACTTGCCGAACGAGTGGTGCAGGCGGTCCAGGTGATCGACCGACGCGTTCTTGATCGCACTCACGTCCAGCCGCGGCGCCGGCAGCGCGATATCGGCCAGCGCGACCGGGTCCTCCACGCCGTCCGCACCGCCGAACCCGAAGGTCGCCCGCGCGTGGCCGACGATCGCGTCCGGATCGATGCGCGCGTCCGCGAACCCCCAGCCCCACCAGTTGCGCTCACGCCGCGTGCCGGTCCTCGTCATGCCCCTACCCTCCCCGATCGGGTGACCGGCGTGCCCCAGACCCGGGGCAGATGCACTGGACCACCGCTCTGGCCCGGCGTACGCTCGGCGCAACCAACCGAGGAGGCGACGATGTACGCACGTGTGTCGAGGTGGGACGACGGCGAGGCCGCGGCGATCCGCAGCAACGCGGAGGGCATCAGCGCCAGGGCGGCCGGCGGGCCGCCGGAGGGTGTGCCTTCGACCGGGGTCATGATGCTCACCGACCCGGACAACGGCAAGGCGATGGTGATCGGCTTCTTCGAGACGCTCGACGACCTGCGTCAGGGCGACGCGGTCCTGAACACGATGAGCCCGCCGACCGACGGGATGGGCACGCGCGCGCCCGTCGAGGTCTACGAGGTCGCCGTCGACCTCAAGGCCTGAGACGTTCTGAGCGGCGGCTCGCGGGGCGGCGCGCTCAGCGCGTCGCCTCCGACCCCAGGATCGCCGTGCACTGCGCGCTGAGCGCCCCGCCGTTGCCGTGGGCCAGCACGACGTCGTGGCCACCGTCGCGGATCTGGCGCACGGCCTCCACGAGCAGCAGCAGGCCGTACATGCCCGGGTGCTGGTAGCTCAGGCCGCCGCCGTTCGTGTTCATCGGCAGGCTGCCGCCCGGCGCGATCGCACCCGACGCGACGAACGGCCCGCCGTCGCCCTTCGCGCAGAAGCCCAGGTCCTCGAGGAAGAGGATCGGCGTGATCGTGAAGGCGTCGTACAGCTGCA